>JAFEFH010000270.1 GCA_018240695.1 Pseudomonadota bacterium | reverse complement strand
GGTCGTGGCTGCCGTGTTCTGCCAGACCGTCGGCCATCGCCCCGAGGATCCCGGCGTCATGGTGCGCCACAGCCAGGAGAACTGGCTCACCGGCTTTCGCGAGCGCTTCCCCAAGGTCTCCGCGGAGGCGATCGACAAGTACCTCCACAGCCTGTGGGGCGTGCAGCCCGATTTCCTCTATAGCGTGCCCCGGTCTTTCATCGCCGGCTGCCAAACGCCGATGCTGGTCCTGCCGGACGACGTGCCGTCGCACCCGCTCCAGACGTCGATCGACGTCGCGTCGCTTGCCCCGAATGCCGAGATCACGGTCTTCCCGTGGCGCGATCCGCCGGAGCTGAAGGCCCGCACGATCGATCGCGTGCGCACGTTCCTGAAATCTCATCAGCCGAAGTGAGGGCGTCATGAGCCAGCTGACCTACGAGAAACTGCATCCCGAGTTCGGCGTGCGCCTGCGCGGCGTCGATGTGAGCAAGCCGCTCACGACGGAGCTGACTCGCGAGATCAGCGCCGCGGTCGACGACTATTCGTTCGTCTGCTTTCCCGGCCAGACGATGGACGACGACCGCCAGCTCGCTCTCACGCGCCAGTTGGGCAAGCCCGAGCCCAGTCACACCAGCGTCGGCAAGGTCGAGTATTTCGGCACCATCGGCAACGTTCAGAAAGACGGCACGGTGCTGGGCAGCACGCACAAGAAGACGATCTTCCTGACCGGCAACAACATGTGGCACTCGGATGCGTCGTTCAAACCGGTGCCGGCGTTCCTGTCGATCATGTGCGCCTACGAAACGCCGGCCGAAGGCGGCGTCACGATGTTCGTCTCGCTGCGCGCCGCCTATGAGCGGCTCTCGCCCGCGCGCAAGGCCGAGCTCGATCCGCTGATTGCGATCCACGACTATGTCTATTCGCGCTCGAAGGTGGCGCCCGATGCCGTGTCGCCCGAACTGGCGGCGTCGCTGCCGCCGGTGCGCCAGCGCCTCGTCCGCACCAACCCGGCGACGGGGACGAAGAACCTGTTCCTTGGTTCGCACGTCCGGGAGATCGAGGGCATGGACCCGGCCGCCGGCCGTGCGCTGCTCGACGAACTAACCGCGGAGGCGATCCGGCCCGAGCACATCTACGGCCACGCCTGGCAGCCCGGCGACGTGGTGCTCTGGGACAACCGCTGCCTGCTTCATGCCGGGGCCGGCTACGACGCCGACCGCTTCCGCCGCTACATGCGCCAGACTCGAGTGAGCGGAACCTGTTCGACGCTGGAAGAGGCCGCTTAGTTCGGGGCGGCCAGGTAACGGTATGGCGTATCGGCCCTCAGTCGGCGTATTGCCGTAGCTGCTCCAGCAGGAGCTGGTTGACGCGGTCCGGTACCTGGTCGGCCGCATAGTGGCCGACTCCCCTTAGCACCTCGAAACGATAGGGTGCGTCGATGAACTCGGCGGTGCCTTCGGCGGCGACCCGCCCCACCGTGTCGTCGTTGTCGCCCCACAGATAGAGCGTCGGCACCTTTACAGGACCGAGTGGCTGGCGCGGCCCGCTCGACCGGTACCAGGCGAGGGCCGCCTCCATCGCAGCCTCGTTGCCCAGTACCGACATGTGCGCGTCAGTCGCGGCCTTGGGCATTCCTTGGCGCATGTGCCGCGAACGCAGCCACTCGCAATCGTTGGCGAGCAGCTTGGGCACGGCATCGGGCTCGAGAAACGCCGTGTGATGGCCCGAGCGCCGCTTCTGCTCGCCATCCGGCATCGCGAGAGCACGGAGGAACGACGCGGGATGCGGCCGAGACAGCATGGTGAGCGAACGCAGGCGTTCGGGATGACGCGCGGCGATGATCCAGGATAGACTGCCACCCCAGTCGTGGCCGACCAGATGGAAGCGTTTGTCGCCGTGACCCGCCGCGGCGACGATGTCGAGGGCGTCCTGCACCAGGCGATCGATCTTGTACGCATCGAGATCCCGTGGATCGGGGCGCGCGCCGGGAGAATAGCCGCGCTGGTTCGGCGCCACGGCGAAGTAGCCAGCGCCGGCCAGCGCGGGCACCTGCTTGTCCCAGAAATGTCGCGACACGCCGAAGCCGTGCAGCATCAGCACGAGCGGCGCGTCGTCTTTACCCGCCACCGAGCAGTCGAAGACCAGGTCGGGGCCTGTCGTGATTTTGCGTGTGTCCATGCAAGGCGAGGTAGAGCTTGCGCGTGATGTCCACAAGAGCGGCGGCGCGTCCGTTTCGACCCGTGGACCCTTGGCATGTGGCCGTTCTATTGCTCGCCGTCCCGTTGCCGAGGCGAATGGGTATGCTGCGCTTCGGCTTGATCGCCCGCTTCGTTGACGAAGATGCGTTCGCTCGCGCCCTTGAGATCCTCGTACTGGTTGCCGCGTACCGTCCACAGGAAAGCCACGAGGGACCCGCCGCCCAAGAGCAGCGCCAGCGGGACGAGATAGACGAGACTACTCATGACTCCCGGCGGCCCCGTAGCCTCAGGGCATTGACGACGACGGTCAGCGACGACGCCGACATGGCGAGCGCGGCGATCAGAGGCGTAACCTGGCCGAGGAAGGCGACCGGCAAGGCCACGAGGTTGTAGGCGATGGCCAGCGCGAAGTTCTGGTGCACCAATCGGCTCGCACGCCGCGCCAGGTCGTGGGCGAACGGCACGGCGGCGAGGTCGTCGCCCAGAAAGACGAAATCGGCGGACTGCCGGCCGATGTCGGCCGCCGTCGCCGGCGCCATCGAGACATGGGCGGCGGCGAGGGCTGGCGCGTCGTTCAAACCGTCGCCGACCATGAGCACCTTGTGCCCCTGCATGGCGCGGTCCCGCAGCCAATCGACCTTTCCGCTGGGCAGCAACGCCGATTCGAACGTGGGGATGGCCAGGGTGCGGGCGATCGGCGCCACCGCCGCCGCCCCGTCGCCGGAGAGGATCGCAAGCTCGAGCCCCGCGGCGCGCAATGCGCCGACGGCCGCCTGCGCGCCGCGCCGCAGCTTCTCCTCGAAGCTGAAGGCGGCAAGAAGCCCGTCGTCGGACGCCAGCAGGGTTCCGTCCCGTTCGGCCGCAGCCGGCGCAAGCGCCCAGGCGGCACGTCCAAGGCGATAGCGTCGGCCCTCTATCCAGCCTTCGATGCCCTGCCCTGGCTCTTCGGCAAGGCCGCTCGCCAGCGGTCCGTCGCGGCCCGGAGCCGTCGCCGCCAGGCAGCGCGCATGAGGGTGATTCGAATGCCGGCCGAGCGCCGCCGCGATGGCCAGTACCCTGTCCTCGGGAAGTCGGGAGTCGGATGCCAGCGAAACGCCGCAGGTTAGTGTGCCGGTCTTGTCGAAGGCGACGGTGTCGGCCTTGGCCAGGCGCTCGATGGCGCTGCCGTCCCGCACCATGATGCGCCGCTCGAACAGCCGCCGGGCCGCCATGACGTGCACCATCGGGACGGCAAGCCCCAGGGCGCAGGGACAGGTGATGACGAGGACGGCGACGCCCACGCTGACGGCTCGGTGCCAGTCGCCGGTCTTGGCCAGCCAGAAGAGAAGGCCGGCACCGGCCAGGCAGTGAACGATCGGCACGTAAAGAGCGGCCGCGCGGTCGGCGAGACGCCGGTAGCGCGCGCGGCCTTCTTCCGCCGTGCCCATCAGCCTGACGATCTCGGCGAGGAAGGAGCCGTCGGCGCCCGCGCTGGCGACCACGGTCAGGGGACCGGCGAGATTGAGCGAGCCCGCCTGGACGAGGTCGTCCGCGGCCACCGGGCAGGGGGTGCTTTCGCCGGTCACGATCGATCGGTCGATGAGGGAGGTACCGCTTTCGATCCGGCCGTCGACGGGCACTCGATCGCCCGCCGCCACGAGGAGGCGCATGCCGGGCGCGATCTCGGACAAGGCAAGATAGGCGCTGCTGCCGTCCTCTCGCAGGACGAGGGCGCTGCGCGGCGACATCTGCTCCAGTCCGCGCACCGCCGAGCGCGCCTTCTCCCGCATCACATGGTCGAGCACCCGTCCGACCAGCAGCACGAAGAGCAGGGAGGTGGCGGCGTCGAAATAGGCATACGCCCCGCCCTGCACGGTGTCGTAGAGACTGAGCGCCGTTGCCGAGAGCACGCCGACCGAGATGGGCAGGTCCATGTTGGCGCGGCCGTGCCGCAGCGCCTGCCATGCCGGCGTGAAGAAGATGCGGCCGGAATAGGCCACGCAGGGCAGGGCCAGCGCCGCGGATATCCAGTGGAAGATCTGCCGCGTCGCGGGATCGGCGCCGGACCAGATCGCGACCGAAAGCAGCATGATGTTCATGGCGGCGAAGCCCGCCACGGCCAGAGCGCGCATCAGCCGCCCGAACTCGGGGTCCTTGAGGCTCTCCTCGCGCTCGAACAGATGGGCGGGATAGCCGGCCTGCTCCAGCGCCTCGAGAAGCGGTGGCGCCTCGGCGCCGCTCCAACGGACGCTCACCCGGCGCGTCGACAGGTTGACGCGCGCCCGTTCCACGCCCGGCAGCGCCGCCAGGATCGTTTCCACGGTGCGGATGCAGCTCGCACAATGAACGTCCGGAACCGAAAGCTCGATCTCGTGCCGTCCCGCCGCGACCTGGCGGCTGGCGAGATCGACTTCGCGCCTCGACGCCGCGGCGCGC
>JAFEFH010000026.1 GCA_018240695.1 Pseudomonadota bacterium | reverse complement strand
GCGCCGACGGTCGTGCCGATGGCGAGCGCGCCCCACGGCACGAGGCTCTGGCTGTAGAGGCCGAGCAGCAGGGCCGGCAAGCCGCCGACGCCGAGGCGCCGCAGCGCCGCGAGCGCGATGATGTAGCCCACGCCGAAGCCGGTCACCGCCTCGGCGAAGGGACCGATCAGGAAGCACACGGCCCACAGCCGCCGCGCCGTCGCCTCGAGCGCGTCGCCGCCCACCGCGTCGCCGCGCGACTGCTGGCAGCGGTGGAAGAAGATGCCTGTCGCGATGATCGCCACCACGTGCCAGGACAGCCACAGGCCGGCCGGGATCTCACGGGCCAGCAGGGCGAGGAGGGCGTCGGCGGCGCCGGAGGCGATGGCTGCGACCGCGATCGTGGCGGCGAGGCCCGCGAGACCGGCGCCCAGCGCGCTGGCGCGGCCCGATGCCAGGAGGGCGAGGACCAGAAGCAGCGGCAGAAGAGCGAGAAAGGTCGGCACGGCGGCGCTTTATAGCCTGCCAAACGCCGTCTTGCGCGCTCCCCGGCTTTTCTTTAAACCCGCCCCGTTGCCCCGATAGCTCAGCTGGTAGAGCACGTCATTCGTAATGATGGGGTCGGCGGTTCGATTCCGTCTCGGGGCACCATTCACTTTTCATATTGAACGATTACAAGGGCTTAGAGCCCCGTTGTGTCGCACCTTCTGCCGCGACGGAAAAGTGCGACATCCTACGCGCCGTTTTTGTTCCACTGCGGTTCGATGAGATGCATTGCATCCTTGGCGCCGAGCAGTGATTTAGGCCGGCCTCGTCACACCAATCGCGGAAGCGGTTACCGAAGCCGGCGACCGTGAACGGCTTGTTAAACGCCGTCACCAGATAAACCATCTGCCCCGAGGGCCATGCGTCAATCGCCTCCTGTACCTCTGGGAGAATGGGCAACACACGCGTTTTCGCGCTCGGCTTGCCGCACCCTTCGTCTCGGTGAAATCCAGCACGCCGTCGCGCTCCATCTGCCGCCCGAGCTTCACGACATCGGGTCGCCGTACACCGGTGCGCAGGAGGAGAGCGAGCGCCAAGTGCGCCTTGGTGCCGATGCCGCTGTTCGTGGGCACGTACTTCCTCGACGCGCCGCGGCCATTGCTCCAAGTTCGTCGGGAGAGGCCATATTGCCGGGCTCTCAATTCAAAGCGTCGTTGAGCAAGCGCGCAAGACGGAAGCCGGTCTTCGTCAATTGCTCGCGGATGACAGGCGTATTGCTTCCTTCGGCGTTTTCGCTGCTGCTCTGCCTTGTGTCAGCCGCCGCGTCCGGGGCGTGGACGAAAGCACTTTGTCGAAGTGCTTTCTCTCCTCGCTCATTGTTTTCTTCAAGATTTCGATGAAGTCTTGGGCCAGCCGGTTCTGCGGCCGTTGCCGTGGCCTCAGGATGAAGCTCTCAAGCATGATCTCCGGCACGAAGCGCCTGATGTGGAGCGCGCGATGACCGAATTCCCGGATCGGCACGGGGTTGGCGATGCTGACGCCCACACCCTCCGCCACCAGCGCATAGATCGCGGCGCTGTATTGAGTTTCCATCACGAGCCGCCGGGGAATGCGCCGTTCCTCGAAGACGCCGTCGATGCGCTTGCGCATGCTGTCGTCGACGGTGAAGGAGATGAAGGGCTCGTTGCGGAGATCGTCGGGACGGATGGCGGGCTTCGACGCCAGGCGGTGATCAGACGGGAGGACGCACACGCCGGGGAAGATCAGCAGCGGCTCGACATCGACTTCTGGCACCTCGGAGACGTTCCAGGCGAGGCCGACATCGCATTGCTGGGCGGCCGCCCATTGCAGGATGGTGGCGCTCGATCGGATCTGCAGCGAGACCACTGCGGCGGGGTAGCGCTCGCGTAGCTCGCGGATCGCCGACGGCAGGATGCTGCCGGTGAAGGAGAAGGTGGCAGCGATGCGCAGGCTGCCGCGTCCAGACACCCTGATGTCGGTCGCCGCCTGCCGGAGGCTATCCAGGCCGCCGAACAGGCGCTCGACCTCGAGGTGGAACGCGCTGCCTTCCGCTGTCGCGAGCAGCCGCCCCGCGCGCCGCTCGAAGAGCTGCAACTCGATCGAGTCCTCAAGCTCCGCAATCAGGCGACTGACATTGGGCTGCGAGATTCCCATCGTGCGCGCGGCAATGGTCATCGATCCGCAATCCATGACGGCCCGGAAGGCGGCGATCTGGCGCAAGTTCATGGCGCGCCCATACCATTTCTGAATGGCTAAGTCGATTTTTGGTATTTGATTGATGACACAGCGTACGAAAGGATTTCCGGCCTTCAGGGGGAGTGTGTGCGGGATGATCGCCGATATCGTTTACGTCAATGGCTCGTTCGTTAAGAAGGAAGACGCCAAGGTCAGCGTCTTCGATCACGGCTTCATCTATGGCGACGGCGCCTTTGAAGGCTTGCAGATCGTCAACGGCCACATCTTCCAGCTCACCGCCCACCTCGATCGCCTCGAGGACAGCGTGAACTATCTCGGCTTCTCGATGCCGATGAGCCGCCAGGAGCTGCAGGACCTCATCCTCGAGACGGCGCGCCGAAACAAGATCGACAACGGTTACGTCCGGCCGATCGTCACGCGCGGCGCAGGCCCCCTCGGCATCCGCAACATGGGCGAGCTGGGCGCGCCCACTATCGTCATCATGTGCCAGTTCGAGAAGATCGAGGCGCGGCGCGCGAAGTGGGACAAGGGCATCACGGCCCAGGTCGTCTCGGTGCGGCGCATTCCGGCCGCCAGCATGGATACGCGTGCCAAGACGTGTAACTACATCAACAACATCATGGCCTATCTCGAGGCACAGGCCGCCGGCGCCGAGACCGCGATCATGCTCGACGCCGAAGGCAACGTGGCCGAGGCCTATTCCAGCAACCTGTTCGTCGTGAAGGACGGCAAGGTGATGACTCCCAGCCTCGGCAGCATCCTGAATGGCGTCACTCGCCGCCTGCTGCTCGATCTCTGCCACCAGAACAAGCTGCCTGCTTCGGAGGCGCGCCTGTCGACCTACGATCTCGTGACCGCGGATGAGGTGTTCGAATGCGGCACCATGGCGGAGGTGAGGCCGTTGGTGACGATCAACGGCCGGACGATCGCGGACGGCAAGCCTGGCCCGGTGACCAAGAAGCTTCACGGGCTGCTGCGCGAGATGATGGAGTCGGGCAAGCACGGCACGGCCGTCGGCCTCTAGGCCGTAGACCGAAGGCGGAAAACAGCGGAGGTACAGATGAAGTACGTTTCGACAGTCATGGCTGCGGTCCTGTTCGCGGGAATGCAGTCCATCGCTCCGGCGCCCGCCGAGGCCGAACAAATCTTGCGGGTCGGCATCCACGGTTCGGAAGCCGGCTCCTTCGATCCGTCGATGTCGGCAGAGACGATCGACAACATCTTGACTGCCTGGATGTATGGCGGCCTCGTCCGCTTCCCGCCCGGCACTATCGACCCCAGCAAGATCGAGCCGGACCTGGCCGAATCCTGGACTCACAGTGACGACGGTCTGGTCTGGACGTTCAAGCTTCGGCCCAACGTCGCCTTCCATCACGGCTACGGGAAGTTGACGGCTGAGGATGTGGTCTACTCGTTGAAACGAGCGTCCAATCCCAAGACGTCGATCTTCGCCAGCGACTTCGCGGCCTTTGACAAAGTCGAGGCGCCGGATCCCGCGACCGTCCAGATCACGCTGAAGCACCGCGTCCCCTCGCTGCTCGCGATCGTCACCGCCCAGCGCGGCGCGCTCATCATCAGCAAGAAGGCCGACGAGGAAACCAAGGGCGAGTACTCCAAGAAGCCGATCGGTACCGGTCCGTTCCAATTTGAGGAATACAAGGCCAAGCAGTTCGTCCGGCTCTCGGCCAACGCCGACTACTATCGTGGCAAGCCGAAGATCGACCAGATCTTCTACCGCTACATCCCGTCGAACGAGAGCCGCGATCTCGCGTTCCGGGCGGGCGAGCTCGATCTTTTCTACGGCCGCAAGGAGCAGAAGTGGGCCGAGCGCATGAAGTCGACGCCCGGCATCATCATCGACGTGTTCGGTCCGGGCGAGCTGCGCCTGATCAACCTCAACGAATCGATGAAGCCGTTGGACGACATCCGCGTCCGCCAGGCCATCGCCCATGCGATCAATCACGAGCAGTTCGTGAAGTTCGTCGGCGCCGACGTGGTGGCCGACAATCCCTCGGTCGTGCCGATCGGATATCTCGGCTACACCAAGGACGTGCCGCGGTTCAAGTTCGATGTCGCCAAGGCCAAGCAGCTTCTGAAGGAAGCTGGCTATCCCAACGGGCTGACCTTGAAGGTACTGGGTTCCAACCGTTCGTTCGTCGAGCCCTATCAGCTGCTCCAGGCCCAGCTCGCCAAGGCCGGCATCAACATGGACCTGCAGCTGATCGAGCATCCGGCCTGGCACAGCCAGATCCGCAAAGATCTCAGCCCAATCGTGGTCTATACCGCCGCGCGCTTCCCGATCGCCGACATCTTCCTGACGCAGTTCTTCCACTCGGACAGCGCCATCGGCCAGCCACGTGCGGTCACGAACTTCAGCCACTGCAAGGCGGGGGACAAGGACATCGATGCGGCACGGGTCGAGACCGATCCCGAGAAGCAGCTGAAGTACTGGCACGAGGCGCAGCGCAAGATCATCGCCGATGTCTGTGCGATCCCGCTGTTCGACGAGCAGCAGGTTTGGGGCCAGAGCAACAAGCTCGACCTCGGCTACAAGCTCGAAGCGTCGATCAGCTTCGGTCCGATGATCACCGAGAAGACGACCTTCAAGTGATCTCGCGAGCCGGGCAGTACAGCGTCCGCGGATGAAATCGCCATGATCCGGTTCATCCTCGGCCGCCTGCTGTCGACGATCCCGACTGTGTTCTTTGCGGCATCGGCTGTGTTCTTCTGTGCCCGGATCCTGCCGGGCGACCCGGCGATCGCCATCCTGGGTGATGCGGCCAGCCAGGAGGCGATCAACACGCTGCGCGAGAAGCTCGGCCTCGACCAGCCGCTGATGACGCAATACGGTCACTTCCTGACGGGGGTGCTGCGCGGCGATCTCGGCAATTCGATGGTATCCGGCCACTCGGTGGTGGCGGAGGTGGCCGACGTCTTTCCCTATACGCTCGAACTTACCATCTTCGCGATCGGCTTCGGTGTGCTGTTCGGCGTGCCGCTGGGCATCGTCGCCGCGCTGCGCAGCGACCGCCTTCCGGACTACGTCGCACGTGTGATCTCGCTGGTCGGCCTGTCGTGCCCGGCCTTCTTCATCGGCATATGCTTCATTCTGGCCTTCTCGATCTACTGGCCAATCTTCCCCGTGATCGGATCTGGTGACGTCGTCGGCCAGGCCGGTCACCTGAAGGCGTTGATCCCGCCGGGCATAACCTTGGGGATCACCTTCCTCGCCTTCGTCGCGCGGTCGGCGCGGACGTCCGTTATGGAGGTGCTGCCGGAGCAGTTCGTGCGGACCGCGCGCATGAAGGGCATCGACGAGACGAAGGTGATTCTGGGCCACGTCCTGCGCAACGCGTTGCTGCCGATCATCACCGTGTCCGGTCTCTACTTCGGCATCCTGCTGGGCAACGCCGTCATCACCGAGGTGATCTTCACCCGGCCGGGACTGGGCAAGCTGATCATTGGCGCTCTCAACTCACGCGACTACGTGTTGCTGCAGGGGCTGACCATCATCTACTGCGTGATTGTCGTGGTGGTCGGGCTCGCGACCGACCTGATTTCGGCCTGCGTCGATCCGCGACTGAAGCTCACATGAAAGCCGCCGCCTCCCTCGCTGCGGCTCTTCGCCGTTATGGCCGCACTCACCGGGTCGCGGCCTTTTCCGCCGTCCTGTTGCTCGCCATCATCGGCCTGGCGATCGCCGCGCCGTGGGTTGCGCCCTACGACTATGCCGAGCAGGACATCGCCAATCGACTCGAACCGCCCGATACCGAACACTGGTTCGGGACCGACAATTACGGGCGGGATATCTTGTCCCGCATCATCTGGGGCGCACGCATATCGCTGATGGTCGGCGTCGGCTCGACCTTGCTGGGCCTGCTCGTGGGCGGCACTCTCGGCATCCTGGGCGGCTATCGCGGCGGCTGGGTCGACCTTGCGGTCACGCGCATCATCGAGGTGCTGCTGGCCTTCCCGAGTTTCGTGCTCTGTCTGCTGGTCGTCGGCCTGCTGGGGCCGGGCGTGCCCAACCTGATCTCCGCGATCGCCGTGTCGCTGGTGCCGAAATTCGCCCGCGCCGCGCGCACCGGTGCCATGGGCGTCGCCAACAAGGAATTCGTCGAGGCCGCGAAGACCCTCGGTGCGGGCAATGTGCGCATCATGGCATGCCACATCGCGCCCAACGTCATCGGCGACCTCGCGGTGCTGGCGTCTCTATGGACTGCCTACGCGCTTCTGGTCGAGGCCTCCCTGAGCTTCCTGGGCCTGGGCGCTCGCCCGCCGATCCCGACCTTCGGCAGCATCATGATGGAGGGAATGAACGTCCTGCATGAGGCGCCTTGGCTCTCCCTGCTGCCAGGGCTCGTGATCTTCGTGATCGTTCTCCTGTTGAACACCGTCGGCGACAGTTTGCGTAATCTGGCCGATCCGCGGATGCGGGAAGTCTGATGCCGCCGTCCGCATCGCTGCTCGACATCAAATATCTGAGCGTCGCCGTGCGCCTTCAGGGCAGGCAGATCGATATCGTCGACCGCGTCAATCTCGGCCTCGCGCGCGACCGCACCCTCGCGATCGTGGGCGAATCCGGCAGCGGCAAGAGCATGCTGGCGATGTCGATCGTGCGGCTGCTGGGGGACGCCAAGCGCTTCGCTGTGTCGGGCAAGATCCACTTCGACGGAAAGGAACTGCTGGGGCTGCCCGAAGCGCGCATGCGCGAAATTCGCGGCCGGGATATCTCTGTCATCTTCCAGGACTCGCTGAACGCCCTCAATCCCGTCGTGCCGATCGGTCGGCAGATCGAGGAGGCGATCTCGCGCATCGGCACGTCCTCGCGCGAGGCGGGGCGCCGCGAGATGCTTCGGCTGCTCGACGAGGTGAAAATCCCGTCGCCCGAGCGGCGCGCGCTTAGCTATCCGCACGAGCTGAGCGGCGGCATGCGCCAGCGCGTGATGATCGCGATGGCGCTTGCCTCGAAGCCGCGCCTGATCATCGCCGACGAGCCGACGACCAGCCTCGACGTGACGATCCAGTCGCAGATCCTGTCGCTACTGCGCGACGTGCGGCGCGAGAACGGCATGTCGATGATCTTCATCAGCCACAATCTCGGCGCGGTCGCGGCGATCGCCGATGACGTCGCCGTGATGTATGCGGGCCAGATCGTCGAGACCGGCACGGCCGAGGACATCCTGAGCGTGCCGCGCCATCCCTACACGCGCGACCTGCTGCTCGCGACGCCGCGGATCGACCGGCCGGGCGAACTGCGGCCGATCCCGGGCGTTGTGCCGCGCTTCGACTCCATGCCGTTCGCCTGCCGCTTCGCGCCGCGCTGCCGCGGCGCGCGGGAGGTCTGCACCCAGAAGCCGCCGGCGCCGGCGGAGTTCCGGTCGTCGACGGACCAGCAGGCGCGTTGCTTCTTTCCGGCAGGGGAGCGCCATGTCGCCACTGCTTGACGTCCGCAATCTGCGCAAGAGCTTCGCGGTTTCGCGCTCCTTCCTCGCGCCAAAGCGCTACGTGCGGGCGATCGACCTGGTCAATCTCTCGGTCGAGCGCGGTGAGGCGGTCGGGCTGATCGGCGAATCTGGCTGCGGCAAGTCGACCGTCGCGCGCTGCATCATGGGCCTGATCCGCGCCGACGCGGGCGAAATCCTGCTGGAAGGGAAGTCGCTCTCGGAGGCGCGGCGCCGGCGGAACACGCGCGCGCATGAACGCCTGCAAATGGTGTTCCAGGATCCGTACAGCTCGCTCAACCCGCGCATGAACATCGAGGCCATCCTGACGGAGCCCTACCGGATCCAGGGCAAGCTTTCGGTTCGGGAGATGAGGGAGCGGATCGTGCGGCTGCTCGAGGAAGTCTCGCTGCCCTCGGATTCGTTGTCCAAGTATCCGCAGCATTTTAGTGGCGGGCAGCGCCAGCGCATCTCGATCGCGCGGGCGCTGGCGCTACGGCCGTCGCTGATCGTCGCCGACGAGCCTTTGTCGGCACTCGACGTATCGGTCCAGGCGCAGATCATCCTGCTGATGAAGAAGCTGCAGAAAGTGCACGAGCTCGGCTTCCTTCTGATCTCACACGACCTCGGCGTCGTCCGCAGCTTCTGCACGCGCGTCGCCGTCATGTATCTCGGGCGGATCGTCGAGGAGGGCACTGCCCAGCAGGTGCTGGACGATCCCCGCCACCCCTACACCGTGGCGCTGCGCGAGGCGTCGTTGCCGCCCGACATCTCCGCCCGCGATCGGCTGAACAAGATCCAGGGGGAGATACCGTCGGCGCTCGATCCGCCGTTGGGCTGCCATTTCCATCCGCGCTGCCCGCGGGCCATGGCGCGCTGCAAGTCCGAAGTGCCCGGCTGGAGCGTGCTGCCCGACGGCCGGCGCGTTGCCTGCCATCTCTATCCGCAAGCTGCCGCGCCGTCGGCCACACAGTCTGACAAAGGATGACGAGCATGTATCCCGACAAGAATTCGACTTCGGCGAAGCTTTTCGAGCGCGCATGCCAGTTCATGCCGGGTGGCAACAGCCGCATCGCCGTCTACCAAGCGCCCTATCCGATCTTCATCGCCGAGGCGAAGGGCGCGCGGGTCAAGGACGTCGACGGCGTCGAGCGCACCGACTTCATCAACAATCAGTCGGCCTTGGTCCATGGCCATTGCTTCGCGCCGATCGTCGATGCCGTGTCGAAACAGCTCCATCTCGGCGTGTCCTTCTCCGGTCCGACCCAGGCCGAGATCGAACTTGGCCAGTACATGACCGGCCGCGTGAGCAGCGTCGAGCGCATCCGTTTCACCAATTCCGGCAGCGAAGCGGTGATGTTCGCCATAAAGGCCGCGCGCGCCTATACCGGCCGCTACAAGATCGCCAAGTGCGAGGGTGCTTATCACGGCTCCTACGATTTCGTGGAGATCAGCCGCGGCAGCGGACCCGCGACATGGGGGCCGCGCGAGAATCCGGAGAAGGTACCCTATACAAAGGGGACGCCGCCGACCGTGTCGGAGAATACGGTGGTCTTTCCATACAACGACGTTGCCCTTGCCGAGGCGCTCCTCACGCCTGAAGCCGCAAACCTCGCGGCCATCATCGTCGAGCCGGTGTCGAACCGGACCGGCATGATTCCCGGCCGCGCCGCGTTCTTCGACTTCCTGCGCCGCTTCAGCCAGCAGCACGGAATCCTGCTGATTTACGATGAGATCATCTCCTTCCGTGTCGGCTTCGGCGGCGCGCAAGAGCGCTTCCCGGCGCCCGACCTGTCGACCTTCGGCAAAGTGATCGGCGGCGGCTTCCCCGTGGGCGCGGTGGGCGGCAGCAAGGACGTCATGGAAGTTTTCGACCAGACCAAAGGATCGCCTGCGGTGCCGCACACCGGCACCTTCAACGCGAACCCCGTCTCGATGGTCGCGGGTCTCGCAGCGCTAACTGCGTTTGATCAGGGCCAGGTAGCTATGTTGAATCAGCGTGGTGCCGCCATTCGCGGCGAGATCGGGAAGATCTTCGCGGAACTCGGCATTGAGGGGCAGGCATCGGGAACAGGCTCGCTCTTCCGCATCCACTTCCGCAACAACGAATTGACCGATCATCGCTCGGCCTACCCCACCAAACCGCAGGAGGCGGCGGTGCAGAGCCTGCAGCGCGAATATACCAATCGCGGCATCATGGTTTCGGCGAACTGCAGCGGAAACGTGTCGACTGCCATTACCGAGGCAGACATCGACCAATTCTTGACGACAACGCGCGCGGCGCTGAAAGCAGTTCAGGACGGGAGAGCCGCTGGTTGACGATTGCTTTTTGCAGGTGAGTTGCAGCGGCGCTTGGCGGGAAAGAGGCGGGGACCGTTGCCCATTGTCCTGCCGACAATTGCCCTGCAAAACCATGCAAGAAACTGCTGCACCGCGCTATAGTGGCAAGCGTCCTTTGTGCGGAGTGAAGTCCAGTGGCATTGCCGTCGTCCGTCGCCGTCATGAGCGGTCTCGCCCTCGAAGTGGCCGTCAATCGCTGGCTGAAACCGGCCTTCGAGGTCGCCTCGCCCTATCGCCTGGAGATCGACTGGCGTCCGACCACGGCCATCATGAAGTCGATCGCCGAAGGCCAGCGCACTGACGTCGTCATCGCCATCAATGGCTCCATGGACAAGCTCTGCGCCGACCGCGTCGTAAGACCCGAGACCCGCATCTGTCTCGCCGACTCGATCCTGGGCGTCGGCGTCCGCGAGGGCGCGCCGAAGCCTGACGTCTCGACGGTCGAAACGTTCAAGCAGGCGCTCGTCGGGGCTAGGGCGGTGGCCTACTCCCAAGCGGGCGCGAGCGGCATCTACTTCACCGGGCTGATCGAGCGGCTGGGGATTGCCGCGGAGGTCAAGGCGCGCGCCGTCGCGATCCCGATGGGCTTCACCGGCGAGAAGGTCGCGAGCGGCGAGGCCGACATCGCGATCCAGCAGGTGAGCGAACTGATGTCGGTCCCCGGCGTCGCCGTCGCCGGTCCGTTTCCGTCGGAGGTCCAGACCGTCTCCACCTTCGATGCCGCCATCTTCGCCGATGCCGCGAACCCCGACGGCGCCGCCGCGTTCATGGCGCTGCTCGCCTCGCCTGCCGCCGCCAAGGCCTATGGCGATGGCGGTCTGGTGTCGCGCCTGCCGCATTCCTGAAATCGCTCTCCTTTCGAAAGACCGGCCGCATGTCGAAGAAGCCTCGCGTCGTCCTCCTGCATGGCACGCCCGTCGCCATGGAACCCATCCAGCGCGCCTTCGCCACGCGGTGGCCCGAGTCCGAGACCGTCGACCTGCTCGACAACTCGCTGTCGGTCGATCGCGCCAAGGACCATGACCTGACGCCGCGCATGTTCGAGCGCTTCGTCGAGCTCGGCGGCTACGCGCATCGCATCGGGGCCGACGCGATCCTCGTCACCTGCTCGGCGTTCGGGCCGGCGATCGAGCGCATGGCAAGGGAGCTGCCGGTGCCCGTGCTGAAGCCCAACGAAGCGATGTTCCGGGAGGCGATCGGCCGCGGGCGACGGATCGGCATGCTTGCGACCTTCGCGCCGTCGGTGCTGACCATGACGGAGGAGTTCGAGCAGTTCGTCGCCGAGGCGGGCGGCGAAACGGGTCCCCGGGCGACGCTCGAGACGATCGTCGTCGAAGGGGCCATGGACGCGTTGCGCAAGGGCGACGCCGACCGGCACAACGCGCTGATCGCCGCGCGGGCGCCCGAGCTCGCGCATTGCGACGCCATCATGCTCGCGCACTTCTCGACGTCGCGTGCGCTGGCGGCCGTCACCGCCGCGGTCGCGACGCCGGTGCTCACCGCGCCCGACGCCGCGGTCGACCGCATCAAGGCCGCCATCGCAGGCTGACGCCGGGCATCCTGAGCGTCAAACGGCGCGGTGCGGCGTCGGTCGTTTCAAGGCAGGCGAGGCGATGACACGATCCCCTGGCCACTGTGCAAATGCCGTGAAAGACGGCATGGTCTCCAGGCATTTCAAGCTTGTGGTGCCGTGTGCCGACTGAGACGACGACTGTTCGATGGATGAGCTGGGCGGCCGCGGCTGCCCTGTTGGTGGCAACGATCGTCGTGATCGGGATCCTGCGGCACATCTTCTTCTTCGACGACTCCTACATGTACTACCGCTACGCGGTGCACTTGCGGCAGGGACTCGGGCTGGTGTGGAACGCGGGCGGTCCGCCGACCTACGGGCTGACCAGCCAGCTCTGGGTGTTCTTCTGCCTGCCGTTCACGCTGTTGCCCGTCGGACCGGAGATGGCGCTGCGGCTGGCGTCGGGCCTCACCGGCGTGGCGGCGTTCGTCGTGATGGCCTTCACCGTATCGCGCCACGCCACGTCGCCGTTCCTGCGCCAGCCGGTGATTGCGCTGGCCGCTGTCACGCTGCCTGTGGTGGCGATGGCCACGTTCCGCACGAACCTGTCGTCGGGCATGGACACGATGCTGGCCGTGCTGGCCAACGCAGGCCTGGCATTCGGCGTGCTGGAATACGTGGCCGCTCCCACGCGCCGCATGTCGTTTGCCGTTGGCCTGCTGTCGTTCGCTGCTTTCCTCGCGCGGCCGGACAGCGGCCTCTGCGCAATGGCCATCCCGTTCCTCGCCTGGGCCTTCCTGGCCAAGCCGCGACGGCTCGATGCGCTTGTCGGCTTGGTCGTGCTGCCGCTCGTGCTGATCGGCGCGGAGATGCTGATCTGCCGATGGTACTTCGGCGTGCCGTTGCCGCTGGGTTTCTACGCCAAGTCGGCGCGCAGCTACGCAGGCTTCCAGAGCGAGGAAAGCGCCGTCCAGTATTTTCTCGAGGCGAGTGCCTGCGCGCTGCCCTGGCTGGGTGCGATCGCCGCCACCCTGCGGCGCGACCAACTCGTCCGGCTCGCGGTCTTCCTCCTGCCGGTGGCGGCGACCTTCGCCTACCTGCTGACCGTGCGCCAGATCATGGGATTCGGCGGGCGTTTCTACATGCCGTGCCTGCCGTTCCTCATCGTGCCGGCGCTGCTCTGCGCCGATGCCGGCGTGGCCCGCAATGCCCGCCGGGCCTTCATCGCGGCCCCCATCGCGGTCCTCATCGCCTGCGGCCTCTACACGCTCTCGCGTCCGGCCTGGCAGGCGCCGATCAAGGCGGACCAGCAGCGGCTGATCGCCAACGCGGTGCCCAAGCCCGACATGCCGGTCGCCGCCTCCGTGCCGCTGCCGCACAAGGGCTACAAGGTAACGTCCGAGACGATGGACTTCGATATCGCCGCGCATCTGCCGCTAGGCGCGAAGATCGGCTCTTCCGAGGTCGGCCTGCTGGGGGTCAGCGCCATGCAGGCCGATGTGATCGACCTGGTCGGCCTCAACGACACGACGATCGGCCTGCAGGGCATGCAGATGGGGCCGTTCCTGGCGCGTGGCGTGGACCTGATCTGGATGCCCCACAACGACTACACGGGCTTGCGCGCCGTCATCCTGTCCGACGAACGCCTGTACCGGCAGTACATCGTCGTGAAAGATGCCTTCGACTATGGGGTCGCCATCCGGCGTGAGAGCCCGTTCCGGCCGCAGATCGAGGCGCTGGTGCGCGCGGCCTGGGCCAAGGTCTATCCGACCTACGCCTTCGACGACTACGTGGTGAAGCGCTAGCTCGGGAGCCTCAGGAATCGGGACGCAAAAAAAGCCGCAGCGATGCGGCTTTTTTCGTCTTCAGACGCCTCTCCCCCGAGGGCGTCGTCTCCAATCCTAGATCTTCGACTCGGCAACCTGACCGATGGCAGTGGCCTGACGCGGCGTCACATGGAGCCGGTTGCGGCCCGCCGGAGCGGTCTCGGTGGCCTTCGCGACCGGCGAAATCATCGCCGCCGGGGTCGCCACGTTGCTGGCGTAGCTGCGCGACGTCGCCCAACCCTGCAGCGTCGACGCTGCACCGAACGTCACGACGAGAGCACCAACCATCATGAAAGCGGCCAGAAAAAGATGACGCATCCCACACCTTCCCCGAAAAGCCCGGTCCGACAACCTGCCGAACCTTTAGTGTTTCCTCTGCGACGCCCAACTCCCACAGCCGAACCTCGCGTGCGAAGAGGAATGCCACAGTTGCGGTGCAGAATCCAAGAGGAATCTTCAGCGAATGGATTTGTTTTTGTATTTGGGGTAACAAACCGCTATGTTGAGGTCTTGATGCAATTAGTTTTCAGATATCCGGAAGCTCGATTTTCGCGATTTCTGCAGGTTCAATCCCAATAGATTCCAACCGTTTAGGCTAGGACTCTGAACGTCGGTGCAGGAAGATTGATTGCTGACGCCAAACATGACACCAGAGTCACCTGAGTTTGCCGATCTGGCTCGAACTCCCTCCCGGTCTGGCCCGGAGACATGAATTTTCTGTTTTTTGCCGGCGGATCGGCGGTCCACGGGATGGAAATCGTCCTGCAGGCGCTGATGGCCGACCTCGACCGGCGCGGCCACGGCGTCACCGCCATCGTGAACGGCTGGAACAACGGTGAGTTTCCACACCTGCTTTGGGAATCGCGCCTCGACTATTACGAGGCCGATCTCGGCCGGCTCTATCTCCGCAAGCCGCTCTGGACACTCCACACGTTGCGCGCCATGCCGAGGGCGGTGGGCGAGATTCGACGCATAGTCCAGGCCGTGCGTCCCGATTGGCTGGTTTTTTCCGACCCGCAACTCCTGCTGTGGAGCGCATGGGCGCTGCCGCGGACCAAACGGCTGCTCTATCTGCACAGTCTTCCGGCGTGGCCGTCCTTTTCACTATGGGGCGCCGCCGCGCACAGGCACGTCGATCGCATCATATGCGTGTCGCGGTTCGTGGCCGCCGCCGTGGCGCGCACGCCGCTCGGCCGCCTGCCGATGGAGGTGGTGCACAACGGAATCGACATGCCGCCCGCTGTCGCGCCCTCGCCTGAAACGCCGCCGGTCCGGCTCGGGATCATCGGGGGCATCTCGGAGCAAAAGCAGCACATGGTCCTGCTGCGGGCCGTCGCGGCGCTGAAGCAGCGACTGCCCGCCGAGTCGTTTCGTCTCCATATCGTCGGCCGTGCGCTCGGCCGCTTTCCGCGCACGGTCGAGGCGGAGATCGCCGCACTCGGCATCGCCGATCGTATCGTGCGCGTCGGCTTCACACGCGAGCGCGACGCCATCTATCGAGAACTCGACGTCGTCGTGGCAGCGGCCCTCGACGAGGGCTTCGGCCTCACCGTGGCTGAAGCCGGCGCCTATGGATTGCCGGCGGTCGCGGCGCGCTCGGGAGCGTTGCCGGAGATCGTCGAGCATGAGCGCACAGGCCTGCTGTTCGACGCCGGCGATGTCGATGCGCTGGCGCGGACGTTGGAGCGGCTGATCCGCGACGCCGGACTGCGCCGCAGCCTGGGCAGCGCGGCGCGGGAGCGGGTGGCGCAGCGGTTCACCGTCGAGCGCATGACCGCGGGCTTCCTCGCCGCCGTGGGCGGCGCGATCTAGCCGTCAGGTCGCAGCGCCCGCACGAAGGCATCGAGCGAACAATCGCCGGCGACCTCGATCCGCGGCAGGTGCAGCGAATCGTCGGACAGGCGCGCGATGCCGGGTTCGGTCGTGAAAGCGGCATCGTATCCGCAGTGCCGCACGATGCGGCGGAAGCGGTCGTCGGCCTCGCCGAAGGGCGCGGCGACCGACACGCAGCGCCGGCCCGTCGCATGCGCCAGCATCGCCTGCGACCGCGCTGCCTCGGTCACGATCTGCACGCTGGTGAGATCGGCCATGTGGCTGTGGCTGGCGAGATGGCTGCCGAACTGAACGCCTTGCTGTGCCAGCGCCTGGATCTGCGGCCAGTCCATCAGCGGCGCGGGGGTGCCGAAGGCGGCGTCCCAGCGCGCGGCATCGCCCACCAGATCGGTGACGACGAAGACTTCGGCGGTGAGATCGTTGGCCTGCAGGATGGGCCACGCCTCTTCGGCGAAGTCGCGATAGGCATCGTCGAAGGTGATCATCACCGGACGGCCGGCGAACGGTGCTCCGGCGGCGCAGTGGCGCATCAGATCCGCCGCCGTGACCGCGTGATAGCCGTTCCGCCGCAGCCAACGCATTTGCGCGGCGAAGGCCGCAGGCGGTAGCCGCCACCGCGCGAGGCCGGGCGGGCCGGTGTCAGCGATGCGGTGATACATCAGGATCGGCAGCCGGTCGGTGCGTTCGCGCGCCTGCGCCTCCGCCCGCCGCACGACCGCGCCGCCCCAGACGATATGCCTTGCGAATGCGGGTTCTGGCGGCGGTCCGAGCGGCGAGGTCTCGATCTGCGGCGCCGGCGCCGGCTCGGAATCCCGCAGGCGGCGAAAAAGATCGATGCGATAGAGCTCCGTGCGCAGAGACCGTTCGAGCGCGAGGCCCGGCACGGCGGCAAAAGTCTGGCCGATCGTCTGGCTGCCGAATGGCTCATCCCAGTCGAAACCAGTGCGATCGGGCGTATCGCTGACGACCAGCGCGTGAGCGGTCAGCAGGCGGCCGCCCGGGGCCAGCGCTTCCGCGAGACGCAGGGCGGTCTCGCGCAAGGCATCGAGACCGGGCACGTAGTAAAGGACCTCCGAGCACACCAGAAGGTCGAGCCCGCCGGGTAGTGGATCGCGCAGGAGATCGAGGCGCCGGAAGTCGACGTTCGGGTGCGGGGCGCACCGGTCGCGCGCGCGCGCGAGCGCGGTCGGCGAGATGTCGGCGGCGATCAACTGGCCGACCCTGGATGCCAGCATCTCGGTGAAGCGGCCTTCGGCGCAGGCAAGTTCCATTGCCGTACCGATCGGGCCGGGCGGCAACAGGTCGAGGGTGCGCCGGTATTTCAACTGCTCGTAGGCCGACGCGTAGTTCCAGGGGTCGCTGCGCGCGAAGATCGCTTCCCAACGATCTCCCGGCGCCGGCGTGGTTGGGGCGGACGCAGGCGGTGTGGACAAGGGCATCGCCGCGACGGCCGCAGCCTGCGCCTCGGCGACCAACCGGAGGCTTTCGGTCTCGTTGGCGCTGCCGGCCGGGCCTGCGCCCGCGACGATGGCATTGCGTGTCGCGGCGCGCATCAGGTTCCTTACGGTACGCACCGGCACCGGCCGACGCCGGCGCCGCGCATGCGCTATCGCCAGGCCAAGTCGAGCGACTTCGAGTGCGAGGCGAGCCCAAAACGCCGGACGCAAGGTCAGCCGATTGGCCGCGATGAACGTCGCGAGCCCGACCACTTCGAGTGCGAAGGCGGTGACGTCGCGCCGCGAAAGGTCCCCGAAGACCGGTGCCTCGATGCGCGACAGGGCGCGGCGCCCACGTTGAAACGCGAGATGGAGCGTATCGACATCCCGGGGGACGGCGATCGCTCGCAGCGCTGCGATGTCCTGCCGGACGAGGAGACTGGAGCCGACGACAAGCTGGCCATCGATCGGTGCGCGCCGGTCGAGGCTGGGCTCGAGCGCGAAGGCAAGCAGGCGGGCGAAGCCTGGCCGGCCGGTCGCGCGCTCGACCGCATCCAGCAGCGCGCGAAAGCCGGCGTCGAAGGCTGGGTCGCCGACAAGCTTTTCCGGCGCTTCTCCGGCGCCTACGGACAGACCCGCGAGGATGACGACGCGGCATGCCTCGGCCACTTCGCCCCAGCGGTCGGGCAAGGGGCGCACGAACGTCGCGCCGCCGCCGCCGCGGCCCACGACCCGCGCGGCGCACCACAGGGCGTGATAGCCGATTGCCATTTCGGCGCTGCAGGCGAGACCGGCATCGGCGGGGCCGTGCACGAAGGCGCGCTCGATCACGGTGCGTGCGTCGGCCATCAGCGGTGCGACGTCGCTGGTGAGCGAGTGGTCGCGGATACGGTAGATCGCCAGCGCCTCGGGCACGGCCAGGAACGCCACGCCGGTGCGGGCGACGCGAATCCAGAAGTCCCAGTCCTCGCAGGTGCGGAGCGTCGCATCGAAGCCGCCGGCGTCGAGAGCCAGCGCGCGGTCGAGGACGCAGGCGTGGACCGCGATGGCGCATTCGCGCGCAAGAACGCGGTAAGGGGCGTGCGCGAGGACGGCGTTGAACTGCGGCTCGCCGATCACGCCCGCGGGCGTGGCGCGCCGGTAGCCGCAGTAGACGAGACGCGCGCCGGGGCTGCCTTCCAGGGCGCCCAGCATGCGCTCGACGAAAGCGGGCGAAAGCCAGTCGTCGGCATCGAGGAACTGCAGCCATGGCCCCTCGGCGGTTGCGATGCCGCGGTTGCGCGCGGCGGCGACGCCTTCGGCGGGACGGCCGTCGCTTAGCAGGCGGATGCGCCGGTCGCGGTTGGCGTATTCGCGTGCAACGCGCGCCGTGCCGTCGGCGGAGCCGTCGTCGACGACGATGGCCTGCCAGTCGCCGCGCGTCTGGCGCAGCAGGCTGTCGAGTGCTTCGCCCAGGGTCTCTTCGGCATTGCGCGCGGGAATGACGACGGACAGCGTCATCGCGGCCGGGGCGCGCGCAGATAGTAGAGGAGACCGGAGACGTAGCCGCCGATCTCCTGCCACAGGAAGCGATCATGACGTGCGCCGCGATGCCGGAGATGGCCTGCGAGCCGGCGCGCATAGAGCAACGGCATGTGGGCGAGTGCGCGCCGAAGATTGCCGCGATTGCCGCTACGCTCGTACTGGATCAGCAGCGCCGCTGCATGGCCGCGCATGTAGGAGTGGATCTGGCGTGACAGGGCGGCCATGTCGCGGCGATGGAAGTGGCGGACAACCGCGCCCGGCTCGTAGCGGCAGGTGCCGCCGCCGCGCAGCACGCGGTGCCAGAATTCCGTGTCGCCCGAGCAGCCGGCGGCGCCATGGCACAGGCGCTCGTCGAACAGGCCGACGGTTTGGAAGACCTCGCGCCGGAACGCCATGTTGGCGCCGGTGCCGATCTGCCAGACCGGCGCGCCGGTGAGACTGTCCTGCGCGAAGAAGTCGGTGCCGAAGTCGATGCGGCGGTAGCCGCGGCCGAAACCCCAATAGGTCTCGAAATGCGCCTGCGCCTCGGTGTCGAGTTCGGCCGGGAGCACGAGGCCCGTGACGACCGCGATCGCCGGAGAGTCGAAGGCCGCCACCAGCCGCTCGAGCCAGCGCATGTCGGCGATCACGTCGTCGTCGGTGTAGGCAACGATGGCACCGGTCGCCGTGCGCGCGCCGCGGTTGCGCGCGATGTCGAGGCCGACTCTGTCTTCGCGCACATAGCGCGCGCCGTGCGCTTCGGCAGCCTCGCGCGTCCGCGCGTCGGCCGAGCCGTTGTCGACGACGACGATCTCGTCCGCGGGTCGCGTCTGCCGGCGGAGCGAGTCGAGGCAGCGCGCCAGTTCGGTCGGCCGGTCGCGCGTGCAGACGACGACGCTGAGCGAGACCGGCGCCGGCGGTGTTTCGGCGGCACGCTGCCGGGCCTCGGCCAAGGCGGCGCTGTCAGTGTGGGCCAACAAGTCTCGGATCTCGATCAGTCCGTCCGGTGGCGTGGCTCCCTCGACGTGGCCGATCGGCCGTTCGCGCCACCACAGGGTCGCGCGCCAGCCCGGCCGGTCGATCGCGAGCGTTCCGTCCGGATCGGCAAGTTCCACGTCGAGATCGATGAGGCGCACGAATCGTGAAAGTAGAGAAGGACCGGGACCGAAGCCAGCCACTCGATCCGGCCGGTTGCTCCTGTTATTTTGGCTCATGCCCGATTCGAGGCTCCCCGCGACGCGTCATCGGTACGGCGTCTACGGCCTTGTCGTCGAAAGCGAGCTCAGCTTCGCCTCCGTCGAGGAAGCCGCCGGCGAGCAGCGCGCGGCCTTGCGCATCGTGTCAGCCGCGCCGGAGGCCCTGCGGGCCAAAAGCCAGGGGCTCGTGTTCGATCCCGAGGAATGGGTCAAGTACGCCGTCATGCCCGGCGGTGGCGTCTATATGCGGGTCGACGGCGTGTTCGAAGCGGCGGTGTCGCCGGACGGGCGCGAAGTGGCATGCGCGCGCATCGGGGACGTCGATCAGCGCTCCTTCGAGGCGCATCTGCTCAATTTCGCGTTGAGCGCTTCGCTCACCTTGCAGGGCGAGGAAGTCCTGCATTCGACCGTGATCGAGATCGGCGGCCGCGCGGTCGGCCTGCTGGGCTCGAGTGGGGCGGGCAAGTCGACTCTGGCGGCGGCGCTGATCGCGACCGGCGCCGAGTTGGTCACCGACGACATGCTGCGCCTCGTCTTCACCGACGGTGTGCCGATCGCCCAGCCGGGTGCCTATCGGTTGAAGCTCTTCGACGGGGCGGCGCGACGCTTTCTGCCGCAGGCGGCCGCGCGCGGCCACTTCAACGCGCTGAACGGCAAAGTGATGATTGAACCACGGAGCAGCGCTTCGGATCGCACCCGGCGCGAGGGCGTGCCGCTTGCCGCGCTGGTCTGGATCGGCAACGAAACACCGCCACTGCCGCCCAAGGGCATCGTGACCGTTCGGCGTCTCGCCGGCATGGAGCTGGCAAAGGTGCTGATCTCCTGCGGCATGAGCAGCCGCTACCAGGAGATCGACCGGCTGGCGCGGCAGATGGCGTTCGCCGGGCGCGTGGCGGCGGCGGTGCCGGTGATCGAGCTGCGCTACACCCGCGACTTCGCGGTGATGGATCGCCTCGTTGCGCTGGTGCGGGACACGGCCGCCGGCAAGGAACCGTCATGAGGCGCTTCCTGGCTTTGTCGGGTGAGCGCCGGCATTTGTTGGTGGAGGCGGCGTTCACGCTGCTCTGCGTGCGGCTCGCGCTGCATCTCGTGCCGGTCGAACGGCTGCGTGCCTGGGCCGGCCGCCTTGGCGCCGGCCTGGAACCGCTTCCGCCCGTCGTCTGGGCGGTGCAGGCCGCGGCGCGCCGCGTGCCCGGCGGCAGTTGCCTGGTCTCGGCCCTCGCCTTGCAGCGGCTGTTGTCGCGCCGCGGACATGTCACGGAACTCCATGTCGGCGTCGCCAAGCAGGGCGAGCGCTTCTCCGCTCATGCGTGGCTGGTGGGCGAAGGCAAGATCCTGATCGGCGAGACCGACGGCGAGACCTATTCGCCGCTGCTGGCGTGGAGAGCGGGCTCGCCCCCGCCTGGCTGAGGCCGTGTTCGGCATCCGCTTCCGCGCCGGCGTGCCGCCGTCTGTCGAGGTGACGGGCGCGGTCGAACGTCTTGGACCCCTCGCCATCGTTGGCGACGTGCGTCTCGATGCGCGCGGAGAGTTGCTGGCGCGTCTGCCGGCGGGCGCTCGGGATCTCTCCGACAAGGCGCTTTGCCTGCACGCCTACGTCCTTTGGGGCGAGCGCTGCGTCGAGCAGCTCGCCGGCGATTTCTGCTTTGCCCTGTGGGACGACAAGCAGGGCTGCCTTGTCGCCGCGCGCGACCGGCTGGGCATCAAGCCGCTGTTCCATGCGCGCGCGGGCGGTGCGGTGCTGGTGAGCGATTCGCTCGACTGGATCATGGGACACGCCGAGGTCTCGCGTGCGCTCGACGAGGTCTGGATCGGCGATTTTCTCGCCGCCGGTCTCAGCCTCGACTTCGCGCGTACGGTGCGCCGCGACGTGGCGCGCGTGCCGCCGGCGCATCTGCTGAAAGTCGATGCCGGCGGAGAGACCGTGCGCCGCTATTGGCGGCTCGAGATCGGCGATCCGGTCGATCTGCATGCTCGTCAGGTGCCCGAACGTTTCGTCGAGCTGGTGCAGCGCGCGATCGGCGATCGCTTGCCGTCGTCCGGGCCGGTCGGCATCTCGATGAGCGGCGGGCTCGATTCGACGACGCTGGCGGCCTGCGCGGTCGCCGTGACGGGTGATCCTGCACGCGTGGTGGGCGAGTGCTACCAGTATGAACGGCTGATGACGGACGACGAGGGCCGTTTTGCTACGCTTGCCGCGGAGCGCCTCGGCATTCGGTTGCGCCTCACCGCGGTCGACGATCTCACCTACGACCCGCGGTGGCGCGAACGGGGGCTCGATACCGGCGAGCCGTTGCTGTCGATCGTGTTGCGTCACCATGACGATGTGCTGGCGCGCGGTATGGCTGCCGAATCCTCCGTCTGGTTCTACGGGGAAGGGCCGGACAACGCGCTTCACTTCGACCGAGATCCGTACTTCGCCTGGTTGCGCGCGCGGAGGGACTGGGGCGGGTTTGGCCGCGCCGCGCTCGACTATGCGCGCGTCAAAGGCATGAGCGGCTGGGGCGCCACGCTCGGGCGCGCGCTGCGGCGGCGGGACGCAGGCGAAGCGCGTACGCCTTGGGCGCTGCCGAACTGGATCGAGCCTGGTTTCGCCCGCCGCCTGCATCTCGCCGAGCGTATCGGTGATCTCGGCGTCTACGCGCGGGATCTCCATCCCTGGCATCCGACGGCGGTCGGCTCCTTCCAGGATCCGATCTGGCCGTCGCTGTTCGACAAGCTGCGCGAGGGCACCGGAGGCGGTCTGTTCGAATGGCGACATCCATTCCTCGACCTCCGGGTGCTGGAGTTCATGATCGCGCTGCCGCCCGTGCCGTGGGGCTGGTTCAAGCACCTGTTGCGGGTGGCGATGCGCGGGCGCCTGCCAGACGAGATCCTGACGCGCGCCAAGACGCCGTTGGCCGTGCAGCCCCTGCTGGCCGCGTTGAGCGATCATCCGCTGCCGCCGCTTTCGGGCGACGGGCGACTCGCGGCCTATGTCGACGCGCGTGCCCTGTCGCCGGATGGTGGCACGCAGGCACTGTCGCACAAGCAGCTCATCGCCGTGCATGCGCTCGACTATTGGCTCGCGCGAGAGTAACGGTGCGGCACCATGTTCGACCCGACCACAATCGTGAAGCGGTCCGACCGCCAGGTCGCCGCCAATCTCGACGGCGAAGTCGCCATCCTCGATCTCGAGAAAGGACTTTATTTCGGATTGCAGGATGTCGGGGCCCATGTCTGGGAGGCACTGCAAAAACCGCGGTCGGTCGATGAACTTTGCTCCACGGTTTTGGCGCATTTTGACGTCGAACCGGAGGTGTGCCGGACGGACTTGATGAAATTTCTCACGAGCCTGCACGAGATCGGCCTGATCGAGGTGGTTGCGCCGCGCGGCGAACGTTTACATCCCTAGCTCGTGTGATAGAATTTAGCCTCACTATTAATGACTTGGAACTCCCATGGCTGACCGCGCCACCGACCCCAACGCCATCGCTTCCGCCGCCGACGCTCCGGTGAAGAAGCCCTATGTGGCGCCCGTGGTCGTGCACTGGGGAAACTTTCGCGACGTGACGCAGACCAACCGCCACAGCCGCCGCTCGGACAGCCGTCGCTCCTACGGCACCGACTGAGCCTCGCGCGTCGGAAGGAGGAACGGTGCCGGCCGTCACCTCCAGCAGCATCCTTCCCGAAGTCGAATTTCTTTGCCTGATCGTTCGGCCGCGTCCGGACTGGATCGCGGCCGCCTCTTTGTTGCGCGCCGGCCTCGACCTCGATGCCCTGATGCGCCTGGCCGAGCAATACTCTGTGCGGCCGCAGCTCCTCAAGGCATTCGGCCAGCTCGGATGGGAGAGCGTGCCCGTCGCTATCCGTGCCGAGTGCGACGGCTTCCAGCGTCTCCATCTCGCCCGTATGCTCTTCCTCACGGACATGCTGCGCCGGGTCGACACGCTGTTCGCCGCGCACCGGATTCCGCTCGTCACCTTCAAGGGCGCGGCATTGGCCGCGACGCTCTATGGCGACCTGTCGCAACGCGAGTATGGCGACCTCGACATCCTCGTCTCGCCCGAGCATGTCGCCGAAGGCGAGCGACTGCTCAACGCGTTGGGATTCGGCGGGCCGCTGCATGATGCGCAACTGCGCCACACTTTTCTCGCTTATCAGCGGCAATACGCCTTCGTGAATGACGCGATCCGTGTCTCGGTCGACCTGCATTGGCATTTCAACGGTGTGCATTCGCCGTTTCCGCTGCGGCCCGAGGACGTCTGGCGTGATCTCGTGCAGGTGCAGATGGGCGATCGTTCGATCGCGACATTGGGGGGTGCCAACCTCGCGCTGCTGTTGGCCGGGCATGGCACCAAGGAGCGCTGGAAGAAGCTCGGCTGGGTGCGCGACTTCGCCATGATGTCGGAGCGCCATCCCGATCTCGACTGGCAGGCCGTCTTCGCGCGGGCACGCGCGGCCGGCTGCGGCAATGCCGTGCTGCTGGGCTGCGCGGTCGCCCACGAACTGCTCGGGACTGTCATGCCGCCAGTGCTGGAGCCGCACGTTGCACATAACGGGCGCGTCCGCGGCTTGGCCGCCGCCATCGTGGGGACGATGCGTGCCGGTCGCACTTTTGCGCCCAAGCGTCCCTATCTGGAGGATCTCGATCTCTGCGATCGCTGGTGGGACAAGGCGGGCGCCGTTGTACGCCAGGGCCTGACGCGTACTGTCGGCGACTACGAAAGTTGGCCCCTGCCGCCGAAGCTCTGGGGCGTCTACTTTGTGACGCGGCCCTTGCGTCTGCTCGCGAAGGCGGCCGGAACAGGGCAGGCTCGCTGACCTGTCCCTGGAGCGCGCGCGGATCTGGGAGGCGCTGGAGACGCCGGCTTCTGTCCCCTTCGGCTAGAAGACCGGCTTCCGCGCCTTCGCGCCGCTTGAATTCCGCCCCAATCGCCCGCCATATCGCGGGTATGCGCGCTTTTTTCCTGACGGCTCTGGCCGCTCTCTCCCTCGTCTTCGCATCCGGCGCTTCCGCGCAGCAGGCCGACGTCGGCCAGGTCGAGCAGTACTTCAACTCGATCCGGACGCTTCAGGCGCGGTTTGTGCAGACCAATCCAGACGGTTCGACCGTCCAGGGCACGCTTTCGATCAGCCGCCCGGGCAAGATGCGCTTCGAGTATGACCCGCCGTCCAAGCTCAAGGTCGTGGCCGACGGCTGGCAGGTCACGATGTGGGATCCCGTGACGCGCGACTTCGGCCAGTGGCCGATCGGCTGGACGGCGGCGTCCTTCCTGGTGAAGGAGCCGTTCAAGCTCTCGGGCGACATCACGGTCGAGAACGTGCGCCGCGCCGACGGTCTGCTGCAACTGACCATGGTGCAGACCCGCAAGCCGCAGGAGGGCAAGATCATCGTCCGGCTGTCGGAAAATCCCCTGCAGCTGCGCGGCTGGTCGATCATCGACGCCCGCAACAACCAGGTGAATGTCGCCCTCAGCGACCTCAAGACCGGCGTTCCGCTGGCCGATTCGCTGTTCAAGTATGACGGTCCCGATGCGGGACAGATCATGAAGGGCGGCAACCGAAACTGAACGCGCTATAAAGGCGGCATGAGCCAACTGATCGTGCGGCCTTCGACCGAGGCCGATGTCACCTGCTGCGCCGAAATCTACGCCCACCACGTGCTGCACGGCACGGCGTCGTTCGAACTCGATCCACCCGACCTCGCGGAGATGAAGAAGCGCCGCGCCGCCGTCCTCGATATCGGCCTGCCCCATCTGGTGGCCGAGCGCGACGGCAAGGTCATGGGTTACGCCTATGCCGGCAACTGGCGACCGCGGCCGGCCTACAAGTTCTCGGTCGAGGATTCCATCTACATCGACAAGGACGCGGTCGGGCAGGGCGTCGGCAAGGCGCTGCTGCCGGTGCTGATCGAGCAGTGCACCAAGCTCGGCAAGAAACAGATGGTGGCGGTGATCGGCGACAGCGCGCAGACGCCGTCGATCAGGCTCCATGCCGCCTGCGGCTTCGAGATGGTGGGCACGCTGAAGAACATCGGTTTCAAGTTCGACCGCTGGCTCGACAGCGTGCTGATGCAGCTTGCACTGGGAGAGAAGTGACATGCGGCTGATCGACTATTTCGACCGCGGCGCCGATCTCTTCGCCACGCGCGACTGCCTGCATGACGGCACGCGCGGCTGGACCTATGGCGACGTGCGCGCCACGACGCACAAGGTGGCCAATGGCCTGCTCGCGGCCGGCCTCAGGACCGGCGACAAGGTCGCCGTCTACAGCCCCAACCATGCGATGGCCTACGCAGCCCTGCTCGGCATCCAGCGTGCCGGGCTGATCTGGGCGCCGGTCAACGCGCGCAACGCCATCGAGGAAAACCTCTACATCCTCGACAACACCGATGTCGCGTTCCTCTTCTATCATTCGAGCTTCGCGCAATATTTGCCGCGCATCAAAGAGGGCTGCCCGAAGATCAAGACGTTCCTCTGCATCGACACGCCCGATTTCGAAGCCTGGCTTTCGAAGCAAGGCGACACCGCGCCGGATCTGCCCGACGCGACAGACGAGGTGGCGATCCTGATCAGCTCGGGAGGCACGACCGGCAGGCCGAAAGGCGTGCAGATCACCCATCGCGTGATCGAGACGATGAACGGAATCTTCTGGGCGACCATGCCGATCGAGGCGCCGCCGGTGCATTTGATGGTGGCGCCGATGACGCATGCCGCGGGCGTCTGCTCGTTCCCGCTGCTGCCCTATGGCGGCACCAACATCTTCATGGGCACGGCCGATCCCGGCGCGATCCTGGCGACGATCGAGAAGCACAAGGTCACGCACATCTACATGCCGCCGACCTTGATCTACATCCTGCTGGCGCATCCGGACATCGGCAAATACGACTACAGCTCGCTGAAGCGGCTGGTGTACGCCTCCGCGCCGATGTCGGTCGACAAGCTGGTCGAAGCGATCGACGTCTTCGGGCCGGTGCTGACCCAGACTTACGGCCAGGCCGAGGCCTGCATGATCGCCACCGTCTTCTCGCGCGAGGATCATGTCGCGGCGCTCGAGACCAACAAGCGGCATCGGCTGGCGTCGTGCGGCAAGATCTCGCCGCTGATGCGCCTCGAAGTTATGAGCGACGACGGCCGCATCCTGCCGCGCGGCGAGCGCGGCGAGATCGTGTTGCGCGGCGGTCTCGTGATGGCGGGCTACTACAAGAATCCCGAGGCGACGAAGGAAGCGTCGGCCTACGGCTGGCATCACACCGGCGACATCGGCGTGATCGACGAGGACGGCTTCGTCTACATCGTCGATCGCAAGAAAGACATGATCATCTCCGGCGGCTTCAACGTCTTCCCCAGCGAAGTCGAGCAGGTGCTGTGGAGCCATCCCGCCGTGCAGGATTGCGCGGTGATCGGCGTGCCCGACGAGAAGTGGGGCGAGGCGGTCAAGGCCGTCGTCGAGCTGAAGCCCGGTGCCAAGGCGACGCCCGAGGAGCTGATCCAGCTCGCCAAGGACAAGCTGGGCGGTGTGAAGGCACCCAAGACAGTCGACTTCATGGCGACGTTGCCGCGCAGTCCCGTGGGCAAGGTGCTGAAGAAGGACCTGCGCGCGACGTACTGGACCGGGCACGAGCGGAAGATCTGACGGATGAGGATCGGGATCGCCGCGCTGCGTAGCCTGCCGCCCAATATCCAGGGCGCGGTGTGGCTGGTGAGCGGCGGTTTCATCTTCACTTCGAACGGCGCGATGATCAGGCTGCTCTCGGAGGAGATCGAGAGCGTTCAGACGGCGTTCTTCCGCGCCGCCTTCTCCGTCGTGCTGCTGCTGCCGATGATCCTCACCGGCAAGGTGAAGCCGTGGGAGAGCAAGCGCATCCAGGGCCATTTCTGGCGCACCTTCATGGGCACCTGCTCGATGGTGCTGGGCTTCTACGCGGTGGCGATGCTGCCGCTTGCCGACGCCACGGCGCTCGCCTTCTCGCAGCCGCTGTTCTCGGTGGTGATGGCCGCCGTCGTGCTGCACGAGAAAGTGCGCTGGCGGCGCTGGACGGCGACGATCGTGGGCTTCGCGGGCGTGATCGTGATGGTGCGGCCGGGCGCCGGCAGCTTGCAGCCCGGCGCGATCGTGGCGCTGTGCAACGCGATGTCGGTCGCCGTCTCGATCCTGCTGGTGCGCCGCCTCTCGGACTCCGAGAAGCCGCTCATGATCCTCACGATGTTCGCGCTCTTCTCGACCGTGCTGCTGACGATCCCGGCGATCTGGTTCTGGAAATGGCCGTCGGCGTGGGGATGGGCGCTGGCGATCGGCGTCTCGGCATCGGCGACGCTCGGCCAGTATTTCTGGGTGCAGGCTTTCGCGGTCGGCGAGATGTCTGCCGTGGCGCCATTCGACTATTTGCGCCTGCCCTTCGCGGTGTTCGTGGGCTGGGCGATCTGGGGCGAAATGCCGGTGATCTGGACCTATGTCGGCGCCGCGATCGTCATCGGCTCGGCGCTCTACATCGCCTATCGCGAGGCGGCGCTGGCGCGCGAGCGCAAGGCCGCGGCCATGCGCGAGGCCGCTACGTCGTCGGCAGCTCCTGCTCCTTGAGGAGCCAGGCCCGCGCGCGGGCGCGGTGCTCGGGCGTGATGTGGGCACTCGCTGCCGTGAAGGCCGCGAGGAACACCGCGGCATCGTCGGTGTAACCCAGCCCCGCGATGAAGTCGGGGACGACATCGAACGGCATCACGAAATAGGCCAACGCCCCGAACAACGTGACACGGATCGGCAGGGGCGTCGCCGAATCAGTGGCGCAGTAGAAGCCCGCGATTGCGTCTTCGGTGAAGGGCACGCGGCCCAGGGTCCGGCGGGCCTTCTTCCAGAACCCCTCGCGCACGATCTGCTCGTCGGTCATGGCCTTCAAGGTTGGTTGGGCGGCCCGGCTTGGCAAGGGGTCCCATCATGCTAAAAGCGACGCAACCAAGGAGGACCTCAATGGACGTCAAGGGTCAGGCCGTCATCGTCACGGGCGGCGCATCGGGTTTGGGCGGAGCGACGGCAACGGCGCTGGCCGCGGCGGGCGCCAAGGTCGCGATCTTCGACCTTCAGGACGAGCTCGGCGAGAAGAAGGCCAAGGAATTGGGCGGCCTCTACCTCAAGACCAACGTGTCGGATGCCGCCAACACCGAAGCCTCGGTGAAGACGGTCGTCGAGAAGCTGGGGGCGCCCCGGGTCGCGGTGAACTGCGCCGGCATCGGTCGTGCCGCCCGCACCATCTCCAAAACCGGCCCGCATGACCTTGCGATGTTCAGCCAGGTGATCCAGGTCAACCTGATCGGCACCTTCAACGTCATCCGTCTCGCCTCGTGGGCGATGAGCCAGGCCGAGCCGATGGACGACGGCGAGCGCGGCGTCATCATCAACACCGCGTCGGTCGCGGCCTTCGACGGCCAGATCGGCCAGGCGGCCTACTCGGCGTCGAAGGGCGGCGTCGTCGGCATGACGCTGCCGATCGCGCGCGACCTGTCGAGCCTCGGCATCCGCGTCTGCACGATCGCGCCCGGTCTCTTCCTGACGCCGATGATGATGGGCCTGTCGCCGGAAGCGCAGAAGAGCCTCGGCATGCAGGTACCGTTCCCTCCGCGCCTCGGCGACCCGAAGGAGTACGCGCAGCTCGCGATGAGCATCGTGCAGAACCACATGCTGAACGGCGAGACGATCCGCCTCGACGGTGCGATCCGCATGGCGCCGAAGTAGCAGCACAAAAGACAGAAGTAAGAAGGAACAAGGAACGCTATTTCTTTGTTCGCCTGCGAGTTGCACTTCATGTGCTACTCGCCGATCTGCACAACTGCAAATTCTGGCCGCGCGAAGTCGCTGCGTTAACGCAGAGCGTGTGTTGTTTTCGTTCTTGGCAGCAGCACGCGAAAGACAGAATACTTGGCGCCTTGCAAAAAGTTGTGCCGATGCTCGACGCGCCCCTCGGTCTGTCCAATCTGCTCACGATCGTTCTCGCCATCTCGTGTCTGTCGACGATGGCTGGGCAGGTGCGCGCCAGAATCGTTCCGATATGGCGTCTCGCACTGCCCGCGGGCTTCGCCGCGGTGGTGGCGCTGGTTCTGTTGGCCGGCGTGTTCGAAACGACGCTTCCGCACGATGCCGAGTGGCTGATCGCGCTGGTGATGGGCTGCCTCATAGGACGCACGCGGGGGCGGACCTTGCCGATCGAGATCGACCGCGTGTGGGGGCTCGTACGCCTGCCGCGCGTCATGGATGGTATTGTCGCCGCGCTTGTGATCGTCGCCATGTCCTTCGTCGACTTCGCGCTGGCGGCGCTCAAGGATCTCTTCGTCGATCCGGCGCATGTCGCCGCGGTCACGGCCTTTTGCGCGGGCTTCATCGGCTGTCGTGCCGTGGCGATTTTCATGCGGTCTCGCCAGGTACCGCACGTCGAGCTGCACTCCGCGCAGCCTTATTAGAGGGCGCATCGCGCGCGGCGCGGCCGGTGCTATAGTGGCCGCATGACAGACAACAGCACCTCTTTCCCCGACCGTCTCTCCACCAACCCCAAAAGCCCGCACTATGACGAGGCGCTTCTCGCGAAAGGCGTCGGCATCAAGTTCGACGGCGAAGAGAAGACCAACGTCGAGGAATACTGCCTCAGCGAGGGCTGGATCCGCGTCGCCGTCGGCAAGACGGTCGACCGCAAGGGCAATCCCCTGACGATCAAGCTCAAGGGCAAGGTCGAGCCGTATTTTCAGAAGGGCTGACCGACCCTGGGGCGCCGCACCGTTCTCGCGACAGGAGGCGCTCTGATGGCTTCATCCGCTGCCGCGCAGAACTTCAAGGTCACGCTCGGCACCGCGACACCGGGAGGCGGCTTCCCGGCCTATGGCGATGCCTTCATCACCGTGATCAAGGCGTACGATCCCGCGCTCGAGATCGTGCCGCGGCTCGAAGCCGCCACGCTCGACATGGCGCTGGTGCAGGGCGAGGTCGTGCACGAGGCGCTGTCGGGCATCGGCCGGCCGAAAGCGGACTTGCGAATCGTCACGGCGATGTATCCCACCGCCGGCATGTTCGTGGTGCGCGCCGACTCGCCCGCGAAGACCATCGCCGGCCTCAAGGGCAGGAAGATCGCCTGAGGGCAGGAAGATCGCCTGAGGGCAGGAAGATCGCCTGGGGCGCGGCGGGCTCGGGCCTGGTGATCCTCGGCCGCTATCTCATGGACGGGCTCGGCCTCGACGCCGCCAAGGACTTCGAGCCGGTCTATCTCGAGCGCGCGGGCGATGGGCCCGCGATGGTGCTCGACGGCAGGGTCGCGGCCCTGTGGGGTGGCGGCGCGGGCTGGCCGGGCTTCATGACCGTGACATCGGCGCCGGACGCTGGCCGCTTCATCGTGCCGACGGCCGAGGAACGGACGCGGGTGCTGGCCAGGCACGGCTTCCTGAAGACGATCACGCAGCCGGCCGGCAGCTTTCCCGGACAGGATGCGCCCGTGGTTTCGGTCGGCTCGTGGAGCTTCGTGATGGCGCGCCCGGTCTCGACGAGGCGGTGGCCCTGCGCGTCGCCAAGGCGCTGCATGCCGCCGAGACCAGCCCTTCAAAACAGCTCGCCGAGACGACGGCGAAGAACACGCTGGCCGCGATCGGCGATCAAGACCTGCTGCATCCTGGGGTCCGGACCTACTATCGGCAGGCCGGATTGGCCGCAAAGTCGCCGTAACCTGCGAGCCTCCCGTGCGTTCTATCCCGACAACAACGCACAGGAGCCACCATGACGACCGACAAGAGCCGCGTCGAAGGCGAAGGCAGCTATAGCGGCACCAAGGACTACAACGACCGCACCGCGAAGTTCATCAAGGACGGCAAGGTCGACAAGGCCGCAAAGGATGCGGCGCACGCCGTCGATTCGTCCGAGGCCGCGCAGCTGAAGCAGGCCGAGGAAAAGGGCAAGGCGGGCGATCCGCGCAACATGGACAAGAAGCACTGACGGTTCGATAGACCCCTTCGCCGCGCGGCGGAGGGGTCAGAGCCCGTCGATGAACTTCGCCAGCTCGATGTCCTTGTCCGTGACGCCGCCGGCGTCATGCGTCGAGAGGGTGATCTCGACCTTGTTGTAGACGTTCGACCATTCGGGATGATGGTCCGCCTTGTCGGCGGCCAATGCGACGCGGGTCATGAAGCCCCACGCTTCGTTGAAATCGGCGAACTTGAAACTCTTGTGGATGGCGGTTCCGCCTTGGGCTTCCCCCCAACCGTCGAGCGTGGCCAGAGCGTCGGCTCGGGCCTTGTCGGTCAGTTTGGCCGGTGATTTGGCGCTCATTGCTTCTCCTCCCGCTGTGGCGCGAAGCTTGCCTCAATCGGCTTCACCGGCCTAGGGTCGGTCCAACCAACAGGAGGCTTCCGTGAAAATCACCCGTCGCACCGCTCTTCTGGCCGCTTCGTCCGCGGCCATCGCCCGTCCCGCCTTCGCGGAAAAGAGCACGGATACGCTGCGCATCCAGTTCGTCGACGCGGTGCCGAACGTCGACATGTACTTCAACAGTCAGCGCACCGGCCTGATCCTCGCTCATCAGGCGTGGGACATGCTGGTCCACCGCGATCCGTCCAGTTTCGACATCAAGCCGTCGCTCGCGACCGACTGGAAGTTCGTCGACGCCAGCACCCTGGATCTAACCATCCGGCAGGGGGTGAAGTTCCACGACGGCAGCGCCATGGGTCCCGACGACGTGGTCTACACGCTGAACATGGCGGCCGATCCCGCCAGCAAGGTGGCGACACCGTCGAACTACAACTGGATCGCCAAGGCCGAGAAGACCGGTGATTGGACCGTGCGCATCCATATGAAGCGTCCGACGCCGGCGGCGCTCGAATATCTCGCGATGGTGACGCCGATCCATCCCAAGGCCTACCGCGAGAAGGTCGGTCCGGAAGGCTTCGCCAAGGCGCCGATCGGTGCCGGCCCCTACAGGATCGCCAAGAACGTGCAGGGCCAGGAGATCGTCTTCGAGCGCTTCGCCGATTACTGGGCCGGCTCGCCGAAGGGCAAGCCCGCGATCAAGACGCTGCATGTGCGCTTCGTGCCCGACCTCGCGACCGAGGTGACCAACTTGCTCGCCAAGCAGGTCGACTGGATCTGGAACATCAATCCCGACCAGATGAAGCAGATCAACCAGATGCCGCACCTCCAGGCCGTGCAGCAGGAATCGATGCGTATCGGCTACCTGTCGATCGACGCGGCGGGCCGCACCGGCAAGGACAATCCGTTGACCAAGCTCAAGGTGCGCCAGGCGATCTGGCACGCCGTGAACCGCAAGGAATATGCCGACAAGCTGGTGCAGGGCGGCAGCCGCGTACCGCCGGCGCCGTGCTTCCCCAGCCAGTTCGGATGCGACGCCAACGCGGCGGTGAAGTACGACTACGACCCCAAGAAGTCGAAGGAGCTGCTGGCCGAGGCGGGCTATCCCAACGGCTTCGACATCGACTTCGTGACCTACGTGCAGCCCACGACCTGGCCCGCGGCGGTGCAGAACTACCTCGCCGCCGTCGGCATCAAGGCCAAGATCAACCAGCTCCAGGTCGCGCCGGCCATCCAGAAGGCGCAGAAGGGCGAGGCGCCGCTCTACATGGGAAGCTGGGGCAGCTACTCGATCAACGACGTCTCGGCGATCCTGCCGGTGATGTTCGGCGAGGGCGCGCTCGACAACTATTCGAAGGACCCTGAGCTCGAGAAGCTGATCAAGGAAGGCGGCAACACCGCCGACAAGGACGTGCGCGCCAAGGCCTATTCGGCGGCGATCAAGATCGCGACCGAAAAGGCCTACTGGATGCCGATCAACACCTACGTGAACGTCTACGCCTTCTCGAAGGAGCTGGAGTTCAAGACCTTCGCCGACGAGCTGCCGCGCTTCTACCTGGCCAAGTGGAAGTGATCGGTCGCTAGGGAACCAGCAGACACTCGACGCCGCCGCCGGGCCGCGGCTTGAACGGCGGCGTCTCGACGGCGCAGCGCGGCTCGGCGATCGGGCAGCGCGGATGGAAGCGGCATCCCGGC
>JAFEFH010000269.1 GCA_018240695.1 Pseudomonadota bacterium | reverse complement strand
CGCGTCGCCTTGCGCCGCCTTCTGCTCCATCAGCGTGGGCTTGCCCGGCGCCGAGGACACCGAGACCAGCCAGCGCCGGCCGGTCCATTGCGACAGCAGAGCGCCGACATTGGCGGCGAGGTCGCGCGGCGCCTGTGCCTCGAGGCGCAGCTCGACGATGCCGGGTTCGCAACGCACCTCGTGCGCGTGGTGCATCAGGTGATGGAACAGGCGCGGCTCGCGCCGCGTCTCGAACAGCGCCACGACCTCGGTGAAGGTGCGCGGCTGGGGCTGCGCGGCGGTCGGCTGCGGCGCGACCGCCGAGGCGACCTGGGGCGCGGCCTGCGATGTGGCGAGGCGCGCAGCGGCACCCCCACCACCGGGGCCGCGCGGCGCCGGGGCGCCGGCACCGGCGGGTGCGGCGCCGTTCTGCAGCGCCTTGATGGCATCCGACGGCGAGGGAAGGTCGGCCACGTAGCACAGGCGGATCAGCGCCATCTCGGCGGCACGTGCCGGCGAGGGCGCGGCCAGCGTCTCCTGCAACCCCTTCATCAGCAAGGTCCAGGCGCGGGTCAGCGACGCCATCGAGAGCTTGACGGCCATCGCCTGGCCCTGCGCGCCTTCGCTGTCGGCCGCGGCCGCCGCGGCGTCGGGCGCGACCTTGAGACGGGTCACCCAGTGCGTCAGTTCGAGCAGGTCTTGCAGCACGACCACGGGATCGGCGCCGGAATCGTGCATCTCGCCCAGCGCGCCCACGACAGCCGGCGCGTCGCCCTTCATCACCTTCTCGAACAGGTCGATGACGCGGCTGCGGTCGGCGAGGCCCAGCATGTCGCGCACCTGCGCGGCATCGACCACGCCGCCGCCGTGCGCGATCGCCTGGTCGAGCATGGACAGACCGTCGCGCACCGAGCCGTCGGCGGCGCGGGCGATCAGCGCCAGCGCCTCGGGCGAGATCTCGACCTTCTCGGTCTCGGCGATCTTGCCGAAGTGCGCGACCAGCACGTCGTGCGGCACGCGCTTGAGGTCGAAACGCTGGCAGCGCGACAGCACCGTCACCGGCACCTTGCGGATCTCGGTGGTGGCGAACAGGAACTTCACGTGCGGCGGCGGCTCTTCCAGCGTCTTGAGCAGCGCGTTGAACGCCTTCTCCGACAGCATGTGCACTTCGTCGATGATGTAGACCTTGTAGCGCGCCGACACCGGGCGGTAGCGCACGCCCTCGATCAGCTCGCGCACGTCGTCGATGCCGGTGCGCGAGGCGGCGTCCATCTCGATCACGTCGACGTGGCGGTCCTCGGAGATGGCCTTGCAGTTGTCGCAGACGCCGCACGGATCGACGGTCGGGCCGCCCTTGCCGTCGGGCCCGACGCAGTTGAGCGCGCGCGCGATGATGCGGGCGGTCGTGGTCTTGCCGACGCCGCGTACGCCGGTGAGCATGAAGGCGTGCGCGATGCGGCCGGTGGCGATGGCGTTGCGCAGCGTGCGCACCATGGCTTCCTGGCCGACCAGCGTGGTGAAATCGACGGGGCGGTATTTGCGGGCGAGGACGCGATAGGGAAGGGCGGTGTCCGCGACTTCTATGGTGGCTTTCGCCATGCTGTCACCCGCTTCTGCGCCGTGGCCCCTTAGCGCCCGGCGGTCGTCGCGCCCGGACGGCCCGGCTCTCCCAGCGGCGCGCGGGAGAGGAACGGGTGAGAGACCGGCATGACCCGAAGCGAATTCGTTACGGCTGCTTCCTTCCGGATCTGACCGGGTTGGCGACTGCTCCGCCCACACCGGCCCCTCGAGGCGGTTATATCAGGAGTCGGGGCCGCCCGCGCAAGGGGACAAATTATGCTGGGAAATCAATCGTCTGCGCGCCGCCGCCGGAGCGCCTCCCGGGCCTCCAGCCAGCGGCGCCGGGCGATCTCCAGCACCTTGGGCGCGTCGGCCGTCCGGCAGGCCGCCAGATGCTCGTGCAGCATCGACAGCCAGGAAAAACGCCGGCGCACCTCGTCTTCAAGTTCGGCCAGTTCCTGATCTCGGGAAGAGCCCGTCATGTCACTCTGCACAAAACACCAAACCATTGCACAAGAGGTGAATGCCGGCGCTTCCGTTCGGTTGCAGACCGACCTGCGAAAGCCGGTCGCCGCCTGTGAACCGCTGTCGAACGGCGGAAAAGGCGCGGATGCAACGGCGTCCCAAGTCCTTCAGCCTCGTGTCGGGGAGCCAAGCGATGAAGGCGTGGGCGGCGGTGTTGGGAACGGTCCTGCTGGCGAGCGTCACGGCGGCCGCGCAGCCGGCGCCGCGCGTGCTCGGCACGACAACCATCGCGCCGCCGGCCGACTCGATGCTGCCCTATCCGCAACCGCGCAATCGCATCGCGGTACTGGCCGACGGATCGGCCGGCGTGGTGCTGGTGTCGCGAGGGGAGGAAGGCGGCAAGACCGTTGAACTGCTGCGCTTCGATCGTGCCGGAAGCCTCACCGGGCGCAGCGAGATCGCGGCGGGCGACGGCGACGATCTCAACACGACCGGCCCCTGGGTCGTGGGCGAGGAACTCGCGGTCGTCACGCCGGTCGGCGCGGCGCGGAGCGAGAAGGGGGTGCTGCTGCGCGTCGCGGCCGACGGGCGCGCGGTGCGACGCGAGGCGATCCACGATCCGCACTACGCGCCGGCGGCCCTGCGCGAGCAGAATTATTTCGACTTCAATACCGTGGCCGCCGCGCGCGATGGCACGCTGCTGGTCGCGGGCTCGTACGGGCCGGGGCCGGGCGCGTGGTGGTGGGCGCTCTATGCCGCGAACGGCACGCGGCTGGCCGAGGGCGGCGAGCGCGACGGCAAGGGACCCACGGTGGTCGTCGCCGCGCACGCCGATCCGGCGGGCGGCTTCGCGCTGCTCGTCGAGGAACTCGATCCGAAAACCTGGACGACGGCGCTGTGGCTGCACCGCTACGACGCGCGCGGTATGCGCACGGCGCACCACAGGCTCGCCAGCGGATCGCCGAGCGCGCTGTTCGACGGCGAGGCGCCGGTCGTGTTCGACGGCACGTCGGAGGCGACCAGAATCCTCTTCTTCGACCGGGCCGGCCGGCCCACGCGCACGATCGACTGGCGGGGCGGGCTGCCCTCGAAGGCCGTCCTCGACGTGCGCGGCTTCACCTTTCTGGTCGACCAGGGCGGCGACCAGAAGAACGGCATACGGAGCCGCATCGTACGGCTCGATCGCAACGGCCATCTTCTGTGGCAGTCGGCGGCGGACTTCTTCATCGACGTCGCGCGTGGCGCCGACGGCACGGTGTGGGCGCTGGCCGGCGGGGCCGATCCCGCGAGGGCTACGGTGCGGCGCTTCGCCGATCCGTGAGCGGCGGCAGGCCGAGATGGTCGCGCAGCGTCGTGCCGGCATAGTCGGCGCGGAACAGGCCGCGCTCCTGCAAGACCGGCACGACATGGTCGACGAAGGCGTCGAACTGGCCGGGGAAGAACGGCGGCATGACGTTGAAGCCGTCGGCGGCGCCGGCCTCGAACCAGCGCTGCAACACGTCGGCGACCTGCGCGCCGGTGCCGACCAGCAGCAGGTGACCGCGCGCGGCGGCGACGCGATGATAGAGCTCGCGCAAGGTGAGCCCGTCGCGCCGCGCCATTTCCATCAAAAGCGCCGCGCGGCTCTTCAGGTCCTCGGTCTCGGGCGGCGCGGGCACCGGCCCGTCCATCGGCAGCGTCGACACGTCCATGCCCAGCCGCTCCGACAGGACGGTGAAGGCCTGCGTCGAATCGATGCCGCGATTGAGTTCGTCGAAGATCTCGCGTGCGTGTGCCTCGGTGCGGCCGATGACGGGGAACACGCCCGGCATCACCAGCGCGCTGCCGGCGGTGCGGCCGAACGAGGCGACCTGCGCCTTCAGCCCGTCGTGAAAGGCCTTGGCTTCGGCGAGATCGTTCTGGGCGGTGAACACCACGTCGGCGATGCGCGCGGCCAGCGCCTGGCCGGGGCCGGACGAGCCCGCCTGGATCAACACCGGATGGCCCTGCGGCGCGCGGGGCACGTTGAGGCCGCCGGTGACGGTGAAGTACTTGCCGTGGAAGTCCGGCACATGGAGGCTGCCGGGCTTCACGAACCGGCCGTTCGTCTTGTCGCCTATGAACGCGCCGTCGTCCCAGGTGTCCCACAGCAGCCGGCACGCCTCGACGAACTCGGCCGCGATCGCGTAGCGCTCGGCATGCGGCGGGTGCGGGCGGCCGAACACGGCGCTCGACTTGGCGTAGGCCGTCGTCACCACGTTCCAGCCGGCACGGCCGCCGGAGATGTGATCGAGCGAGGCGAAGCCGCGCGCCACGTGATAGGGCTCGCCGTAGGTGGTGGACGCGGTCGCCGCGAGGCCGACCTTGCGCGTCGTCATCGCCAGCGCCGACAGAAGCGTCAGCGGCTCGAACTTGCCGATGGTCGAGGGATGCTCCTCGTAGCCGGTCGAAAAACCGTCACCCAGGAAGAACATGTCGAACTTGCCGCGCTCGGCAGTGGCCGCGATGTGCTGCATCAGCGCGAGATTGGGCCAGCCCGTCGTCTCGGCGTCGGGATGGCGCCAGCCGGCGACGTGATGGCCGGGCGTCTGCACGAACACGCCGAGCCGCATCTGCTTC
>JAFEFH010000268.1 GCA_018240695.1 Pseudomonadota bacterium | reverse complement strand
GAGCTCACGCTGCGCCTCGAGAAGGGCGACACGATCGAGAAGATGCTGGCCGACATCGACGTCGCCGAAGCCGATCGCAAGATGATCGACGAGAAGATGCAGGCGATCCTGAAGAAGCGCCGCATCGCCATCGGCGAGACGATCACCTTGCAGATGCAGACGATTCCCGAGCAGCCCGATGCGCCGCGCGTGCTGGTGCTGTCGGTGCGGCCGCAGCCCGAGCGCGAGTACATCATCACGCGCAAGGACGACGGCACCTATTCCGGCGAGGAGAAGATCTACAAGGTCAGCCCGCGCATCGTGCGCGTGGCCGGTTCGCGCCACGGCTCGTTGCAGCAGAGCGGCGTCGCCGCGGGCGCGCCGTCGACGGCGATGGTCGAGTTCATCCGCGCACTGTCCTACGAAGTCGACTTCCAGCGCGAGCTGAAGGAAGGCATGAAGTTCACGGTGCTGCTCGAGCAGCTCGTGACCAGCGACGGCAAGGTCACGCATCCCGGCCGCCTGCTCGCCGGCGAGCTCTACCTCACCCGGCACGTCGTCACCGTCATCCGCTATCGCCCGGCCGGCGGCGCCGACGGCTTCTGGAATCCCAAGGGCGAGAGCGTCGTGCGCTCGTTCCTGCGCACGCCGATGGATGCCAGCCACGTCACCTCCGGGTTCGGCATGCGCGACCATCCGATCCTCGGCTACAGCGCGATGCACACCGGCGTGGATTTCGGCGCCCAGATGGGCACGCCGATCCTCGCCGCCGGCAACGGCAAGGTGATGATGGCGGGCTTCAACGGCGGCTACGGCCTCTACGTGAAGCTCCAGCACACCGCCGACATCGGCACCGGCTACGCGCACATGTCGCGCCTCGGCCCGGGCATCAAGCCCGGCGTCACGGTGCGCCAGGGGCAGGTCATCGGCTTCGTCGGCGCCACCGGCATGGCGACCGGCCCGCATCTGCACTACGAGTTCTATCGCGGCGGCCGTCCGGTCAATCCGCTGACCCAGAAGTTCGCGATGCGCGCGGCGCTGGGCGGCAAGGATCTCTCGACCTTCAAGGCGATGGCGCAGCGCTACACCGCGCAACTCAAGAACGCGCCGCAGGTGATCGACCTCAACAAGAAGGCCGCCGAGAAGTCGGCCGCGAAAACCACGCCGCGCGCCCCGGACGCGCCGCAGATCGCCAGCGGACGTTGAGTTTCCCGAAGGCCTTCCCGTTTTTAAAACAGAAGGAAAACGACAGGCGGGGGCAAGCCCTTGAATCGATTGGGAACTGCGATTCGACAAACGGCCGGCAAACGGGGAGGAAGAGGACGGGACGCTCATGACGCCCCATCCTAGGCGCATCGGCGCGAAACCCTCATCTTGGTCACGTCCATCGATATAAGCCCGGATTTGCTCGCTCTTTCGCGAGTCTGCCGACACGAAAAGAGCCGCCCGAGGGGCGGCTCTTCCGGTTTGCGACGATCGCGCGTGGCCTCAGTCGTCGGCGGCCTCGCTCAGCACGGGCTGGCCCGCGACGGTGAGCTCGCCGTCCTTGACGCCGATCTCGACCGTGTCGCCCTCGGCGATCTTGCCTTCGAGCAACTGCGTCGCCAGCGGGTTCTGCAAGCTGCGCTGGATCACCCGCTTGAGCGGCCGCGCGCCGTAGACCGGGTCGTAGCCGCGGTTGGCGAGCCACTGCATGGCCTGGCTGTCGAGCTTCAGCTCGATCTTGCGGTCGCTCAGCAGCTTCATCAGCTTCCTGAGCTGCACCTCCACGATGTCCGTCATGTTCGCGCGGCTCAACCGGCTGAACAGCAGGATCTCGTCGAGACGGTTCAGGAACTCCGGCCGGAAGGCGTGGCGCACGTCTTCCATGACCTGCTCGCGCACGGTCTCGGTCGACTCGCCGTCCTTCAGCGCCGCCAGATGCGAACTGCCGAGGTTCGAGGTCAGCACGATCAGCGTGTTCTTGAAGTCGACCGTGCGGCCCTGTCCGTCGGTCAGGCGACCGTCGTCCAGCACCTGCAACAGCACGTTGAACACGTCCGGGTGGGCCTTCTCGACCTCGTCGAACAGGATCACCTGGTAGGGACGCCGGCGCACCGCCTCGGTGAGCACGCCGCCCTCGTCATAGCCGACATAGCCCGGAGGCGCGCCGATCAGGCGACTGACGGCGTGCTTCTCCATGAACTCGCTCATGTCGATGCGCACCATCGCCTGGTCGTCGTCGAACAGGAATTCGGCGATCGCCTTGGTCAGCTCGGTCTTGCCGACGCCGGTCGGACCGAGGAACAGGAACGAGCCGATCGGCCGGTTCGGGTCCTGCAATCCGGCGCGCGCGCGCCGCACCGCGTTGGCCACGGCGTGCACCGCCGCGTCCTGGCCCACGACGCGCTTGCCGATCTGCTCCTCCATGCGGAGCAGCTTGGAGCGCTCGCCTTCCAGCATCTTGTCGACGGGCACGCCGGTCCAGCGCGACACGACGGCCGCGATGTCCTCGGGCGTGACCTCTTCCTTCACGCCCTTGCCGGTGCCCGCGACGTCGTGCGCCTCGGCCTCCTGGAGCTTCTTCTCGAGGTCGGGGATCACGCCGTAGGCGAGTTCGCCCGCCCGGCCCAGCTCGCCCTTGCGCTGGACGGCGTCGAGCTCGGAGCGCGCCTTGTCGAGCTGCTCCTTGATCTTCTGCGAGTCGGCGAGCTTGTCCTTGGCCGAGGTCCACTGCGCGGTGAGCGCGGCCGACTTCTGCTCGAGCTCGGAGAGTTCCTTCTCGAGCTTCTGCAGCCGGTCCTTGGACGCACTGTCGGACTCCTTCTTCAGCGCCTCACGCTCGATCTTGAGCATGATGATGCGCCGGTCGAGCTCGTCCAGCTCCTCGGGCTTGCTGTCGACCTGCATGCGGATGCGGCTCGCGGCCTCGTCCATCAGGTCGATGGCCTTGTCCGGCAGGAAGCGGTCGGCGATGTAGCGGTTGGACAGAGTCGCCGCCGCCACGATCGAGGAGTCGGCGATGCGCACGCCGTGATGCAGCTCGTACTTCTCCTTGAGGCCGCGCAGGATCGAGATCGTGTCCTCGACCGTGGGCTCGGCCACGAAGACGGGCTGGAAGCGCCGCGCGAGGGCGGCATCCTTCTCGATGTGCTTGCGGTACTCGTCGAGCGTCGTGGCGCCCACGCAATGCAGCTCGCCGCGCGCCAGCGCCGGCTTCAGCATGTTGGAGGCGTCCATCGCACCGTCGGCCTTGCCCGCGCCGATCAGCGTGTGCAGCTCGTCGATGAAGACGATGATCTCGCCCTCGGCCGACGAGATCTCGGAGAGCACCGCCTTGAGGCGCTCCTCGAACTCGCCGCGGAACTTCGCGCCGGCGACCATCGCGCCGAGGTCGAGCGACATCAAACGCTTGTTTTTCAGCGATTCCGGCACGTCGTTGTTGACGATGCGCAGCGCCAGGCCCTCGGCGATGGCGGTCTTGCCGACGCCGGGTTCGCCGATCAGCACGGGATTATTCTTGGTGCGGCGGCTCAGCACCTGGATGGTGCGGCGGATCTCCTCGTCGCGGCCGATCACCGGGTCGAGCTTGCCGTCGCGCGCCGCCTGCGTGAGATCGCGGGCGTATTTCTTCAGCGCGTCGTAGCCGCTCTCGGCCGACGCGGTGTCGGCGGTGCGGCCCTTGCGCAGCTCCGCGATCGCCTTCTCGAGCGCCTGCGGCTTCACGTTGCCCTTGGCCAGCGCGTCGGCGGCCTCGGTGCCCTTGGCGAGCGCCAGCGCCATCAGCATGCGCTCGACGGTGACGAACGAGTCGCCCGCCTTCTCGGAAATCGATTCGGCCTGGTCGAAGATGCGCGCCGTCTCGGGCGCCATGTAGACCTGGCCCGCGCCCTGGCCTTCGACCTTGGGCTGCTTGGCGAGGTTGGTCTCGACCGCGCGATACACCGCGCGCGAGTCGCCGCCCGCCGCGCCGATCAGGTTGGCCGCGAGGCCCTCGGGATCGTCGAGCAGGACTTTCAGAATGTGGTCGGGAACGAGCCGCTGGTGTCCTTCGCGCAGCGCCAGCATCTGGGCACTTTGCAGGAAACCGCGCATGCGCTCGGTATACTTCTCTTGGTTCATCACTCTACCCTTTCTTTTCACGCCCCTGAAAACAGCGGGCGAAAGAGCGGACCCCTAGGCGCGATCAGATCGCGCCTCTCCGGGCATCCTGGGCTCGATATGGGGAGAAACACGGCCTGTGCAAGACCCAACGAGGCGTACGGCTTTCGGGTTTCACGGCTTTCGGCTATGACCGCCGCGAGAGCAAAAAGCCGAGAAAACAGGGATTTTCACCATGTCTGAACATGCCCATATCGACGGGTCGAACAAGCGCATCGCCGTGCTGATCGCGGTCCTGGCGGCGCTGCTGGCGATCGCCGAAACCGGCGCCAAGAGCGCCCAGACCGACGTGCTGACCCAGCATGTCGAGGCCACCAACATGTGGACCTTCTTCCAGGCCAAGACGGTCCGGCAGACGCTGGTGCGCACCGCCGCCGAGGAGTTGGAGGCGCAGTACAAGGACGCCGGCAACGCCCCGCCGGCGGTCAAGGCGCAGCTCGACAAGTGGAAGGAGACGGTGACGCGCTACGAGACCGAGCCGTC
>JAFEFH010000267.1 GCA_018240695.1 Pseudomonadota bacterium | reverse complement strand
CCCCAAGCTGCTGCTGCTCGACGAGCCCTCCTCCGGCCTCAACGTCGAGGAGACCGAGGACATGGCGTTCTGGATCCAGGACATCAAGAATTTGCTCGGCGTCACGGTGCTGATGGTCGAGCACGACATGACCCTGGTGTCGGCGGTGTCGGACCGGGTGCTGGCGCTGAACTACGGCCGGCCGCTCGCGACGGGCACGCCGCGCGAGGTGCAGAGCCACCCCGAAGTCATGCGCGCGTACCTGGGAGGCTGACCGATGGCCGAACCCATCCTGAAAGTCGCCAACATCGAGACCTACTACGGTCCGATCATGGCCATCCGCGGCGTCAGCTTCGAGGTCACCGCGGGCAACATCGTCACCATCCTGGGCTCCAACGGCGCCGGCAAGACGACCGTGCTGAAGACGGTGTCGGGCGTCATGGACCCGCAGAAGGGCACCGTCGTGTTCGAGGGCCGCGAGATCCAGCGCATGGATCCCGACCGGGTGATGCGGCTCGGCATCAGCCACGTGCCCGAGGGCCGCGAGGTCTTCCCGTTCCTCAGCGTGCGCGAGAACCTGCGCATGGGCGCCTACACGCGCCGCGACGCCGACGAGGTGGCGCGCGACCTCGAGACGGTGTTCGGCTACTTCCCCGTGCTGAAGGAGCGCGCCGACCAGCGCGCCGGTTCGCTGTCAGGCGGCGAGCAGCAGATGCTGGCGATCAGCCGCGCGCTGATGGCGCGGCCCAAGGTGATGCTGCTCGACGAGCCGTCGCTCGGGCTCTCGCCCAAGCTGGTGAAGGACATCTTCGACATCATCGTGCGCATCAACCGCGAGCGCGGCGTGACGATCCTGCTGGTCGAGCAGAACGCCAACATGGCCTTGCAGGTCGGCGACTACGGCTACGTGCTCGAGGTCGGCCGCATCGTCATGGCCGACACCTGCGCGCGCCTGGTCGAGAAGGAAGACATCAAGGAGTTCTACCTCGGCATCAAGGACCACGGCGCGCGCGGCCAGCGGCGCTGGAAGAAACGCAAGACGTGGCGGTAGGTCGGGAGATGACGATGAAAATCGAAGTCGAAGGTTGCGACACCATCCCCAAGCTGTTCTGGCACCAGGTCAAGGCGCGTGGCGAGCGCACGGCGTTCCGCGAGAAGGACCTCGGCATCTGGCAGTCGACGAGCTGGACGCAGTACGGCGAGCGCGCGCGTGCCGTCGGCATGGGCCTCGTAAAGCTCGGCCTGGCGCGCGGCGAGGTCGTGTCGGTTCTGGCGGAAACAGTGCCCGAGTGGCTCTACGCCGACATGGGCACGATGGGCGCCGGCGGCGTCACCAACGGCATCTACCCGACCGATTCGGCCAAGCAGGTCGAATACATCCTGAGCGACAGCCGCTCGCGCTTCCTGTTCGTCGAGAACGACGAGCAGCTCGACAAATTCCTCGACGTGCGGGCGCGCTGCGCCACCGTCGAGAAGGTCATCGTCTTCGACATGGAAGGCCTGTCGGACTTCAGCGACGCGCAGGTCATGCCGTTCGACGCCCTGCTCGAGCTCGGCCGTGCCTATGATGCCGCCAATCCCGGCCTCTGGGAGAAGCTGGTCGCCGCCTCGCGACCCGAAGAGCTGGCGCTGCTGGTCTACACCTCCGGCACGACCGGGCCGCCCAAGGGCTCGATGCTGGCGCACCGCAACGTGGTCTTCCAGATCATGAACGCCGACGCCTTCGTGCCGATGCTGGCCAATGGCGAGCAGCTCGCCTTCCTGCCGCTCTGCCACATCGCCGAGCGCACCTTCACCACCTTCCTGCCGCTGCGCTCCGGCGCGGTCGCCAACTTCGCCGAGAGCGTCGAGACGGTGTCGGACAATGTGCGGGAGGTCGCGCCCACCTTGTTCTTCGCCGTGCCGCGCATCTGGGAGCGTTTCTACTCCGGCATCGCCATCCGCATGCAGGAGGCGACCTGGATCGGCCGCAAGGCCTATGCGCTGGCGCTCGGCATCGGGCTGCGCAAGGCCGAGGCCGAGATCGCCGGCCGCACGCCGTCCGCCCTGCTCAACCTCGCCTATCGCGTCGCGGACTTCCTGGTGCTCGACAACATCAAGCGCGCCATCGGCATGCACCGCATCCGCTACGCCGGCACCGGCGCCGCGCCGATCGCGCCCGACCTGATCAAGTGGTACCGCGCGCTGGGCGTCGACATGCGCGAGGTCTACGGCCAGACCGAGAATTGCGGGCTGGCGACCGGCATGCCGGCGCGCATCAAGCTCGGCACCGTCGGCACGATCGCGCCCAACACCGAAGTGAAGATCTCGCCCGAGGGCGAGATCCTGCTGAAGGGCCCGCACGTCTTCATGGGCTACCTCAACCAGCCCGACAAGACGGCCGAGACGGTGCGCGACGGCTGGCTGCACACCGGCGACGTCGGCTTCGTGGACAACGAGGGCTACGTCAAGATCACCGACCGCATGAAGGACATCATCATCACCGCGGGCGGCAAGAACATCACCCCGTCGGAGATCGAGAACCAGCTGAAGTTCTCGCCCTACATCTCCGACACCGTGGTGATCGGCGACCGCCGCAAGTACCTGACCTGCCTGGTGATGATCGACTACGACAACGTGGCCAAGTACGCGCAGGACGCCAACGTGCCGTTCACCGACTTCGCCTCGCTGTGCCGCGCGCAGGAGATCAACGCGCTGATCGGCGCGGAGATCGAGAAGGTCAACCGCGAGGTCGCGCGCGTCGAGACCATCAAGCAGTTCCGCCTGATCGACCAGCAGCTCACCGCCGAGGACGACGAGCTGACGCCGACGATGAAGCTCAGGCGGCGCTTCGTGAACGAGAAGTACAAGGCACTGATCGACGGAATGTACGTTTCAGCGTGATCAACGAGGGCAACGGGAGGAAGCAATGAGGACATCGACGAAAGCAATCGGCCTGGCGCTCGCCATGGTCGCCGGCGGCGCGGCCGGGGCGTCCGCGCAAGTCAACGGCGTGACCGCGACCGAGGTCACCTTCGGCACGCACACCGACCTGTCGGGCGTCGCCGCCACCTACGGCGTGTCGTCGACCAACGGCGCCAAGATGCGCATCGAGGAGGCCAACGCCAAGGGCATCCACGGCCGCAAGATCAAGTTCATCATCGAGGACGCGGGCTACCAGGTCCCGAAGGCCGTGCAGGCCTGCAACAAGCTGATCCACCGCGACAAGGTCTTCGCCTTCCTGGTGGCGCTCGGCACGCCGATGAACAACGCCTGCTTCAAGGACCAGCTCGCGGCCAACATCCCGAACCTGTTCCCGATCACCGCGGCGCGCTCGATGTACGAGCCGTTCGACCGGCTGAAGTTCTACGCCTCGGCGTCCTACGTCGACCAGGTGCGCTCGGGCATCAACTACCTGGTCAAGGAGAAGGGCAAGAAGGCGGTCTGCGTGATGTACCAGGACACCGACTTCGGCAAGGAGATCCTGGAAGGCGCCAAGGAGCAGACGCAGAAGCTCGGCATCAAGATCGTCGAGACGGCGACGCACAAGCCCACCGACCAGGACTTCACCGCCTCGCTCACCAAGCTCAAGGCCGCCAACTGCGACCTGATCGTGATGGGCACGATCGTGCGCGACACGATCATCCCCTACACCGCCGCCCGCAAGTCGGGCTGGGACGTGACCTTCCTCGGCTCGTCGGCGACCTATGACGTGGTCGTGGGCGCGGCGCCGGGCATGGACGGCTTCTACGGCGCGGGCCTCGTCGAGATGCCCTACGCCGACAGCAAGAACCCGGCGATGGCCAAGTTCGTGGCCGACTACAAGTCGAAGTACAACATCGATCCCAACGTCGGCGCGGTCTACGGCTACATCGCCGCCGACCTCACGGTGCAGGGCCTCGAGAACGCCGGCAAGAACCTGACGGTCGACAGCTTCGTGAAGGGGCTGGAGTCCATCCACAAGAGCCACGACAAGCTGGGCGGCCCCGAGGTCACCTTCGGTCCGAAGATCCGCCAGGGCGCGAACACCTCGTTCCTCGCCGAGGTGAAGGGCGGCCGCTGGGTTCCGATCACCGGCCCGCTCAGCTTCTAGCCTGATTTGACTTGGCATCGCCGCCGGCCCGGCTAAGGTCGGCGGCGATGGAACTCTCGGGACAAGTCGCGATCGTCACCGGCGGCGCCTCTGGCATAGGCGCCGCCGCTTCTGTCTTGCTGCGGGACGCGGGCGCGCGCGTCGTGGTGGCGGACATCCAGCCGCCGGCCGCCGACGGCGCCGGCCGCTTCGTCGAGCATGACGTCACCTCCGAGGACGCCTGGAAGGCGCTGCTGGCCGACGTGCTGGCGCGCGAAGGCCGCCTCGACATCGTGATCAACAATGCGGGCATCAGCGGCGGTCCGGGCACGATCGAGACCACCACCGTCGAGCAGTGGCGCCGGATCGAGGCGATCAACTCGGAGGGTGTTTTCCTCGGCTGCAAGTACGCCATCCAGGGCATGAAGCACACGACGGCCGACAAGCCCGCGCCCAAGGGCTCGATCGTCAACGTCTCCTCGATCGCGGGCCTGATCGGCTCGGCTGGCCCGACGGCCTATACCGCGAGCAAGGGCGCGGTACGGCTGCTCAGCAAGAGCGTGGCACTGCATTGCGCGGAGAAGAAGTACGCCATCCGCTGCAACTCGGTGCATCCCGGCG
>JAFEFH010000266.1 GCA_018240695.1 Pseudomonadota bacterium | reverse complement strand
TGTCTTCGTAGGTCCACTCGCCGCCCTTGGCCTGCATCGCCGAGGAGTAGCTGAAGCCCGCTTCGCTGGCCTTCTTGCGGCCGACGAGATCCCACTGGTTGGGGCCGACCTTGTTGGCGCCGCCCTTGTCGACGGTGTGGCAGGTGAAGCAGAGCTTCTGGAACAGGGCCTTGCCATTCTCGACGTTGGCGCTGGCGAGCTTCGGGCCGATCGGCGGCAGTTCGGCGGGGGCGCCGCCGGCGGGCGCGGCCTCGGCCGGCGCTTCGTCGGTCACCGCGATGGCGGGCTTGGCGAGATGATGGGGATCGACGATGGCGTTGGAGACCTTGCCGACGACCAGGGCGAACAAAGCCGAGGCCAGGAAGCAGCCGGCAACCGTGTTGAAATTAGCCATCGAGAGCGATCCTGCAGAACTGAAATTTCGGACGTTGCTGTAGCACGCCCTGAGCATCGCCAGTAGTATTTGATGAACGCGCCCGGATCGCGCGGCGGAACGTCGCAAGTCACGGATTTTGCGGCGTTTTTTGACGAAAAGAGAGGGGCCGGATCGAACCGGCGCAGGGAGTTGGGGATATGGCCAAGGCCAGAAATACCGGTGCTCGGGGCAAGGCGAAGCCCAGCGATACGATCGCCTTCCAGGGCGAGGCGGGGGCCAATTCCGACATGGCCTGCCGGGCGGCCTTCCCCTACATGGCGACCCTGCCGTGCCCGACCTTCGAGACCGCCATGGCGGCCGTCCAGGCCGGCAAGGCGGAGCTCGCCATGATCCCGGTCGAGAACTCGATCGCGGGCCGGGTCGCCGACCTGCACAGCCTGCTGCCCAATACGAAGCTCAAGATCGTGGCCGAGCATTTCCAGCGGGTCGAGCACTGCCTGGTGGCGCTGCCCGGCGCGTCGATGAAGACGATCAAGAGCGTGAAGAGCCACGTCCAGGCGCTCGCCCAGTGCCGCAACTTCCTGAAGAAGAACCGCTTCGAGCCGATCGTGCATGGCGACACCGCCGGCGCTGCCCGCGAGATCGCCGACATCGGCGATCCGACGGTGGGCGCCATCGCCTCGTCGCTGGCCGCGCGCATCTACGGGCTGAAGGTGCTGGCCAGGAACATCGAGGACGCCGACCACAACACCACGCGCATGCTGGTGTTCAGCCGCGAGGAGGCGAGGACCGACGGCCGCACGGTGCCGTGCATGACGGCGTTCCTGTTCCGCGTGAAGAGCGTGCCGGCCGCGCTCTACAAGGCGCTGGGCGGCTTCGCGACCAACGGCGTCAACATCGTGAAGCTCGAGAGCTATCTCTCGGGCGCGCAGTTCGAGCAGGCGCAGTTCTACGCCGAGGTCGAGGGCCATCCCGCCCAGCGCGGCGTGCAACTCGCCCTGGAGGAGCTCGCGTTCTTCTCGCGTGAGTTCAAGCCGCTCGGCACGTTCCCGGCCAATCCGTTCCGCCGCAAGGGCTGGGACGCCCCGACGCGCGCCGGTACCTGAGGAGGCCCGCATGCCCAAGCAATCCGTGCGCATCGCGCCGTCGATCCTGTCCGCCGACTTCGCCGCCCTCGGCGCCGAGATCGAGGCGGTCGACGCCGCGGGCGCCGACTGGATCCATGTCGACGTGATGGACAATCACTTCGTGCCGAACCTGACGATCGGCCCGATGGTGGTGAAGGCGCTGCGCAAGCACAGCAAGAAGCGCTTTGACGTGCATCTGATGGTGAGCCCGGTCGATCCGCTGGTCACCGCGTTCGCCGAGGCCGGCGCCGACGGGCTGTCGTTCCATCCCGAGGCGGGGCCGCACGTCCACCGCTCGATCCAGCACATCAAGAGCCTCGGCAAGCGCGCCGGGCTGGTGCTCAATCCCGCGACACCGGTGTCGGTGCTCGACAATGTGATGGACCTGCTCGACCTCGTGCTGGTGATGAGCGTCAATCCGGGCTTCGGCGGCCAGGCCTTCATCGAGAGCCAGCTTCCGAAGATCAGCGCCATTCGCAAGCTGATCGAGGCGTCGGGCCGGGCGATCGACCTCGAGGTCGATGGCGGCGTGAACCCGCAGACCGCCCGTCAATGCATCGAGGCCGGCGCCGACGCGCTGGTCGCCGGCACCGCCGTGTTCAGCGGCGGCCCGTCCAAGTACGCCGCCAACATCAAGGCGCTTCGTTCCTGAGAGGTCACATGGCCGACGATCTGATCTTCCACCACTATCCGAACTCGCCCTTCTCCGAGAAGGTGCGCGTGGCCTTCGGCCTGAAGCAGCTCGCCTGGAAGTCGGTCGAGGTGCCCAACATCATGCCCAAGCCCGACCTGATGCCGCTGACCGGTGGCTATCGCAAGACGCCGGTCTTGCAGGTCGGCGCCGACATCTACTGCGACACCCAGCTCATCATGCTCGAGATCGAGCGGCGCACGCCCGAGCCGCACCTGCTGCCGGTGGGCCAGGAAGGCGAGGCCCGCGCGCTCGCCATGTGGATCGACCGCAACATCTTCTGGGCCGCCGTCGGCGTGGTGATGGGCGCGATCGGCGACAAGCTGCCCGAAGCGTTCCAGAAGGACCGCAGCGACTTCTCGGGCCGCTCGTTCGATCCCGCGAAGCTCAAGGCCGCGCAGCCCTTCGCGCGCGAGCAGACCTATGCCCATCTCCAGATCGCCGAGGAGATGCTGCGCGACGGCCGGCCGTTCCTGCTGGGCGCGGTGGCGAGCCTCGCCGACTGCGCGCTCTACAATCCGGTGTGGTTCCTGCAGGTGCGCATGGGCCAGGGCGATGCACCGTCGCCGCTCGACCGGCTGCCCAAGCTCGTCGAGTGGTCGAAGAAGATGAAGGCGCTGGGCAACGGCAAGCCCACGCCGATGACCGGCGCCGAGGCGCTCGACGTCGCCAAGGCCGCGACCCCGGCCGCGACCAAGGTCGACGACAAGGACCCGAGCGGCTTGAAGGCCGGCCAGAAGATCAGCGTGACGCCAGACGACACCGGCAAGGTGCCGGTGACCGGCGAGCTGGTCGGACTGTCGGCCGACCGGATCTCGATCAAGCGCACGGACGAGCGGGTGGGCGACGTCGTCGTCCACTTCCCGCGCGCGGGCTTCGTGACCGCAGCAGCCTAGAGCGAGACTTCGCCCTTCAGCACCGGCACGCAGCCGCCGCCCACCGTGGCGCGGATGCCGTCGGCGGCGCGGTGCGCGGTGCAGAGCAGCAGGCTCGGCCGGCCCATCTCGACGCCCTGCACGATGGTGACGTTGTGGCGGGCGTCCTTCTTGAGGGAGAGCAGCAGGGCCGCCAGCGGCGTGGCGGCGCTGCCGGTCGCGGGATCCTCGACCGTTCCCGACATCGGCGAGAACATGCGGGTGCGCACGCGGTCGCCCGCATGTGCGTAGAGATAGAGCGGCAGGCGGCCGGGGCCCGGAGCATCGTAGCTCTTGTGGGCTTCGCGGATTTTCCCGAGATCGGGCGCGGCGCGCGTCAGCGCCTCGCCGGTGACCTCGGCGATCACGAAGGAGTTTCCGACGGTGGCGAGGACGGGCTTGTGATTTCTGGTGACGACATCGCTTGCGGCGAGGCCGACGCAGCCGGCCAGCAGGTCGACCGGCATCTCCGCGCCCAGTTGCAGCGGCTGCGGCGCGGCGATGATGGGCTTCTCGTCGGCGATCTCGACCTCGACGAGGCCCGCGATCTCCTCGAAGCGCAGCTTGGCGCCGCGGTCGCGCAGCACCCAGGCCGTGCCGACGTTCGGATGGCCGGCGAAGGGCATCTCGTTCTTGCGGTTGAAGATGCGCACCCGCGCGGTGTTGGCCGGATCGGCCGGCGGCAGCACGAAGGTCGTCTCGCTGAGATTGAACTCGGCGGCGAGCGACTGCATCTCGGCATCGGTCAGGCCCTGCGCGTCGGGGAAGACGGCGAGCGGATTGCCGCCGAAGCGGCGGTCGGTGAAGACGTCGACGGTGACGAACTGGAAGGTGCGCATGCGCTCCTTCTAGACGATGTCGATGCCGATCTCGCCCGCAATTCTTCTCAGGGCAGCCACAGAACGGGTTGCGGCACGGCGCTGGTCGTCGAAGCAGTGGATTTCGAGGCTGGCCGTCACCTCGGGCACCGTGACGCCCTTCATCAGGCGCGCCAGCTCCATCGCCCACGGCACTGCGCCGTCGCCCAGCGGCACCGCGCGGCGCTGGCCGAAATCCTTGTCCTTGAGGTGGATGAGGTCGACCTGCGGCGCCAGGGCTGCGATCTCGGCGTCGGTCGGCGGCGCGTCCATGAACCAGCTGTTGCCGATGTCGACCAGCGGCCGCAGCAGCGGCGAGGGCTCGGGCTGGGCCGCGAAGAAGCGCGCCAGCTCGGCGACCGAGCCCACGTTGCACACCGGCTCGTTCTCCATCTCGACGACGATGTCGGCCGCGACCGCCAGATCGTTCAGCCGGTCCATCGCGCCCGCGATGTCGTCGGGTGCGAAGCCGGGATAGCGGAGATGGCTGAACACCCGGATGCGGGTCGCGCCCAGCACCACGGCGACGTCGAACGCATGGGCCAGCGGATCGTCGGCCGGGCAGGTCGTGGGATCGAAGGCGAAGTCGACCTTGCCGCCCGCCGGCGCCTTGCCGGGCGCGGCCCATTTCAGCACCGGCGACACGAAGCACGGCACCTCGATGCCGGCGTCGCGCAGCGTGTCGCCCACGGCCTGGACCTCGGCCAGGCTCATGCCCAGGAGGTTGCGGCCGTCGACGGTGCGCAT
>JAFEFH010000265.1 GCA_018240695.1 Pseudomonadota bacterium | reverse complement strand
GCCGGCACGCCGATGTCGGCCAGCATGCCGTCGAGCGTGTCGCCCTTCTGCAACCGCAGCTCGAGGTCGTAAGGCTCGAGCGCGAAGTCGGCTGACACCGGCGGCGCCGGCGGCGCGATGCCCGCGACCGGCAGTTCGGCCGCGATCCGCTCGATCGGGACTTCTGCGGGCGCGGGCGCGGCGACCTGCGCGGCGTCCGCATCATCGTCCAGCGGCGGCAGGCGGTCGCGCAGCACGACGCTGCCGCAGAGCACGGCGAGAACGGACAGGAGGGCGATGGCCGGGCCCGTCAGGGCCGACGGAGAGGGGAAATCCGTCATCCCGACGCCCTAACACAGCCGGCCGTAGAATTCACTGCATGTGAAGTTTTGTCGCGACGCGGGCCGTCAAAGCGGACTAAACTGGCCGTGAGGCGCAGCCAAAAAAGCGCCCGCAAAAACAGGTGGAAGGAAACGTTCTGAAGATGAAAAACCCGATTCTGGGGCGCCGTCGCGCGCTCGTCCTGTCGGCCGGCACGCTCGCCACGCCGATGCTCGCCTCCGGCCTCGCCCGCGCCGCGGACGACTGGCCGAACAAGCCGGTGAAGTACATCAACGTGTTCCCGCCGGGCGGTCCGACCGACACGCTGTCGCGCATCGTCTGCCAGGAACTGAGCGAGCTCACGGGCCAGCAGTTCATCGTCGACAACAAGGCGGGCTCCGGCGGCAACATCGGCACCGACGCGATCGCCAAGTCGGCGCCCGACGGCTACACGATCGGCCTCTACACCATCGCCTCGCAGTCGATCGCGCCGACGCTCTACGCCAAGCTGCCGTTCGACGTCGCCAAGGACTTCACGCCGATCGTCATGCTGTGGTCGGTGCCGAACCTGCTGATGGTGCGTCTCGACCTGCCGGCCAAGACGGTGCCGGAGCTGATCAAGCTGTGCCGCGACAATCCCGGCAAATATTCCTTCGCCTCATCGGGCTCGGGCACCAGCCCGCACATCAGCGGCGAGATCTTCAAGCAGCTCGGCAAGCTCAACCTGCTGCACGTGCCCTATCGCGGCAGCGCGCCGGCCTACCAGGACCTGCTGGCCGGCCAGGTCGACATGATGTTCGACAACATTCCCGGTCCGCTCAGCCTGATGCGCGGCGGCAAGGTGCGCGGCCTCGCCGTCACGTCGGCCAAGCGCCATCCCGCCGCGCCGGACCTGCCGACCATGTCGGAGTTCCAGCCCGGCTTCGAGATCACGAGCTGGGGCGGCATCTGCGGACCCGCCGGCCTGCCGCCGGCGATGGTCGAGAAGCTGAATGCGCTGTCGAAGAAGGCGCTCGAATCGGCCGCGGTGAAGGCGGCCTTCGAGAAGCAGGGCGCGACGCCGATCTGGATGTCGCCGAAGGAAACCGGCGAGTACCGCGCGGCCGACGAGAAGCGCCTGGCGCCCGTCATCAAGGCATCGGGTGCGCGCGTCGACTGAGGTCCGCGCGACGACGATCGGGGCTCAGCGATAGCCGGTCTGCACGCCGCGGGCGTTGTCGACCTTCTGGCGCTGGGCCTCCATGCTGGTCGACGTGCTGCCGTTGTTGGAGGCGGCCGTCGACGCGGTGCCGTTGGTGCCCAGGCGGGCGCTGTACGAATCGGTGCGGCTGTAGCCCTGGTCGCCGCAGGCGGCGAGCGCGGCGGCGAAGGCGAGCAGCAGGGAAAGCTTCAACACGGTCATGGCTGGGTCCTTCCGAAGGGGTCCAGCCCTCTCAACGCCGCAGTTGGGACGACGTTGCTCTAGCGGATGACGATCTCGACGCGGCGGTTCTGCGCCTCGCGCACGCCGTCGGCGGTCTTGACCAGCGGCGAGGTCTCGCCGAGGCCGACGACCGAGATGTCCTCGGCCTTCACGCCGTCGTGCACCAGCTGGTCCTTCACCGCGTTGGCGCGGCGCAGCGACAGCGCCATGTTGTAGGCCTCGGGTCCCGACGTGTCGGTGTGGCCGGTGGCCGTCACGCGCGCGCCGCCCTTCTGGCGATAGGCCGCCGCGGCGTCCGCGATCGTGCTGCGCGCCTTCTCGGTCAGGTTCGACTTGTCCCAGTCGAAGAACACCATGAACGACGGCGCGGAGATCATCGCCGCGACCTCGATGCAATAGACCGTGCGGTCGAGCACGCTGTCGCGATTTCGCCGGTCGGTCACGTCGCGGATGTTGTCGGGACGGTGCTCGGTGATGTCGCGCGTGGTGTCGTAGTTGCGCCGGTCGGTGATGTCGGTGCCGTTGTAGCAGGGACCGGCATTGCGATAGGCGCCCGCCGCGATCGGCGCGGCGCAGTCGACCACGCGCGCGCCGCTCGCCGTCCGCGCCACGGTGCGCGGCCCGTCGCACGCTCCCAGCAGCAGCAGGCTCACGCCCAGCATCAGCACTCGCATCGACATTCCGGAATTCCCCAACTCTAGCCCTTTGACATGAAAGCATAAATGGCCGCTGGCGACCAGAGCGCCCGGACCTGCCGCCGCGTCCGTGCTAGAGGCTCTTCATGAAGAAAAAGGTCCTGATCGCGGGCGCCACCGGCCTCGTGGGCTATGCCGCCCTCAAGCATTTCGGATCGACGGCCGGATCAGGGGGCGAGTGCGAGGTCGTGGCGGTGTCGCGCCGCCGGCCCGATGCCCTGTTCGGCGCCCGCTGGCTGCCGCTCGACCTCACCGACGCAGGCGCCTGCCGGGCCGCCACGCCCGCGTTCGCGGGCGTCACGCACCTGGTCTATGCCGCCCTCTACGAACGGCCGGGCCTCGTCGCGGGCTGGCGCGAGGACGAACAGATCCGCACCAACGAGGCGATGTTCGCCAACCTGTTTGGTGCCGTCGAAACGCCCGCGCTGCGTCACGTGGCGCTGCTCCAGGGCACCAAGGCCTATGGCGTGCATGTGCGGCCGATGCTGGTGCCCGCGCGCGAGAACCGCTCGGAGATGCACGAGCAGCCCAACTTCTACTGGAACCAGGAACGCTTCGTGCGCGAGCGGCAGCAGGGCAAGCCGTGGAGCTGGTCGATCCTGCGCCCGGTGCTGATCGTGGGCGATTCGGTCGGCAGCGCCATGAACGTCATTCCCGCTTTGGGCGTCTACGCCGCGATCATGCGGCGGGCCGGCGCGAAGAAACTCGACTATCCGGCCGGTACGGGCCGCGTCGCGCAGGCGATCGACGCCGACCTGCTGGCGCGCTGCATCGCCTGGTCGGGCGAGCAGGACAGAGCGCGCAACGAGATCTTCAACGTCACCAACGGCGACGTCTTCATGTGGCCCAACATCTGGACCGCCGTCGCCGACGCGCTGGGCTTCGAAGCCGGCGAACACGTGCCGATGTCGCTCGACCGCGAGATCCGGCCGCAGGAGCCGGCATGGGCGGAGATCCGCAAGAAATACGGGCTGGTCTCCGGCACCCTGAAGGAATTCGTGGGCCTGTCGTTCGAATATGCCGACTTCACGATGGGCTATGGCCGCACCGAGCCGGGCCCGCCGGCCCTGGTCTCGACCATCAAGCTGATGCAGGCGGGCTTCACCGAGGTGATCGACACCGAGACGATGTTCCGCAAGGCGTTCGCCGAAATGCAGGCCAAGAAGCTGCTGCCGCCGCGCTGACGTCTGTGGCATCGTCGCGGCCATGACCGGGACCAAGCTCCACATCGCCATCGTCGGCGCCGGCATGGGCGGGCTCGCCGCGGCGGCGTCGCTCCTGAAGGCGGGCATCGGCGTCACCGTCTACGAGCAGGCCCGGCAGTTCGGGCGGATCGGCCAGGGCATCCAGATCGGCTGCAACGCCATGCATGTGCTGCGCGGCCTCGGCCTGGAACAGCGCCTGCGCGGCGACACGTTCTATCCGCGCTCGTGGAACAACCGCGACTGGAAGACGGGCGAGGTGCTGTTCGACATCGTGTTCGGCCCGTCCGCGGAAGAGAAATACGGCGCCCCCTACCTGCTCGCCCATCGCGGCGATCTTCACGCGGCGCTGGCGAGCGCCGTGCCGGCGGCGCACGTGAAGCTCGACCATCGCCTCGCCGGTCTCGAGCAGAAGACCGACGGCCGCGTGCGCCTCACCTTCGCCAACGGCCACATCGCCGAGGCCGACGCCGCGATCGGCGCCGACGGCACGCATTCGATCGCGCGCGACATCCTGTTCGGCAAGTCCGAGCCGACGTTCACCGGCCGCATCGCCTATCGCACCGTCTATCCCGCCCGCCTGCTGGGCGACTTCCCGGTCGAGAACTGCACCAAGTGGTGGGGCGAGGATCGCCACATCGTGGTCTATCCGGTGAAGCCCGACCGGTCGGAGATCTATTTCGTCACCAGCCAGCCCGAGCCCGGCTTCGAGATCGAATCGTGGTCGGCGACCGGCGACGTGAACGGGCTGCGCGACGCCTTCTCGGAGTTCCATCCTGAGGTGCGCCGCGTCGTGGGCGCCGCGCCGGAAGTGCACAAGCGTCCGCTGGTCGACCGCGAGCCGCTCGAGCGCTGGGTCGACGGCAACGTGGCGCTGCTGGGCGACGCCTGCCATCCGATGACGCCCTACATGGCGCAGGGCGCGGCGATGGCGATCGAGGACGGGGCGATCCTGTCGCGCTGCCTCGCCACCGTCGATCGCGACGGCGTCGGCGTCGCGCTGCGGCGCTACGAGAAGACGCGGAAAGAGCGCACGGCGAAGATCCAGCTCACCTCGCGCCAGAACATCTGGGGCAAGGGCGTCACCGACACCGAC
>JAFEFH010000264.1 GCA_018240695.1 Pseudomonadota bacterium | reverse complement strand
CCGTCGCCCAGCGCCACGCCGGCCAGCAGGGCGAGATAGCTCTTGGCGACGCTGAAGGTCATGTCGGCGCGGGTCGTGTCGCCCCATTCGGCGATCTGCTTGCCGCCCTGATAGACGATGCCCGAGGCGCCGCCGCGCGGCGTCACCGGTCCCAGCACCTCGTTGTCGGGCGGGCCCTCGCCGGAATCGTAGGTCATCACGAACTGGCCGTCGGGCATGTACATGCTGGCGGGCCAGTGGGATTCGGCCTGTTGGGCGAAGGCGACGGCGTCTTTCAGGGCGTTCATGCACGCAATCAACATTGGAGGCCGCCCCGGAGCAAGCGTAGAAAACACGCATGGCCCCTTCGAATTCGCTGACCATCCGCCGCCCCGACGACTGGCACGTCCACCTGCGCGACAACCAGATGCTGGCCGCCTGTGCCGTGCATACCGCGCGCCAGTTCGCCCGCGGCGTCATCATGCCGAACCTCGTGCCGCCGGTGACCAAGGTGGCCGAGGCCTCGGCCTATCGCGACCGAATTCGCAGAGCGGTCCCGGCCGATCTCAAGTTCGAGCCGCTGATGACCTGTTACCTGACCGACGGCGCCGATCCGGTCGAGCTGGCCCGCGGCAAGCAGGAGCGCGTGTGGGTCGCGGCCAAGCTCTACCCGGCGCACGCCACCACCAACTCCGCGCACGGCGTGACCTCGATGGACAAGATCGCCAAGGGGCTGGAGGCGATGGAGAAGGTCGGCATGCCGCTGCTGGTGCACGGCGAGGTGACCGATCCCGATGTCGACATCTTCGACCGCGAGGCGGTGTTCCTCGACAAGGTGCTGGCGCCGCTGATCCGCCGGCACCAGGGCCTCAAGGTCGTGCTCGAGCACATTACCACCAAGGAAGGCGTGGCCTTCGTCGAGGCCAATCCGGGCCGCATGGGCGGCACGATCACGCCGCATCATCTCAGCTACAACCGCAATGCGATCTTCAAGGGCGGCATCCGTCCGCACTTCTACTGCCTGCCGATCGCCAAGCGCGAGGAGCATCGGCTGGCGCTGCGCCGCGCGGCGACGTCGAACAGCGATGCGTTCTTCCTCGGTACCGACACCGCGCCGCACACGACCGACACCAAGGAATGTGCCTGCGGCTGTGCCGGCGTGTTCAACGCGCCGGTGGCGATGCAGGTCTATGCCCAGGTCTTCGCCGAGGAAGGTAAGCTCGACCGGCTCGAAGCGTTCGCCTCGCTGAACGGCCCGCGCTTCTATGGCCTGCCGGCGAACGAGGAGAAGATCACGCTGCATGCCCGCCCGATGGACGTGCCCGACACCGTCGCGGTGCCGGGCGGCGGCAAGGACATCACCGTGTTCCGCCCCGACACGCCGGTCGGCTGGTCGTTCTGAATAGCAAATACCGCTTGACAATATTGCGATATTCGCTATATTGAGGGTGGGCTTCTTTCGGACTGCGAGCGGTCTTCGGTGAAATCCTCGCGAGGGCTCGCGAGGCCTCGCGAGGAACGGGGTAAAAGCGCGCAGGAGCAGGCTTCCAGCCGATTCCTCGCGAGTGTAGCGAAAGATCTTTGGGCCACAGGAAAGGTCCCTCGCTGCGCTCGGGATGACAATCTTCGCCTATTGGATTTTGTGCGCTATCTTCATCGTCATGAGCAAACCCCGCATTCCCGCCGGCGCCGTCATGCGCGGCACCGACAAAGGCTACGTCCACGGCGACCTGAAGCCCGGCAGCGAGCGCCCGGTCGAGCAGATCGAGAAGACCTATCCCTATATGCGGCCGCGCGACGCCGCGACCTTGATCCTGGTGCGCATGCAGGGCCGCACGCCCGAGGTGCTGATGGGCTGCCGCGCCGCCGCGCACGCCTTCATGCCCAACCGCTACGTGTTTCCCGGCGGCCGCGTCGATCTGGCGGACGCGCATGTCCCGGTCGCCACGGCGCTCGACCGCCACGTGAAGGCGCGCCTGCTGAAGGCCGCGACCCTCACGCGCGCGCAGGCGCTGGGCGTGGCGGCGGTGCGCGAGACCTTCGAGGAGACCGGCCTGATCATCGGCAAGCCGCTGAAGGGCGGCACGCCGAAGAAAGACTATGGCGAGCATTGGCACGGCTTCCTCGACAAGGGCATGGCGCCGGCGCTCGACTGTCTCGACCTGATCGCGCGCGCGATCACGCCGCCCGGCCGGCCGCGCCGCTTCAACGCGCGCTTCTTCATGGCGCGCGCCGAGGATGCGACCGGCGAGATCCGTCCGTCGAGCGAGATGGGCGACATCCGCTGGGTGAAGCTCGACGAGGCGCGCGAGCTGCCGTTGCCGACGATCACCGGGCTGATCCTGGGCGAGATCGGCCGGCTGGTGAAGGAGCCACCCGACCGCAAGAAGCAGCGCAAGATCCCGCTCTTCGTCACGGTCAACCGCAAGCACCTGATGGTCGAGGAATAGGGATGGCGGGGCGCGCCGGGAAACCCTCGCCAGCGCCTCCCGTCCTCGCGGCAGCGGCGAGTCCGACCCTGCCGCCGCGCGGCGGCGTGCGCCTGCGCGCGCTGGTCCTGATCCGCTGGGCCGCCGTCACGGGCCAGCTCTTCACCGCCGCCGTCGTCCACTGGGGCCTGGGCTTCACCCTGCCGCTGCTCGCCGTCGGCGGCACGATCGCGCTGTCGGCGCTGCTCAATCTCGCCGTCAGCCTCGGCCGGCCGGCGTCGGCGCGCATCGACGACCGCGAGGCCACGTTCTTCCTGGCGTTCGACGTCGTGCAGCTCGCGGTGCTGCTCTATCTCACCGGCGGCCTCACCAATCCGTTCGCGCTCCTGCTGCTGGCGCCGGTCGCGGTCGGCGCCACCATCCTGTCGCTGCTCAGCAACATCGCGCTGTCGCTGGTGACCATCGTGAGCATCGGCCTGCTCAGCATCTTCCACCAGCCGCTGCCGTGGCTGGGGCCGGCGCCGGAGTTCCCGCAGATCTACCAGTCGGGCGTGTGGGCGGGCCTCACGCTCACGACCCTGCTGATCACGCTCTACGGCTGGCGGCTCGCCGAGGAAGGCCGCCAGATGAGCGACGCGCTGGGGGCGGCGCAGGCGGCGCTCGCGCAGGAGCAGCGCGTGTCGTCGCTCGGTGCGCTCGCCGCCGCTGCCGCGCACGAGCTGGGCTCGCCGCTCTCGACCATCGCCGTGATCGCCAAGGAAATGTCGCGCGAGGTCGAGGCCGACGATCCGCTGCGCGAGGACGTCGAGCTGCTGTTCGCGGAGTCCGAGCGCTGCCGCGCCATCCTCGCGCGCCTGTCGGTCGACCCCACCGGCGACGTCTCGGATTCGTACGTGCTGGTGCCGTTGCCGGCGCTGATCGAGGCGGCGACGGAACATTATCGCAGCGACGGCATTAACATCCGGTTCGAGGCGAGTCCGTTCAACGCCGCCGCGCCCAAAACCGCACCGATCCAGGTGCGCAGCCCCGAAATCATGCAAGGGGTCGGAAACATCGTGCAGAACGCCATCTCCTTCGCCCGGCACGAGGTCCATATCGCCACGCGCTGGACCACCGAATGGGCCGAGGTCGAGGTCTCCGACGACGGCCCCGGCTTCTCCGAGGCGCTGCTCGACGAGCTGGGCACGCCCTTCATCTCGACCCGTCAGGGCGAGGGCGGCCACATGGGGCTGGGGGTTTTCATCGCCAAAACGCTGCTGGAGCGCACCGGCGCGTCGGTGATCTTCGGCAACCGGAGTTCCGCAGAAGGTGGCGCGGCGGTCGCGGTACGCTGGCCAAATCCTGTCTTCAAGGCTACATAGCGCCCATTGTCGAAGGAGTTGCCCATGACCCAGGACGCCGGTGTCAACCGTCCCGTGTCGCCCGCCCTGACCGGCGTGACGGCAAACAAGGATCGCACGCTACTGATTGCCGATGACGACGCGGCCTTCCGCAACCGCATCGCGCGGGCGCTCGAGCTGCGCGGCTTCATCGTGACCTCCGTCGGGTCCGTGGCCGAGGCGCTGGCGCAGACCGCGCGGCCGCCGGCCTTCGCCGTGCTCGACCTTCGTCTCGGCGACGGCAACGGCCTCGAGCTGGTCGGCCCGCTGCGCCAGGCGCGCCCCGACATCCGCATCGTCGTGCTGACCGGCTACGGCAACATCGCCACCGCCGTCGCCGCCGTGAAGGAAGGCGCCGTCGACTATCTCGCCAAGCCGGCCGACGCCGACGCCATCGAGCAGGCGCTGAACGCGCACGGCCGCAAGCTGCCGCCGCCGCCCAGCAACCCGATGTCGGCCGACCGCGTGCGGTGGGAGCATATCCAGCGCGTGTTCGAACAGTGCGACCGCAACGTCTCGGAGACGGCGCGCCGTCTTAACATGCATCGCCGCACCTTGCAGCGCATCCTGGGCAAGCACGCGCCGCGCGAGCACTGACTGGCACTGACCGGGGGGAAGGCCGTCAGGCCTTCTTGTTCTGCGCGTTCCAGTAGTGCTCGAGATTGGCGATCAGCGCCGGGCTGAAGTGGCAGTAGGCCTGCTCGCGCGCATAGAGCGCGGCATAGCGCCGGAACATGTCGAGCGGTTCGACCGACAGGCGTAGCGCGCGGCGGTTGCCGATGGCGCCGACCGCGCCGGAGCCGGTGATGCGTTCGGCCACGCGATCGATCGCGGCCTCGATCTCCTGCGGCGGCACGACCTCGTCGCAGATCAGGCGGCCTTCCTCCGAATCGCACTCGAAGCGGCGCTCGTACATGATCGCCTGGCGCGCCAGGCG
>JAFEFH010000263.1 GCA_018240695.1 Pseudomonadota bacterium | reverse complement strand
GAGGGCAGCGGATCGCCCAGCAGCAGCATCTCGCGCGTCGTCACGGGGCCCAGCACCTCCATCAGCTTCTTGCCGAGGAACCAGTTGGGGGCGAGGCCCACTTGCGCGAGCGACATGCCGAAGCGCGCCTTCTGGCTCGCGACGACAATGTCGCAATGCAGCGCCAGCTCGTTGCCGCCGGCGATCGCGTCACCCTGGACGACCGCCACGACGGGCAGCGGGCAGAGCTCGACGGCGCGCAGCATGATCTCGATGCCGCTCGCCTTGCCGGCGCCGGCCGTCTTGCTGCGCTCGGCCATGTCGAGGCCGGCGCAGAACACGTCGCCCTTGCCGCGGATCACGACGACCCTGTCGTCGGCCGCGACCGGCGCCTGCAACGCCTCGATCATGTTTCCCAGCAGCTCGCTGTCGAGCGCGTTGCGCTTCTCCGGCCGGTTCATCCAGACCGTTTTGACCGGGCCGTCCTTCTCGATGATGACCTTGCTCATGCTGTCCTCTTATTCCGGCTCGATGCCCGCATCCTTGACGGCCTTGGTCCACCACGCCGTCTCGCTCTTCACATAGGCCGCGAACTCGTCGAGGCCGAGGATCGCGATCTCGGTGCGCCCCTGCGTCATGGCCTTGGCGGTGGCCGGATCCTTCAGCGCCTCGGCGATCGCCTCGTAGAGCTTCTGCTGCACGGGCTTGGGCGTGCCGGCGGGCGCGAAGATCGCCTGCCAGTAGACCAGCGCGTAGCCCGGCACGGTCTCGGAGATCGCCGGCAGGTTGGGCGCCACCGCCGTGCGCCTGGCGCTGGTGACGGCGAGGCCGCGCACGCGGCCGGCCTCGATCTGCGTCATCGCCTGCGTGAGGTCGGGGAACATCACCTGGACCTGGCCCGAGTTGACGTCGTTCAGCGCCTGCGGGCTCGCCTTGTAGGGCACGCGCTCGATCTTCACGCCGGCCAGCTGGTTGAACATCTCGCCCGACAGGCGCTGCGAGGCGCTGGCCTCGGAGTAGTTGAGCTTGCCCGGGTTCTTCTTGGCGTAGTCGACGAGGTCGGCGACCGTCTTGATCGGCAGGTCGTTGTTCACCACTAGCGCATTGGCGCCGACGATGCAGCGGATGATCGGCGCGAAATCCTTCTCGGGATCGTAGCTGAGCTTCTTGAACAGCGCGCCGTTGGCGGCGTTGGTGCTGTTGGTGCCCATCATCAGCGTGTAGCCGTCGGCCGGCGAGGTCGCCACGATGCTGGCGCCGAGCTGGCCCGAGGCGCCGGGCTTGTCGTCGACCAGCACCGGTTGCTTCAGGATGTCCTGGAGCTTGGCCGCGAGGCCGCGCGAGGCGATGTCGGTCGCGCTCCCTGGCGCGAAAGGCACGACGATCTTGATCGGCTTGCCGGGAAAATCGTCGGCCCGCACGATGGCGGGCGCGATGGAGAAGGCAGCGGCGCCAGCGAGCGCCGCACGACGGCTGATTTTCACTATTCCTCCCGAACCGACGAGGGCCGGCTTCCTTCTTACAAGAAGCTTCCTCTCCCCCGCTAGGGGGAGAGGCTAGGAGAGGGGGTGAGGCACCATCGTCATACGTTCTGCACGAGTCACTTCGCGTCGCGAAGCGACCTACATGAAGAGCTTTTCCGCCTTGCGGCCCTCATAGAGCCCGGCCACGAACTCGCCGTAGCCGTTGTAGATCTGGGTCGGGATGCGATCGCTCGAGCCCAGCGGCTTCTCGGTCGCCTGGCTCCAGCGCGGGTGCGGGACCTGCGGGTTCACGTTGGCCCAGAAGCCGTATTCGTTGTCGTTGAGCTTCTCCCAGAACGACACCGGGCGCTTGTCGGTGAAGGCGATGCTGACGATCGACTTCACGTTCTTGAAGCCGTACTTCCACGGCGCCACGAGGCGCAGCGGCGCGCCGTTCTGCTTGGGCATCGGCTTGCCGTAGAGGCCGGTCGCGATGAACGTGAGGTCGTTCATCGCCTCGTCCATCGCCAGGCCCTCGACATAGGGCCAGGGATAGATGACGTCCTTCTGGCCGGGCATCACCGACGGGTTCGACAGGGTCGTCATCACCACGTACTTGGCGCCGCTCGCAGGCTTGCAGAACTCGACCAGCGATTTCATCGCGAAGCCGCTCCACGGCACGATCATCGACCAGGTCTCGACGCAGCGATGGCGATAGACGCGCTCCTCGAGCGGCATCTTGGCGAGCAGGCTGTCGATGTCGATCTCGAACGGCTTCTCGACCATGCCCGAGACCTTCACCGTCCACGGCCGCACCGGCAGCTTCTGCGCCAGGCGCCACAGGTTCTTGCCGTCGTCGAATTCGTAGAAGTTGTTGTAGGTCGTGGCGAGCTTCTCGGCCGTCATCGGCGTCGGCATGCCGTAGGTGTCGTTCTTCTTCGCGGGGTACAGCTTGGCCGAGGGATCCTCGGCCAGTGCGAGGCCCGGCACGCCCGCGGCGAGGGCGCCGAGGCCCATCGCCTTCACCAGGGTGCGGCGGGCGAGGTAGGTGCTTTCGGATGTGGCCTGCCGTTCCGGCAGTTCCCAGCCATGGGTACGCTTGATCAGCATGATCGTCTCCTGAGGGGCGTCTTCCCTATTACGGATAACGCCATGCAACAGATGAGCCTCGGCGGCAACTCACCGCTGCTCAAAGGGTCGTGACGTCGCCTTGAGCCACGGAGTTGGCAAGATCGCGGCGATAGCCGTTCATCACCATGACCTCGGCCACCAGGAACATCGGGCCGATGAAGGCCTGGAAAAGATTGTCGAGCAGTGCCGGCCGCTTGCCTTCGAAGTGATGGCCGAGGAACTGCAAGGCCCAGCCGAAGACGAAGAGGGCGGCGAAACCGGTCCACACGGAGGTCGGACCGAGCGCCCCGGCCAGTGCTTCCGCAGCGTACCACATGGCCAGCATGATCGCAGCCATCGCGATGCCGATGCCGAGGTCGAGCGCCATCCAGCCCAGCACCGCCACGACGGCGAGCGCGGCGGCCAGCGACGTGCGATGACCCGCGACGTCGAACTGACACTGCGTCGCCGCGAGCAGCACGGAGAAGACGATCACCGGGATGCCGATGAAGTGCGTCGCCTTGTTGCGCGCATCGCGATGCACCGAGGCGTAAAGTCCCAATTGCCGGCGGAAGAGATGGTTGGCCATCGATAGCGCCTCCCCAGCGCTAACGGGCAGCCTAGGCCGCGGTTCCTGTGACTTCCAGCACCTTGGGCCACATCTTCTGCTTCCAGCCGTCGTTGCCGGTGACGGTCAGGATGATCTTGCCGTCCTGTGCCAGGATGAAGCGCGGCGTCCAGTTGCCGCGTTGGGCGCCTTCGTCGCTCATCAGGAACTCGGTGAGGATCCAGCGCGCATCGGCGGGCCAGTTCTCCTCCACCAGGATGAACGGCGCGTCGGCGGGATGGACGACCCGGTAGTCGAGTTTCTTGACGGCTTCGGACTTCAGCAGCAGCGGTTCAGACTGGGCACGCCAGATCTTGCAGCCGCCTCACTTCTCGTGGCCGACGAACACCAGCATCGGCCGCCCGGCGGCGGCGGCGATGCGCGGGAGGGACGAGACGGCGGCCAACGCCAGGGCGCCGTTCGCAAGGGAGCGTCTGTTCAGCATGGCTCCAATATGAGCCAGCCGACGCCCCGCCGGAAGGGAGCCTCACCGGCTTGTGACATTTCCCTGCTCCTCTCCCCCGCTAGGGGGAGAGGCTGGGAGAGGGGGCCGTGCACGGCATCAATGCCGCGTAAACCGCCGACCATATACCGTCAGGATTCGCCAGAACCTCACTCGCGCTGAACTGAATCACACGCCAGCCCATCCTCTCCATGAGCGCTGTGCGACGTCCGTCCGCCTCGATTTGATTGTCGTGATGTCGGCCATCGATCTCAAACACGAGCTTCCGCGAGACGCAGGCAAAGTCGGCAAAGAACGGGCCGATCTGATGTTGACGGCGAAACTTGAAGCCTTCCAGCCGATGGGCACGAATTAATTCCCAAAACTTCTTCTCCGGCAGGCTGCTGTCCCGGCGAAGAGCTCGCGCACGTTCCGTGTCTTTAGCCATTCCCCCTCTCCCACTAACGGGGGAGAGGAGTATGAGAAGAGAGTTGGGCTAAACCACGTCAGGCGGCGCGGCGCTTTGCCTCCTCGACGATGCGGTCGGCGGTGCGGCCTGCAAGTTCCTGCAAATGGTCGAAGGCGGTGCGGAAGGTGCCGATGCCCTGCGTCACCGAGCGGATCTCGACGATCATGTCGGCGACCTCGGCCTCGGGCATCAACGCCGAGACCTCGTCCCAGCCGTTCCAGCCGGGGCGCGTGTCGTAGCCCAGCAGTTGGCCGCGCCGCCCGGTGATCAGGCGCTGGATGCGCGAGGTCGACTCGGAGGGCGCCGCGACCGTCACCTTCAGGATCGGCTCGAGCAGCACCGGCTTGCAGGTCGGCATGGCCTCGCTCATGGCGATGCGCGCGGCCATCTTGAACGACATCTCCGAACTGTCGACGGCATGGTACTGGCCGTCGACCAAGGTCACTTCGAGGTCGACGACGGATTGGCCGAGCGGGCCTTCCTTCAGGTAGTCGACCAGCCCCGCCTCGACGGCAGGGATGAAATTGCGCGGCACGACACCGCCCACGATCCTGTCGACGAAGCGGAAACCCGATCCGCGCGGCAGCGGCCGAATCCCGATCTTGATGTCGGCGAACTGGCCGTGACCGCCGGTCTGGCGCTTGTAGCGCGCGTGCTGGGTGGCGCCGGCCTGGATGGTCTCGCGATAGGC
>JAFEFH010000262.1 GCA_018240695.1 Pseudomonadota bacterium | reverse complement strand
AAGCTGCCGCCGGGCGGCATCCTGCCGACGCCGGCCGCGCCCAAGCCCACGGAGGCCGACGCCGCCAAGCAGCCGACGCCGTTGCAGACCGCTTCCGGCACCGCGCCCGCGAGCACGACGCCCGCCGCGCCGGCGCCGGCCACGCCGCCGGCCGCCTCGCCGCCGGTCGCCGATACGCCGGCCGCGCCGCCGACCGCCGGTCCCTCGATCGCCAGCCTGATCGACAACATGTCCGGTCCGACCGGCGGCTGGCGCATCCAGATCGCCTCGGTGAAGAGCGAGGACATCGCCAAGTCGACCTGGGCCAAGGTCCAGACCGCCAACGGCGACGTGCTGACCAACCTCAAGATGCAGCCCGTGCGGGTGAATCTCGGCGACAAGGGCACGTGGTATCGCGTGCAGGCGGGCCCGCTCGACGAGAAGCAGGCGCACAGCGTTTGCGGCACGCTGAAGAGCCGCAAGTCCGACTGCGTCATCGTTCCCCCGGCGCGCTAGGGCGCCGGCCATGGCACTGCCGCGCGCGACGATTCTCGGCTGTGTCGGCCCCGATCTCACGGCCGACGAGCGCGCCTTCTTCCGCGACGCCGATCCGCTGGGCTTCATCCTGTTCGCGCGCAACGTCGACACGCCCGAGCGGACCCGCCGCCTGGTCGAGGAGCTGCGTTCCTGCGTGGCGCGCGCCGATGCGCCCGTCCTGATCGACCAGGAAGGCGGCCGGGTGGCGCGGCTGCGGCCGCCGCACTGGCGCAAGGCGCCACCGGCGCGCCTGCTGGGCGACCTCTACGCCCGCGATCCGGAGAAGGGGCTGCTGGCCACCGCGCTGAACGCGCGGCTGCTCGCCGCCGACGTGGCGTCGATCGGCTGCGACGTCGACTGCCTCCCGGTGCTCGACATCGCCTTTCCCGAGACGCACGCCGTGATCGGCGACCGCGCCTTCGCCGAAAGCCCGGAACCCGTCGCCGCCCTTGGACGCGCGGCGGCCGAAGGCGCGATGGCCGAGGGCGTGATGCCGATCGTCAAGCACATCCCCGGCCACGGCCGCGCCACCGTCGACTCGCACCTGTCGCTGCCGACGGTGAGCGCCTCGCGCGCCGAGCTGGAGCGCACCGACTTCCTGCCGTTCCGGCTGCTGGCCGACCTGCCGTGGGCGATGACCGGGCACCTGCTGTTCGAGGCGATCGATCCTTCCCAGGCGATCACGGTATCCGCAGGTGGCGTGAAGGACGTGATCCGCGGCTTCATCGGTTTCGACGGGCTGCTGCTGTCGGACGACCTGTCGATGCAGGCGCTGGGCGGCACGCTCGGCGCGCGCGCGGCGCGGTCGATCGCGGCGGGCTGCGACATCGCCCTCCACTGCAACGGCAAGCGCGACGAGATGGAGCAGGTGGTGGCCAATACCGGCCCGATGACCGCAGCCGCGGGGCGGCGTTTCGACGCCGGCCGCAAGGCGCTCGGCCGGGCCCGGGCGCCGCTCGGCAAGGCCGGGCTGGCGGACGCGGAAAGGCAAGTCGCATCGCTGCTTCCGGCATGGGGATAAAGGCCCGAATCGATTCGCATTGCGGGCTTCGGATGGATTAGACCGAAGATGCATGAGCGAGCCCGAAAACCCGCCTCCCGCCGACGGTTTTGCCGCCGCGACGCCTGACGTGATCGCGCCGGGCGAAGGCGAGCTGATCGTCAATCTCGAGGGCTTCGAGGGTCCGCTCGACCTGCTGCTGGGCCTCGCGCGCGACCAGAAGGTCGACCTGCGGCGCATCTCGATGGTGGCGCTGGTCGACCAGTATCTGGGCTACATCGCCCAGGCCCGCCGCATCCGGCTCGAGCTCGCCGCCGACTATCTCGTCATGGCGGCCTGGCTCGCCTACCTGAAGTCGCGCCTGCTGCTGCCCGAGCCGCCGGCCGGCGAGGAGCCGTCGGCGCAGGAGATGGCCGACGCGCTGCAATGGCAGCTGCGCCGCCTCGAGGCGATCCAGGAAGCGGGCGTGCGCCTGATGGCGCGGCCGCAGCTCGGCCGGGACATCTTCCCGCGCGGCCAGCCCGAGGGCGTGATCGTCGTGCGCCGCGCGGTGTGGGACGTGAAGCTCTACGACCTGCTCGCGGCCTATGGCCACCAGGTCAAGCCCAAGGACGCCGACACCTACCAGATCAAGCCGATGGAGTTCTTCTCCGTCGAGGAAGCCGCCGAGCGCCTGGGCAAGATGCTGGGCATCGCCATCGACTGGCAGACGCTCGAGGCGTTCCTGCCGGCCGGCCTCACCGATCCGAACCGCCGCCGCTCGGCGATCGCCTCGACCTTCGTGGCGACCTTGCAGCTGGCCAAGGACGGCCAGATCGAACTGCGGCAGGCCGAGCGTTTCGGCTCCATCCAATTGCGTAAACGTACCGAACAGCGGTGACGTCCATCATGTCAGTTCCCGAAATCACGCCCGTCGACGACCTCCAAGCGCTCCTGGCCCTGCTGGCCGCGGCTGAACTCGAGGCGGCCAAGGAGAAGTCGTCCGACAAGGAAGACGAGGACGAGGACGAGGACGAGGAAGACGACGACGATGACGATTCGGATGATGATGATTCCGATGATGATGACGACGACGATGAGGACGAGGAAGACGACGAGGAAGACGTCGAGGCCGAAGCCGTCGAGCAGCCTGTCGCCGTCGCCGCGCCCGTCGAGGCCGCGCCTGTCGTCACCGATATCGTCTCGGCCGATCATCCGCAGCATCTGCGCCTGATCGAGGCGCTGCTGTTCGCCGGCACCGCCGCGCTCGACGAGAAGGACCTCGCCGAGCGCCTGCCCAACGACGCCAACATCCCGGTCCTGCTGGCCGACCTCACCGAGCTCTACGCCAACCGCGGCGTCAACGTGATGAAGGTGGCGGGCGGCTACGCTTTCCGCACGGCGCCTGATCTTTCCGAGAAGCTCAAGATCGAGAAGCCGGTGACGCGCAAACTGTCGCGCGCGGCGATCGAGACCTTGGCCATCATCGCCTACCACCAGCCCGTGACCCGCACCGAGATCGAGCAGGTCCGCGGCGTCGGCCTCAGCAAGGGCACGCTCGACCTGCTGTTCGAGCAGAACTGGATCCGGCCGATGGGCCGCCGGCGCGTGCCGGGCCGCCCGGTGACCTGGGGCACCACCGACTTCTTCCTGGAGCATTTCGGCCTGCCGTCGCTCGACGACCTGCCGGGTCACGAGGAAATGAAGGCCGCGGGCCTCTTGGACCCGCGCGCCCAACCCCCCATATTCAGGCCGGAGGAGCCCGACCTTCCGCTGGAAGCGGGCGAGGACGAAGTCGACGAGCCGCTGGCCGCCGACGAGCCGGCACGCTAGTCCGGATCAAAGGCCGCATTCCGGCCCCATTCCGCCGGTGGCGGCCATTTGCGGCGGGTGCCATAATCGGGCACAGACGCCGACAACAAACATATTTGGGAGCAGGTTCACATGGGTAGCTTCAGCATTTGGCACTGGATTATCGTCCTGGCCGTCGTGCTGCTGCTGTTCGGCGGTCGCGGCAAGGTTTCCCAGCTCATGGGCGACTTCGGAAAGGGCCTCTCGGCCTTCAAGAAGGGCGTCGGTGCGCAGGACGAGACGCCGCCTCAGTCGGCCGGCCAGCCGGGCGATGCAGCCAAGCCGATCCAGGCGCAGACCACGACGTCGACGCCGGGCAGCAACGCGCATCAGGACACCGCCGCGAAGGTCTGATCGACCGTTAGGAGCGGGCGTCCATGTTCGGCATCGACAGTCCTGAACTGCTGGTCATCGCGGTGGTGGCGCTCGTCGTCATCGGCCCGAAGGAACTGCCGGGCCTGTTGCGCACCTGGGGTAAGTGGATGTCCCAGATGCGCGGCATGGCGTCGGAGTTCCGCGGCCATGTCGACGAGATGATCCGCCAGTCCGAGCTCGACCAGGTCAAGAAGCAGCTCGAGGACAGCGCGGGCGGCCTCGACTTCAAGTCGCTCGACCCGACCAAGCAGATCAAGGACGCCATCCAGGAAGGCATGGACGAGGGCCAGAAGGCGCTCGCCGATGCCAAGGGCAGTCTCGACAATCCGCTGGCCGAGCCCGAATCGGCGCCCCAGATCGCAGCCGAGCCCGCCGCGACGGCGGCCGTCGAGCCGCCCCCGGCCGCGCCCGAGGCGCTGGCGGCGGTCGTGTCGCCGGCCGGTCTTCCGGCCCCCGACGCCGTGCCTGCGGTGGCCGATTCACAGGCCCCGCACGCGCCCCACGACGACAAGCCCAAGGCGGCCGCGGCCGGCTGAGCGCCAATTAGCGCTTTGAACTGCAACGAAAAGGACGGCATAACGCGGCTCCCATGCCGCGAACCGAAGCTGTGACCGTTCTCCTGTGACCCAAGCGCACGACGGACCCGAAGACGACAAGCCGATGCCGCTGCTCGATCACCTGATCGAGCTGCGCAAGCGCCTGATCTACGCGTTGATCAGTTTCTTCCTGGTGTTCTTCATCACCTTCTACTTCGCCAAGCCGATCTTCCAGTTCCTGATCGAGCCGGCGCGGCACGACGGCTACAAGATCATCGTCCTCGACATTTTCGAGTTCTTCTTCGTCACGGTGAAGCTGTCGGCCTTCGTGTCGCTGATCGTGGGCTTCCCGCTGATCGCGGCGCAGATCTGGCTGTTCGTGGCGCCGGGCCTCTACCGCAACGAGAAGCGCGCCTTCCTGCCGTTCCTGATCGCCACGCCGTTCATGTTCTATGCCGGCTGCGCGGTCATGTACTACGTGGTCATGCCGTACGTGATCAACTTCATGCTCAC
>JAFEFH010000261.1 GCA_018240695.1 Pseudomonadota bacterium | reverse complement strand
AAGAGCCCGCTCAACAAGCGTGAATACGGTCCCGGCCAGCACGGCCAGGGTCGCCAGAAGCCGACCGACTACCGCCTGCAGTTGATGGCGAAGCAGCGCCTCAAGGGCTACTACGGCTCGGTCTCGGAGCGTCAGCTCCGCCGCTACTACGCCGAGGCCGTGCGCCGCAAGGGCGACACCGGCGAGAACCTGGTGGAGCTGCTCGAGCGCCGTCTGGACGCCGTCATCTACCGCATGAAGTTCGCCATCACCGTGTTCGCCAGCCGCCAGCTGGTCAGCCACGGTCACGTGAAGGTGAACGGCAAGCGCGTGAACATCGCGTCCTACCTCGTGAAGGACAACGACGTCATCGAGCTGACCGAGAAGGCCAAGGGCATGGAGCGGGTCCTCGAGTCGACCCAGACCGCCGAGCGCGACGTGCCGGAGTATGTGTCGGTCGACCATACCGCCATGAAAGGCACGTATGTTCGCGGTCCGAAGCTGGCCGACGTGCCGTACCCGGTCCAGATGGAGCCGTCGCTGGTGGTCGAGTACTACAGCCGCTGATCCCATCGGATTGCATCAAACGTATCTGCGAAAACCCGCCCCTCGAGGGCGGGTTTTTTGCTGTTTGGAGCGGGTATTGGCCGCCCTCCATGTTGCTGTGCAGATGCATTTATAATACCCACGTCGTGGGGATTTAGGGGTTTTGAAGATGCGGATGGTCCGTGCGGCGGTCCTGGCGTCGTTTGTGGTTGCGGTGGGCGTTTCGGCCTTCGTGTTCCGCCACGATATTGCGCGCAAACTCGGCTTCTCGCCCGCGACCGCCGCGGAAACGACGGCGGCGAAGCGCGGCGGCAATGCCCGCGGCGCGGTGGCCGTGCCGGTCGTCATGCACAAGGTCGATTCGAAGTCGATGCCGATCATCGTCGAGGCGGTGGGCACGGTGCAGGCGATCGCCTCCGTCCAGCTGCGCACGCGCATCGACAGCCAGATCGTGAAGGTCAACGTCGCCGAAGGCGCGATGGTGAAGCAGGGCGACCTGCTGTTCGAGCTCGACTCGCGCACGCTGCGCGCCCAGCTCGCCCAGATCGAGGCGCAGGTCCGCAAGGACCAGGCGCAGCTCGTGCAGGCCAAGCGCGACTCCAGCCGCTCAGACGACCTGCTCGGCAAGGGCGCGGGTACCGTGGTCACGCGCGACAACAACCTGACCAACCAGAAGGCCATCGAGGCGCAGCTCGAGTCCGACGAGGCGATGCGCCAGAACATCCTGACGCAGATCAGCTACACCGAGATCCGGGCGCCCGTGTCGGGCCGTATCGGCTCGATCCCCAACAAGATCGGCACGATCGTGCGCGTCGCCGACAACACCGCGACCGCCGTGCTGGCGACCATCAACCAGGTCGATCCGATCTTCGTGAGCTTCGCGATCCCGCAGATCATCCTGCCGGACCTGCGCGCGGCGATGGCCAAGGGCGACGTCAAGGTGAACGCCGTGATCGACGCCACGCACAAGCAGCCCGGCATCGTGGCCTTCATCGAGAACACGGTCGATCCGATGACCGGCACCGTCACCGTGAAGGCGCGCATCGACAATGCCAACGAGGGCCTGTGGCCCGGCCAGTTCATCAAGGCCGAGACCACGCTCGGCGTCGAGAACGACGCGCTCGCCATTCCCGCCTCGGCGGTCCAGCTCGGCCCGCAGGGTCCGTACGTCTTCGTCGTCGACGGCGGCAAGGCGCAGGTCCGCCCGGTGGGGGTGAAGCGCACGCAGGCCGGCGAATCGGTGATCGCGAGCGGCCTCAAGGCCGGCGAACAGGTGGTGATCGACGGTCAGCTCCGTCTGGTCGACGGTGCGCCCGTGGCTCCGCGCCCGCCCCAAGCCGAGGCGCCGAAGCCCAGCACACCCCGCGGCTAGGAGACTTCCATGCTCTCCGCGCTCTGCATCCGCCGTCCGGTGATGACCATCCTGGTGATGGCGTCGTTCATCATCGCGGGCATCTTCGGCTACAAGCAGCTGCCTGTCGCCGCCATCCCGCGCGTCGACTTCCCGACCATCCAGGTGAGCGCCCAGCTGCCGGGCGCCAGCCCGGAGACGATGGCCGCCTCGGTCGCCTCGATCCTCGAGCGTCAGTTCTCGACCATCGCCGGCGTCACGACGATGACGTCGACCTCGTCGCTCGGCAACACGTCGATCGTCCTCCAGTTCGACCTCAACCGGAACATCGACGGCGCCGCGCTCGACGTGCAGTCGGCGATCTCGTCGGCGATGCGCCGCCTGCCGGCCGAACTGCCGACGCCGCCCAGCTTCCGCAAGGTCAATCCCGCCGACTACGCGATCATGTTCATGGCGCTGAGCTCGGACCAGGTGCGCCTGTCGGACATCGACGCCTTCGCCAACCGGGCGATCCTGCCGCGAATTTCGACACTGCCCGGCATGGCGCAGGTGCTGATCTTCGGCACGCAGAAGTACGCCGTCCGCGTCCGCGCCAACCTCGACCAGCTGGCCGTGCGTGGCCTCACCCTGGCCGAGTTGCAGACCGCGATCGTGAACGCCAACTCGACCAAGCCGCTGGGCGCCATCGCCGATCAGAGGCAGAACGCGATCCTCGACGCCACCGGCCCGATCACCAAGGCGGCCGACTACAATCCCGTGATCGTGTCGTTCCAGAACGGCGCGCCGGTGCGTATCTCCGACGTCGCCACCGCCATCGACAGCGTCGAGAACGACAAGGTCGCGAGCTGGCTCGACGGCACACGTGCCATCGTGCTGGCGCTCTATCGTCAGCCCGACGCCAACACCGTCGAGGTCGTCGACCGCATCAAGAGCATGCTGCCCGCGATCGAGGCCGAGCTGCCGAGCGGCGTCAACATCCACGTCCTGGCCGATCGCTCGGTGTCGATCCGCGACGCCATCGAGGACGTCGAGTTCACGCTGTTGCTGGCCGGTACGCTGGTCATCATCGCCATCTACTTCTTCCTGCGCAGTGCGCGGGCGACGCTGATCCCTGCGATCGCGCTGCCGATCTCGGTGATCGGCACCTTCGCCGGCATGTATGTCTGCGGCCACTCGATCGACAACATTTCGCTCCTGGCGCTCACGTTGGCCGTCGGCTTCGTCGTCGACGATGCGATCGTCATGCTGGAGAACATCGTCCGCCACATCGAGGCGGGCGAAAAGCCGATGGATGCCGCCTTCAAGGGCTCGAAGGAGGTGGGCTTCACCATCATCTCGATGACCCTGTCGCTGGTCGCGGTGTTCATTCCCGTCCTGTTCATGGGCGGCGTCGTGGGTCGCATGTTCAACGAGTTCGGCCTCGTGATCTCGATGTCGATCCTGATCTCGGGCCTGGTGTCGCTGACCCTGACGCCGATGCTGTGCTCGCGGCTCCTGAAGCCGATCGATCATCATGAGAAGCACAACTTCCTGGTGACCGCCTTCGAATGGGGCTTCAACCGGGTGACCTCGGGCTATTCCTGGGCGCTGAAGCGCGTGGTGAAGATGCCGCGCCTCGTGCTCGCCATCACGCTCGGCACCTTCGTGGTGACCGGCATCCTGTTCCAGGCGGTGCCGAAGGGCTTCTTCCCGGCCGAGGATATCGGCCAGCTCAGCGGCTCGACCGTCGGTCCCGACGACGCCTCGTTCGACGCCATGGTGGCGCGCCAGACCGTGCTGGCCGACATCATCAAGCGCGACAAGGACGTGGCCTCGGTGATGTCGACCGTGGGCGGCGGCAATGCGGCCAATACGGTGAACTCCGGCCGTATCTTCATCGTCCTGAAGCCCAAGCCCGAGCGCAAGGATTCCGCGCAAGAGGTGATGGCCCGCCTGCGCCGCGCCACCGGCGCCGTGCCGGGCATCAACATCTATTACCAGCTCGTCCAGTCGATCAACATCGGCACCACGCAGTCGCGCGCGCAGTACCAGTTCGGCATGCGCTCGAGCAATCTCGTGGCGCTGCGCGACTACGCGCCGAGGATGGAAGAGCGCATGCGGCGCCTCGCCACCATCGTCGACGTGAACTCCGACCTCCAGGTGCGCGCCCGCCAGACCTCGATCGAGATCGATCGCGACACCGCCTCGCGCCTCGGCCTGTCCGTCGACCAGATCCGCCTGCTGCTCTACTCGGCGTTCGGCACGCGCCAGGTCTCGACCATCTATGCCCAGGACGACACCTATCAGGTCATCCTCGAGGCCGATCCGCGCTACGCCGACACCAACGAGGTGCTGCGCCGCATCCAGGTGCGCACGCCGAGCGGCGGTCTGGTGCCGCTCGACACGGTCGCGAAGAAGATCGACAAGCCGACGTCGCTCACCGTCAACCACATCGCCCAGCTTCCCTCGGTCATCATTTCCTTCAACCTCGCGCCCGGCGTGGCGCTGGGCGAGGCGGTGAAATCGATCCAGGAGGTGGCGGCGGAAGTCGGCCTGCCGGCGCACATCGCCACCAGCTTCGAGGGCAGCGCGCAGGTCTTCCAGCAGGCAGTGGCCAACCAGGGCCTGTTGCTGTTCGCCGCGGTGCTGGTGATCTACATCATCCTGGGAATCCTCTACGAGAACTTCATCCACCCGCTGACGATCCTGTCGGGCCTGCCGTCCGCCGGCATCGGCGCGCTGCTGACCCTCAGCCTGTTCGGCATGGACCTCAGCGTCATCGCCATGATCGGCATCATCATGCTGATCGGCATCGTGAAGAAGAACGCCATCATGATGGTCGACTTCGCCCTCGAACGCCGTGCCCAGGGCGCCCCGGCCGAGGAGGCGATCGTCGAGGCCGCCCAACTGCGCTTCCGCCCGATCATGATGACGACGACCTGCGCACTGCTCGGCTCGCTGCCGATCGCGCTGGGCGCCGGCAACACCGA
>JAFEFH010000260.1 GCA_018240695.1 Pseudomonadota bacterium | reverse complement strand
CAACGACAGGAGCTTGGAGCGCACGGCCCGGCCGAGGCTCGGCCAGTCGAGCAGCGCCAGGATCAGCGTGATGCCGAAATAGATCAGCAGCGGCGACCACGTCACCGGCAGCGCCGCCGACAAAGCGAGCCACAGGGGCAGATGCGGGAAGCTCTTGAGGATTTCCGTGATGCGCTGGACCACGAGATCGACCCAGCCGCCGTAATAGCCCGCCAGTCCGCCCAGGATCAGCGCCAGCGCGAACGAGAGCGCGATGCCGATCAGGCCGATGGTGAGCGATATGCGTGCGGCGTAGACGATGCGGCTGAACATGTCGCGCCCGAGCCGGTCGGTGCCGGCGAGGAACAGAGTGCCGTTCTCGGGCGGGCACATGAAATGGAACGAGCCCTCGAACAGGTTCCAGAACTCGTATTTCTCGCCCGAGCAGAAGAAGCGGATCTTCTGCGGGTTGGCGTGGTCCGGCCGGTAGACGCGCTGGAGCGTGTCCATGTCGCGCGTCATCTCAAGCCCGTAGACGAACGGGCCCATGAACTTGCCCTCGTGGAACATGTGCACGGCCTGCGGCGGCGCGAAGATGTACTTGATCTGCCGCGTTTGCAGGTCGTACGGCGCGATCAGCTCGCTGATCAGCGTCGTGAAATAGATCAGGCCGAGGAACACCGCCGAGATGACGGCCGGCCGGTGGCGGCGGAAGCGCCACCACATCAGCTTCCACTGGCCCGCCATGTAGTACTTTTCCTGATCGGCGGTGAGCTTCTCGGAAACGTACGGGTCCCACGGCGTCTCGTTCACATAGTGCGGCGTGGGAGCGCGAGGGGTCGACGGACGGTTGGGAATGTCGGTCATGTCTGCCTCACTTCTCGCCCACTCATTTCTCACCCGTCGCGCCGAAGCGGATGCGGGGATCGAGCACGGCCAGCAGCAGGTCCGAGACCAGCATGCCGATCACGGTCAGCACCGCGACCAGCAGCAGGAAGGTCGCGGCGAGGTTGACGTCCTGGGTCTTGAGCGCCCCCAGCAGCATCGGTCCGGTCGTCGGCAGCGACAGCACGACCGAGACGATCACCGAGCCGGAGATGACCTCGGGCAGCAGATGGCCGATGTCGGCGACGAACGGATTGATGGCGTGGCGCAGCGGGTACTTCACCAGCAGCCGCATCTCAGACAGGCCCTTGGCGCGGCCGGTCACGACATACTGCTTCTGCAATTCGTCGAGCAGGTTGGCGCGCAGGCGGCGGATCATGCCGGCGGTGCCCGACGTGCCGATCACGATCACCGGGATGATCAGGTGCTGGAGGATCGACAGGGCCTTGCCCCAGCTCATCGGCTTTTCCATGTACTCGGTGTCCATCAGGCCGCCGATCGACAGGCCGAAATAGACCTTGCCGACATAGAGCAGCACCAGCGCGAGCAGGAAGTTCGGCACCGCGAGGCCGATGAAGCCGAAGAACGAGGCGACATAGTCGCCGACCTTGTACTGGTGCGTGGCGGCGTAGACGCCGATCACGAACGACACCGTCCAGATGAAGGCGATGGTCGCGGATTCCATGATCAGGGTGAGCACGATGCGCTCGCCGATCAGGTCGCGCACCGGCACGGTGTCCTGACAGGACAGGCCGAAATCCCAGTGGAAGATGCCCGCGACCCACGAGAAGTATCGGTACATCAACGGATGATTGAGCCCGTAGAGCTGGCGCAGCTCCTCGGCATGCTTCAGCGCGTCGGGATCGCCGCGCGACAGCAGCTCGTCGATCTGCGCGGTGACGCAGTCGCCCGGCGGCAGGTCGATGATGATGTAGACGAGCAGGCTGATGACGAAGAGCGTCGGGATCATCAGCAGGACGCGGCGGACGGCGTATTGCAGCATGATCAGGCGCCTTCCCGCGCGATGCGTACGTAGTGACCGGTCTCGACCTCGGTCCACAGCAACGGTGTCTTGCCGTCGTCCTGGAACGGCGCGGGCCATTGCGTCGGATCGGACGCCTTGCCCTCCATCAGCGCTTGCAGGTCGAGCCGCTGGCCGGGATCCGGGATCGGCACCGCCGACAGCAGCGCCCGCGTGTAGGGATGCAGCGGATTCCTGAACAGCTCGGCGGCCGGCGCGAGCTCGACGAGGCGGCCCGCGCACATCACGGCGATACGGTCGGCGATGTAGTCGACGACCGCGAGGTTGTGGCTGATGAAGAGGTAGGTGAGGCCGAGCTTCTGTTGCAGGTCCTTCAGCAGGTTCAGGATCTGCGCCTGGATCGACACGTCGAGCGCCGACACCGGCTCGTCGCAGATCACCATGTCGGGCTTGAGCGCCAGCGAGCGCGCGATGCCGATGCGCTGGCGCTGGCCGCCGGAGAAGGAGTGCGGATAGCGGCTGAGATGGCGGCGGTCGAGGCCGACCAGCTCCATCAGCTCGCCCACCATCTCGCGGCGGTAGGCGTCGTCGCCGATCTTATGGATGACCAACGGCTCGACCAGGATGTCGTACACCGTCATGCGCGGATTGAGCGAGCCGAACGGGTCCTGGAAGATGAACTGGAGCTTGCGGCGGAAGCGGTTGAGGTCGTCGCCCTGGAGGCCGAGCACATCGACCTTGCGGCCCCAGTCGTCGTACACGATGCGCCCGCCGCCCGGCGTGGCGTCCGCGGTGATGCCGCGCATGAGAATCTTGCTGAGGGTGGTCTTGCCGCAGCCCGACTCGCCCACGAGGCCCAGGCACTCGCCGCGCTCGACGTCGAAGCTCACGTCGTTGACGGCGCGGATGGTGCGCGTGGTACCGCCGCCGACCAGCTGCTCAAACAGCGTGTCGGCCTTGCGGATGCGGAACGTCTTGGTGAGATGACGGACCTTCAGCACCGGCGCCTTGGGATTGAAGGTCGGCGCGGGCTTCACTTCGGCCTTTTCCTGCAACAGATGGCCGGTCGCCGCGGTGATCTCGCGGATCGGCACCAGCCGCTCGCCGGGCGCCATGTCGAAGCGCGGCACCGCGTGCAGCAGCGCCTTGAGGTACGGATGGGTGGGGTCGCGGAAGATGTCGACCAGGCTGCCCGCCTCGACGACCTTGCCGCGATACATCACGACCACGTCGTCGGCCACGTTGGCGACCACGCCGAGATCGTGCGTGATCATCAGCAGCGCCATGCCGAGGTCCTTTTGCAGGTCCTTGATGAGCCGCAGGATCTGGGCCTGGATGGTGACGTCGAGCGCGGTCGTGGGCTCGTCGGCGATCAGCAAAGCGGGCTTGCAGACCAGCGCCATGGCGATCATGGCGCGCTGGCGCAGGCCGCCGGAAAGCTCGAACGGATAGGTCTTGAGCGCGCGCTTGGGATCGGGGAAGCCGACGAGGCGCAGCATGGCCGTCGTGCGCTCGTCGATCTCGGCGCGGTTCATCTTGCCGATTTTGCCGGCGTCGTTCGCACCATGCGCCCCATGCAGCTCGACCGCCTCGCCGATCTGGTCGCCCAGCGTATGGAGCGCCGAGAGCGAGGTCATCGGCTCCTGGAAGATGATCGAGATCTCGCCGCCGCGGATCGCACGCATCTCGGGACCGGCGGCGTTCAGCTTGGCGATGTCGACGGCCGGCGAGCCGTCGCGCGGATCCTGGAACAGGATGGAGCCGGAGCTGATGGTCGCGGTGCGCGGCAGCAGGCCCATGATCGCCTGGCTGCACACCGACTTGCCCGAGCCCGACTCGCCCACCAGCGCGACCGTACCGCCGGGCGGGATCGAGAAGGAGACGTTGTCGACCGCCCGCAGCGTGCCCTCGTGCACACCGAAGTCGACCGTCAGGTTCTCGACGCGCAGCAGATCGTTCATACCGCCTCTTCCTGCTCCGCCACCGAAATCCCCATCGACTTCAGATTGGCCCGCGTAGTCGCACTCATCTCGACGTTGTTCGCCTCGGCCGCCTGGGCGGCCCGCTCGGCAACATCGTAGAAGCCCTCGAGCGCCGAATCGACCTTGATCGTCCGCCCGCCGGCCGATCCCACGGACAACTGCATCCACCCGGCCGAGCGGTCGCGCTTGGTCGAGTAGTAGCTGAGCGTCAGCCGGTCGAGGCGGGCCCATTCGACGATGCCGCCCAACGGCCCGTCGGCGCAGAACGTGTCGGGCGCCAGCACGTAGCGCGTCCACTGGCGCAACGCCGTGCGCACCAGGAAGACGCCGAACAGGACGACGCCGGCCGCCAGCATCAGCGCCAGCCAGCGGTTCACGTTCAGCGCCACCAGCGGGGCGCCGCACAACAGGACGCCGGCCGCGGCGCGCATATAGTCGGCCCACAGCGTCTGACGCGGATAGCGCAAATCGGCAGAACTCAACCGCGCGCCTCCCGTGACGCGAATAACCCATGTGCCGGAAGGATTTTTAACCCCGGCGTCGTTTTTGCTGCCCCCAGCAGGGACATTAGGAAATCCCACGCCCCCTCGTCCATCGCAAGATGATGACTGAGGATGCCCACCGGTTCGTCCGTCCCTGCTCGCGCCGCCGCGAGCGCGCGCACCAGAGCGTCGATCGCCGCCTCGACCCCCACGAAGCCGCGACCGCCCTTCCAGTCGATCAGGTCGAGGTGCGTATTCACCTGCCGCAAGCTGCGCACCGGCTCGGCACGTTTGCGGGTGCCGAAAGTCGACAGGCCCCGAAACCCTATCTCGGGCAGGGTCGGCACCAGCGGCGGCGCGATCCGGTTCCACGGCGGCACCAGCACGTTGAGCGCGCGCGGGCCGAACAGCCGCTCCATCGCCATCCAGCCGGTGCCGAGATCGCCCAGCACCAGCATGGCGGGACGTTGCAGGCCGAGCTCCGCCTTCTTCTCGCCGGCCAGCGCGTGGTTCACGTGCGCATAGCCATGCTGGAGCACGTCGACGCCGGGCATGTCGGCAAGGCGCGCCGCCAG
>JAFEFH010000025.1 GCA_018240695.1 Pseudomonadota bacterium | reverse complement strand
GGCGATGTTGCGGACCTGGCCGGTCAGGTTGGTCGCCATCGAATTCACGTTGTCGGTCAGGTCCTTCCAGGTGCCGGCGACGCCCGGCACCTCGGCCTGGCCGCCCAGCTTGCCCTCGGTGCCGACCTCGCGGGCCACGCGGGTCACTTCCGACGCGAAACCGTTCAGCTGATCGACCATCGTGTTGATGGTCTCCTTCAGGCGCAGGATCTCGCCCGAGGCATCGACGGTGATCTTCTTCGACAAGTCGCCGCCCGCGACGGCGGTGGTCACGTCGGCGATGTTGCGGACCTGGGTCGTGAGGTTCGCGGCCAGCAGGTTGACGTTGTCGGTGAGGTCCTTCCACACGCCCGCGACGCCCGGCACCTGCGCCTGGCCGCCCAGTTTGCCCTCGGTGCCGACCTCGCGCGCCACGCGGGTCACTTCGCCCGCGAAGCCGTTCAGCTGGTCCACCATCACGTTGATGGTCTCCTTGAGCTGGAGGATCTCGCCGCGCACGTCGACGGTGATCTTCTTCGACAGGTCGCCCTTGGCGACGGCGGTGGTCACTTCGGCGATGTTGCGGACCTGGCCGGTCAGGTTGGTCGCCATGGAATTCACGTTGTCGGTCAGGTCCTTCCAGGTGCCGGCGACACCGGGGACCTGCGCCTGACCGCCAAGCTTGCCTTCGGTGCCGACCTCGCGGGCCACGCGCGTCACTTCGCCGGCGAAGCCGTTCAGCTGATCGACCATCGTGTTGATGGTCTCCTTGAGCTGCAAAATCTCGCCGCGCACGTCGACGGTGATCTTCTTCGACAAGTCGCCGCGCGCCACGGCGGTGGTCACGTCGGCGATGTTGCGCACCTGGTCGGTGAGGTTGCCGCACATGGCGTTCACCGAGTCGGTGAGGTCCTTCCAGGTGCCGGCCACGCCCGGCACGATCGCCTGGCCGCCCAGCTTGCCCTCGGTGCCGACCTCGCGCGCCACGCGCGTCACTTCCGAGGCGAAGGAGCGCAGCTGGTCCACCATCGTGTTGATGGCCTCTTTCAGCTGGAGGATCTCGCCGCGCACGTCGACGGTGATCTTGCGCGAGAGGTCGCCGTTGGCCACGGCGATGGTCACGTCGGAGATGTTGCGGACCTGGGCCGTCAGATTGTTGGCCATCGAGTTGACGCTCTCGGTCAGCTCGCGCCACACGCCCGTCACTTCGCTCACCTTGGCCTGGCCGCCGAGCTTGCCGTCGGTGCCGACCTCGCGCGCCACGCGCGTCACTTCGGACGTGAACACCGAGAGCTGCTTGATCATCGTGTTGACGATGTTGGCCGAGCGCAGGAACTCGCCCTTGAGTGGCCGGCCGTCGACGTCGAGCCGCACGGTCTGCAGCAGATCGCCCTGCGCCACGGCGGACACGACGCGGGTTACCTCGGTGGTCGGCCACACCAGATCGTCGATCAGCCCGTTTACCGAACTCTCCATCTCGCCCCAGGCGGCGGTCGAGATGCCGAACTTCACGCGCTGGCGGGTGCGGCCCTCTTCGCCGACGGACTTGCCGATGCGCTCGAGCTGCTGGGCCATGTTCTGGTTGGCCGCGACGATGTCGTTGAACAACAGTCCAATGCGGCCCAGCGGCCCATCGGACTCGGTGGACAGGCGCACCGAGAAATCGCCGGCGCGCATCGCCTCCAGCGCATGCAACAAATCGAACAGTTCGGGGTTAAGGTTTTTGCCCTTGCCGCGCGGAGCGGGTGCGGTCGAGGCGCCAACGTTCGCACCGTGCTGAACGGACGTAGCTGTATCGGCCGCCATCGCAAAACTCCCCCGCAGACGTCGATGGAACGCCCGGGGATGCCGAAGGTTGCCTTACATAAAGTGTGGACGGATCGCCCCAGCCCTAGGCGGGCGGCGCGACCGACAGGCCCTTCACCTTGTGCTTCTCGATCAGCTTGGCGACGAGGCCGGACTTCTTGGCCTCCTCGACGAACTGCGACAAGAAGGCGACCGAGGCGGTGTTCTTCTTGGGGGTGCCGACAGCCTGCTGCACGGCGGAGAACTTGCCGTCGAGGATGCGCGCGCCGGCGATCTTCTCGACATCCTTGATGAGGCCCGGCCGCAGGCCCGCCATGACGTCGAACTTGTCGTCGACGAACTTCTTCAGGGTGGCGTCCGCGCCGGTCACCTGCACGAGCTCGGCGTTCTTGATGTTGTTCTCGAGCCAGAGGCAATAGGCCGCGCGCGCGGCGACGACGATGCGCACGCCCTTCTTGTCGACGTCGGCGATCGCTTTGATCGGCGAACCGCCGGGCACCATGTAGGTCGCCTCGATCTCGCAGTAGGCGGCGGTGAAGGAGATCGTCTGGGCGCGCTGCGGCTCGGCGCCGATGTTGCCGATGTCCCACACGTTGTTCTCCGCCTGGTCGGCGAGTTCGCCGGGCGACTTGAACGGAATGAGTTGCAGCGGCACGCCGAGCTTGTCGGCGATGGCGCGCGCCATGTCGGGCGAGACGCCTTCGGGACTGCCGTCGGCGGAGCGACCCGTCACCAGCAGGAAATTGGAAAGGTTGATACCGGCGCGCAGAACGCCGGTGGGGGCCAGCTCGGCTTTTACTTTGTCGTTCATGTCCGCAGTCTATACTTCCATCCGAAGGGGGCAACGCATGGATACCATCGTCGTCGAAACGGCGGACGGGCGCCTACAAGGTGTGAACGACCGTGGCGTCGGCGTTTTCAAGGGCATCCCCTATGCCGCCGCTCCGCTCGGCGAAAAGCGGTTTCGCCCACCCGTGCCGGTGGAGAAATGGACGGGCGTTCGCGAGGCCATGTGCTACGGCAACATGGCCGTGCAGGCGACGAACGTGTTCGGCCTCCCGCCGGATCTGCTGAAGATATTCACTCTCGGCGGCCGCGAGAAGACGAGCGAGGACTGTCTCTATCTCAATGTCTGGACGTCGGGTGTCACGGGCAAGAGGAAGCCCGTGCTGTTCTGGTGCCACGGCGGCGCGTTCATCACCGGCTCGGGCTCCTCGCCGTGGTCGGACGGCGCCAATCTCTGCCGCCTCGACGAGGTCGTGGTCGTATCGTTCAACCATCGCCTGGGCGCGCTGGGCTATCTCCATCTCGAGGACATGGCAGGCGACTTCGAGGGCGCCGGCACCGCGGGCGTGCGCGATATCGTGGCGGCGCTCGAATGGGTGAAAGCCAACATCGCGCAGTTTGGCGGCGATCCCGGCAATGTCACGATCTTCGGCGAGTCGGGCGGCGGCGCGAAGGTCAGCGTGCTGATGGCGCTGCCCTCGGCCAAGGGCCTGTTCCACAAGGCGGTCATCCAGAGCGGGCCCGCCGTGCAGATGGCCAATCGAGAGGACGGCGCCAAGACGGCCCGGCAATTCCTCGACGCCGTCGGTCTCGACCCAAAGAAAGCGGGCGAGCTGCGCGGCCTGCCTGTCGCGAAGATCCTCGAGGCGCAGAACACCGTACAGGCGACGGTCGCGCGCTCGGCGTTCGCCGACCGCCGCCGGCTGGGCTTCAATCCGGTGATCGACGGCGGCTTCTTTCCCGGCGGCCCGTTCGCGCCGGACGCACCGGAGCCGTCGCGCGACGTGCCGCTGATGATCGGCTCGAACAAGGACGAGATGACGTTGTTCCTGGGGCACCAACCCTGGGTGACCGGCGCCACGTTCGAGAACCTGCCCGAGGCACTGCGCGCCTATCTCGGCGCGCGCACCGAAGCGGTGATCGCGGGCTATCGCAAGGCGCAGCTGAAGATGGATGCGGCAACGCTCGGCCTCACGATCGTGGGCGATTTCGGCGTGCGCGGGCTGTCGCTCACCATCGCCGAGCGCAAGATGGCGCAGAAGGCCGCCGACGTGTTCGTCTATCTGTTCGCCTGGGAAACGCCGGTGCTGGGCGGCCGGCTGCGCTCCTGTCACACGCTGGAAATCCCCTTCGTGTTCGACAATCTCGAGACCGCCGAGTTGACGGGCAACGACCCGGCGCGGCTCGCGCTCGGCAAGACGATGGCCCGAGCCTGGATCGCCTTTGCGCGCGACGGCAAGCCCGGCTGGCCCGCCTACACACCGACGACGCGGCCGACGATGGTGTTCGACCTCGATTCGCGGGTCGAGAACGACCCGTTCGGCGCGGAACGAAAAGTCCTGGAGGAAACGACATGAAGATCACCGCCGTCACCCTGACCCTGTTCGCGTGGGACGACATCCCGCCCACGCAGTACGGCTTTCACGCCAAGTTCGCGGGCTCGAGCGCCCTCGGCCTGCTGCGGCTGATCACCGACCAGGGCCTCGAGGGCCATGCGTTCCTGGGTTCGGCATCGAATTCGGCCACGACCGATGGGCAGGGGCTGATCACGCACCTCAAGCAATTCCTGGTCGGCCGCGACCCGATGATGCGCGAGGCCATCGTCGCCGACCTCTGGCGCAAGCAACGCCATGCCGGCGTGCGCGCGATCGGCGCGGCCGACGTGGCGTTGTGGGATCTGGTCGGCAAGGCGATGGGGCAGCCGATCCATCGGCTGCTCGGCACCTATCGCGAGTCGGTGCCGGCCTATGCCAGTTCCGCCGTGCTGAAGACGCCGGAGGAGTACGCGCAGGAAGCGCTCGAATACAAGGAATATGGCTGGGCCGCCTACAAGATCCATCCGCCGACGGACTGGCGGAAGGACATCAAGGTCTGCGAGGCCGTGCGGCGCGCCGTCGGCGACTACACGATCATGCTCGACTCGACCTGGGCCTACGATTTCCCCGCCGCCTTGCGCGTCGGCAAGGCGGTCGAGGAGCTGGGCTTCTACTGGTACGAGGATCCGCTGCACGATCAGGACATCTACAACTACGTGAAGCTGAAGCAGCATCTCGCCATCCCGATCCTCGCCACCGAGTATCCGATCGCCGGTCTCGAATCCTACCAGCCCTGGATCATGAACCAGGCGACCGACTATCTGCGCGGCGACGTGGCGGTGAAGGGCGGCATCACCACGCTGGTGAAGACCGCGCACCTCGCCGAGGCCTTCCGCATGAGCTACGAGGTCCATCATGGCGGCAATTCGCTGAACAACGTGGCGAACCTGCATGTCATCGCTTCGCTGAAGAACACCACCTTCTTCGAGGTGTTGCTGCCGGACGCGGCGCAGAAATACGGCCTCGTGCATGACATCGTCGTCGGCCGCGACGGCATGGTGCATGTTCCCAACGGTCCCGGCCTCGGCGCCGAGATCGACTTCGATCTGATTGAACGCAAGAAGATTACGGTGCTGAAATGAGTGCTCCCCTCCATCATCCCCTCGCCACCGCCTCGGCGCCCGTTTGCGCCGGCCCGCTGCCGGGCATGTCGCGTCCGACCTGGAAGATGCCGGCCGGAGCCTGCGATACCCACGCCCACGTCGTGGGCGACGGGGTGAAGTATCCGTTCGTGGCCACGCGCGGCTTCACGCCGCCGGAGGCGACGGAAGCGGAATACATCGCGATGCTCGACGGGCTGGGCTGCGACCGCGGCGTGCTGGTCCAGGTCTCCGTGCACGGCACCGACAACCGGCTGATGATCGAGGCGCTGAAGCATCATCCCAAGCGCCTGCGCGGCGTGGCGGTGTGCGATCCCGACGTCTCGGACAAGGAACTCCAGGCATTGCACGACGTGGGCGTGCGCGGCCTGCGTATCAATGTCTGGGTCGGCGGCGGCGTCGGCTTCGACGCCATGGATCGGCTCGCCGAGCGCATCGCGCCGATGGGCTGGCACATGCAGTTCCTGATCGATCCGCCCAACCTGCTGAAGGGCGCGCCGCAACTGTCCAGACTGAAGCTGCCGGTCGTGATCGACCACATCGCCCAGATCCCGCATGCCGAGAACGTCGGGCATCCCGCCTTCAAGGCGCTGCTCGACATGGTGAAGGGCGGCAATACCTGGGTGAAGCTGTCGGGCGCCTATCGCGCCACCGACGATCTCGCCGACTACGCCGATACCCTGGCGATGCCGCAGGCGCTGATCGCGGCGGCGCCCGACCGCATGGTGTGGGGCAGCGACTGGCCGCACGTCCATTTCTACAAGCCGATGATGAAGACGCCGCCGCTGCTCGAGCTGCTGGGCAAGTGGGCGCCGGACGAGAAGGTGCGCAACCGTATCCTGGTCGACAATCCGGCGCGGCTGTACGACTTTTGACGGCGATCTACATCGACGCCGACGCCTGTCCGGTGAAGGCCGAGGTCTATCGCGTCGCCGAACGCTATGGGCTCAAGGTCTTCGTCGTCAGCAACGCGTGGATGAACGTGCCGCGCCAGCCGTGGATCGAGCAGGTCGTGGTGAGCGACAGCTTCGACGCGGCCGACAACTGGATCGCCGAGCGGGTGGGGCCGGGCGACATCGTGGTCACCGCCGACATCCCGCTCGCCGACCGCAGCCTCAAGGCCGGGGCGGCGGTGATCGGCAACACCGGCGTGCCGTTCACCCCGGCCTCGATCGGCATGGCCATGGCCAACCGCGAGCTGCTCTCGAACCTGCGCGCCATGGGCGAAGTGACGGGCGGACCCAAGCCCATGACGCAACGCGACCGCTCGCGCTTCCTGTCGGCGCTCGACGAGGCGATCCAGAAGATCCGGCGCAGCCAGAAATAAGGACGCACCCGCGCGTCTTGGGATGGACGGTCCCGGCGGACCGGGCCAATATCTCCCCAAGTAATAAAACTGTCACATAGGGGAAGGGGACCCATGAAGTTGCTTCGTTTCCTGGCCATTGCGGCCATCGGCTGGATGTCCGGCCTCGCTGCCGCCCAGGCTGCCGATCCGGTGAATGTCTATTCGATCTGGCCGGAGAACTATGCCCGCCCGATGTTCGAGGAATTCGAGAAGGCGACCGGCATCAAGGTCAACTTCATCCGCTTCTCGTCGGGCGAGGCGCTGGCCCGCGTGATCGCCGAGAAGAACAACCCGCGCATCGACGTGCTGTTTGGTGGCCCGGTCGAGACCTTCGCCGCCGGCATCAAGGAAGGCATCTTCGCGCCCTACAAGTCGCCGTCCTTCGACAAGCTGCCGGCCCGCTTCAAGCATGCCGACGGCCAGTGGACGGCCATCGCCGACGATCCGCTGGTGTTCATGACCAACGCCGCCTTCCTGAAGAGCAAGGGCCTCCAGGCGCCGGCGTCGTGGGACGACCTGCTGAACCCGGCTTACAAGAACCAGCTCCAGATGGCCGACGCGCGCACCTCGGGCACGGCGGTGACCCGCATCTTCTCGGTGCTCGAGGTCAACAAGCGCGACGAGGAGAAGAGCTTCGCCTACCTGAAGAAGCTGCGCCAGAATGTGCAGGTCTATACCAAGAGCGGCGGCGGCGGCACCTTGCCGGTCGGCCTCGGCCAGGCGGGCGGCGGCATCTTCTTCATCGTCGACGCGCTCGAGACCAAGGCCAAGGGCTACGACGTCGTGATCAGCTTCCCCAAGGAAGGCATCGGCTCGTCGGCCGAGGCGATCGCGCTCATCAAGGGCGCCAAGAACCCCGAGGGCGGCAAGAAGCTGATCGACTTCGCCACGAGTGCTGCCATGCAGTCCAAGCTCGCGGCGCACAAGGTCAACTTCGTGCCGGCCAATCCCGACGTGAAGACCGAGGCCAGCCTCGCCGCCGTGCTGAAGGACGCCAAGGTCTTCCCGATCGACGACGAATACGCCGGCGCCAACCGCAAGCGCATCGTCGACCGCTGGATCAAGGAAGTCCTCGGCTCGCAGTAACGATGGCCCGCGGATTCGTCTCCGAGGGGCGCCGGTTCCTGCGGGATCCGGCGCTGCTCGGCGCCGTCGTCATTCTCTGGCTGCTGCTGGCGCTGTTCGTCCTCTATCCGCTGTTCGAGCTGCTGGTGCGGGCGTTCAGCGACGAAGGCAAGTTCACGGCCCAACCGTTGCTCGACGGCATCGCTGATCCCAGCAATCGCGCCGCCTTCGTCAACAGTCTGATCCTGGCGACCGCGGTCGGCGTGATGGGCACGCTGCTGGGCTTCCTGTTCGCGCTCACCGCGACACGGGCGGGACTTGGCCGGCGCTGGCTCACCCTGCTCGACGCCACGGCGTTGCTGCCGCTGGTCTCGCCGCCGTTCACGACCTCGATCGCGATCATCTTCTCGTTCGGACCCAAGGGCTTCATCAGCCATCACCTGCTGGGCTTCGACAATGTCAGCGCCTACGGCTTCTGGAGCACCGCACTCGCCGAGACGCTGACCTATTTTCCGATCGGCTATCTCACCCTGCGGCCGATCCTGGCGGCGATCGATCCCAATCTCGAGGAGATGGCGTTCAGCCTCGGCGGCTCGCGCTGGCGCATCTTCCGCACCGTCACCGTGCCGCTCTGCGTGCCGGGTTTCGCCAACACCTTCCTGCTGCTGTTCGCGGCCTCGCTGGCCGATTTCGCGACGCCGCTGATCCTGGCCGGCAACAGCTTCGCCGTCCTGCCGACGCAGGCCTTCCTCCAGATCACCGGCATGTTCGACTTCAAGGGCGGCGCGGTGCTGTCGCTGATGCTGCTGGTGCCGGCGGCGGCGGTGTTCCTGCTGCAACGCTACTGGGTCGGGCGCCGCGTCTACGTCACCGTGACCGGCAAGGTCGGCCAGCGCTCGCGCACCCGCGCGATGGCGCCCGGCGCCTCGGTGGGGCTGGTCGTGGCCTGCGCGCTGGTGGCCATCGTGATCGTCTATTTCTACGCCCTGCTGGTCTATGCCTCGTTCGTCGTGGCCTTCGGCGCCAACGAGACCTTCACCTGGCGGCACTACGGTGTGATCTTCACCGAGGGCCTGCCGGCGATTCGCGACACGCTGATCATCGCCCTGGTCGGCATGCCGCTCGGCGGCTTCTACGGCGTGCTGGTCGGCTACCTGCTGGCGCGCCGCCGCTTCCCCGGTCGCCGCGCGATGGAGATCGTGACCATCATCAACTATGCGCTGCCGGGCACCATCGTGGGCATCGCCTACCTGATGGCATTCAACGACCCGCCGATCGCGCTGACCGGCGGCATGCTGATCATCGTGGCCTGCTACGTCTTCCGCTACAGCCCGACCGGCATCCGCGCCACGGTGGCGCTGCTGCAACAGATCGACCGCAGCCTCGAGGAAGCCTCGTCGAGCCTGGGCGCGGGCAGCGGCGAGACCTTCCGCCGTGTCACCCTGCCGCTCATCGTGCCGGCCTTCTTCGCGGGCCTCGGCGTCGTCTTCATCCGCTCGATGACGGCGATCAGCGCCACCATATTCCTGGTGTCGATCAGCTGGACGCTGATCACCGTGCGCATCCTGGAAAACATGACCGAACTGGCATTGGGACCGGCCGCTGCCTTCTCGGTGTTCGTGATCGTCGTGGTGTTCGCGGTGGTGTGGGGCCTCAGCGCCGTGCTGGCGCGTTTCCGGGCGCCGACCGCCGGGGCGGCCGCCCGCAGTCTTCTCGGAGGGTAGCGGCATGGCGCCGATCAGCATTCGCCTCGACCGCGTGTCCAAGCGCTTCGACCATACAGTGAAGGGCGAGGTCTATGCCGTGCGCGACGTCGATCTCTCGGTCGCCGAGGGCGAACTCCTGACCTTGCTGGGGCCCTCGGGCTGCGGCAAGTCGACGACCTTGCGCATGATCGCAGGCTTCGAGGAGCCGGACGGCGGCACCATCTCGATCGACGGGCGCGACGTGACGCACGTGTTGCCCAACAAGCGCGGCATCGGCTTCGTCTTCCAGAATTACGCCCTGTTCCCGCATCTCTCGATCTTCGAGAACGTGGCCTATGGCCTGCGCGTGCAGGGCAAGGCCGAGGGCGAGATCGTGCGCGCCGTCGCCGAGGTGCTGGAGCTGGTCGGCCTCGCGAAGTACGAGCGCCAGCAGCCGCATCAACTGTCCGGCGGCGAGCAGCAGCGGGTCGCGCTGGCCCGCGCCGTCGTGTTCCAGCCCAAGGTGCTGCTGTTCGACGAGCCGTTGTCGAACCTCGACGCCAAGCTGCGCGTGGAGATGCGCGAGCAGATCCGCAGCCTTCAGAAGCGTATCGGCATCACGACGGTCTATGTGACGCACGACCAGGAAGAGGCGATGGCGATCTCCGACCGCATCGCCGTCATGGAGCGCGGCCAGATCGTCCAGGACGGCACGGCGCGCGATCTCTACTACACGCCGGCGACGGAGTTCGTGGCGCGTTTCATCGGCCGCACCAACCTGCTGGCGGGGCGCGTGGTGGCGGGCGGCGACGTGGAGTTCGAAGGCGTGCGCGTGCCGCTCGGCGCCAAGCTCGCCGCCGGATCGGCGGTGAAGCTGGTCGTGCGGCCCGAGATGATCGACATGGCGCCCGGACGCGCCGGCGAGGCGGGCGTCGGCAAGATCCTGCAACGCACGTTCCTCGGCGAAAAGACCGACTACGAGATCCTGCTGGGCGGCACGCGATTGCAGGCCTGCCGCAGCGATGCCTTCCGCACCGGCACGTTCGACGTGGGCGACGAGGTGAAAGTCAGCGTCGATCCCGCCAATATCCATCTCTTGGCATAGGAGAGAACCATGGTCTCGATGAACCGGTATGCGGCGGCGGGTGCGGCCGTTCTGCTCGCGCTGTCGGCGGTGCCCGCCTCCGCGCAGGGCACGGTCAACGTCTACTGCTCGGTCCAGGTCGAGTGGTGCACCTTGGCGGCCAACGAGTTCCAGAAGGCGACCGGCATCAAGGTGTCGATGACGCAGAAAGGCTCGGGCGAGACCATCGCGCAGCTCAAGGCCGAGGCGCAGAACCCCAAGGGCGACGTCTGGTTCGGCGGCACCGGCGATCCGCACTTGCAGGCCGCCGAGGAGAACCTGACGGAAGCCTACAAGTCGCCGAAGCTCGCCGAGCTGCATCCCTGGGCGGTGAAGCAGAACACCGATTCCGGCGGCAAGACCGTGGGCATCTACGCCGGTGCGCTGGGCTACGGCTTCAACACCGAGCTGCTGGCCAAGAAGAAGGCCGCCGCGCCCGCCTGCTGGGCCGACCTGTTGAAGCCCGAGTTCAAGGGCGAGATTCAGATGGCCAATCCCAACTCGTCGGGCACGGCCTATGTCGCGATCGCGACGCTGGTCCAGCTGATGGGCGAGGACAAGGCGTTCGACTACCTGAAGAAGCTGCACGCCAACATCAACGCCTATACCCGCTCGGGCACCGCGCCGATGAAGGCGGTGGCGCGCGGCGAGACCAGCGTCAGCATCTCCTTCGTGCATGACGGCGTTACCGAAGCGCTGGCCGGCTTCCCGGTGAAGACCGCGACGCCGTGCGAGGGCACCGGCTACGAGATCGGCTCGATGAGCATCGTCAAGGGCGCGCGCAACATGGCCAACGCCAGGAAGTTCTACGACTGGGCGCTGACGCCCGAGGCGCAGAAGCTCGGCGCCCAGGCCAAGCAGTTCCAGGTGCCGTCGAACAAGGCGACGCCGGTGCCGCCGGAGGCGCCGAAGTTCGCCGACATGAAGCTGATCGACTACGATCAGGCGAAGTACGGCAAGTCGGCCGAGCGCAAGCGGCTGATCTCGCGCTGGGACAACGAAGTAGGCAACCTGCCCAAGCCCTGACAATGCAACCCTGGCCCCGTCTGCTCGCGACGTTTGTGGCGGTGGTCCTGCCGGTCGCCGTGCAGGCCGCCGACGGGTTCGACATCGTGAGCTTGGGCGCCTTGGGCGGCATCCAGGACGGCAATCTCAGCGCGCATCTGATCCGGCCGCACGACGACGACCGCGCGGTGACCTGCGACGCGGGCACGCTGGTGAACGGCCTGCGCGTCGCCGAGGAGCGCGGCTCGTTGGGCGACGTCCGCCTGACGCCAGGATCGGCCGAGAGCCGCGTCGGCCATGTGCTGACGCAACGCATCAAGGGTTATCTCATCACGCACGCCCATCTCGACCATGTCGCGGGGCTGGTCGTGGCGTCGCCCGACGACAGCAAGAAGCCGATCTACGGCCTCGCCTCGGTCAACGCCGCGCTGGTCGACAATTACTTCAACTGGCAGGCGTGGCCGAACTTCACCGATCGCGGCAAGGATCCGCAGCTCAAGAAGTACACGATGGTCGATCTCGCGCCGGGCGTTGCCACGCCGTTGCGCGACACCAAGATGCGCGTGACGGCGTTTCCGCTCAGCCATGGCGGCGTCGAATCGACGGCCTTCCTGATCGAGAGCGATAACGACGCCGTGCTGTGCTTCGGCGACACCGGCCCGGACGCGGTCGAGAAGGGCGCGCGTCTCGGCGACGTCTGGCTGGCGGTGGCGGAGCGGGTCAAGCAGCGCCGGCTGAAGGCCATCCTGATCGAGGTGTCGTACACCAGCGACCGGCCCGACGCGCAGCTCTTCGGGCACCTGACACCGAAATGGCTGATGGCGTCGCTGCACGATCTCGACCGCGCCGCGGGCGGCGGCGCGCTGGCCGGGCTGCCGGTGATCGTGACCCACATCAAATATTCGCTGACGCGCGAGCAGCCGCAGAAGAAGATCCAGGACGAGCTGAGCGCCGCCAACGATCTCGGCGTGCGCTTCATCCTCCCGTCCCAAGGAAGCCGCTGGCACTTCAGATGAGCGGCCCTCCGGTCATCGCGCGTGCGGCGCTGGCCTGGTCGGCCGTGGCGCTGCTCGCGGCCGTGCTGCTGCCCTGGTACGGGCTCGAGGAGGGGCTGGGTTCAGGCGGCTGGATCGCGGGCCTGTGGTCGACGGAGGAGGCCGGCAGCGGTCTAGCGCAGGTGATGGCGCACGGCCGGTGGTGGCTGACGCCGGTGCTCGCGGCGCTCGTCCTGTGCTTCCTTGTCTCGATCGCGCCGATGACGCCCGGCCGCCGCGGCACCGCGCTGGTGCTGGCGAGCGGGGCCGGCCTCGTCCTGTTCGCCGCCCAGGCATTCGGCGTCGGCTTGCGCGGCTGGAACGGCGCGTGGCTGACGGCGCTGTTCGGCGAGCTCGACGGGCGCCAGTTCGGCATCGGCGCCGGCGGCACGCTGGTCCTGATCGCGCTGCTGTCGCTGCTGTCGATCGGCCTCGCGCTGCGCGGCGCCTTCGGCGGCGACGCGTTCGTGGCGGGCGCGATGACGGCGGTGACGGCGTCGATCCTGCTGTTCACCGCCTGGCCGATCCTGCACATCCTGGCGCAGGCCTTCCAGGACCAGGACGGCGCGCTGAAGCCGCTGCTGATGGTCGAGCGGCTGGCCGAGTCCAAGATCTGGAGCCTGCGCTGCCTCGCGGGCGGCGGCGCCTGCGGCGTGGCGTGGAACACGCTGTTCCTGGCGCTGTGCTGCGGCATCGGCTCGACCGCGCTGGGGCTGTCGTTCGCGCTGATCGTCACGCGCACCTCGTTCCGCTTCAAAAGGATGCTGCGCGTGCTGACGGTGCTGCCGATCATCACGCCGCCGTTCGTGATCGGCCTGGCGCTGATCCTGGTGTTCGGCCGCTCCGGGCTGGTGAACCAGCTGCTCGACTGGGGCCTGGGCGTGCCGCCGACGCGCTGGATCTACGGCTTCCCGGGCGTGCTGCTGGCCCAGCTCTTCGCCTTCACGCCGGTCGCCTTCCTGGTCCTGATCGGCGTCGTCGAGGGCGTCAGCCCGACATTGGAGGAGGCGTCGCAGACCCTGCGCGCGGACCGCTGGGCCACCTTCACGACGGTGTCTCTGCCGCTGATGGTGCCGGGCCTCGCCAATGCCTTTCTCGTGGGCTTCATCGAGAGCATCGCCGACTTCGGCAATCCGATCGTGCTGGGCGGCAGCTTCGGCGTGCTGTCGACCGAGATCTACTTCGCCGTGGTCGGCGCCCAGCTCGATTACGGCCGCGCGGCGGCGCTGGCGCTGCTGCTGCTGGCGATGGCGCTCGGCGCCTTCTTCCTCCAGCGCCGGCTGGTCGGCGGCCGCTCCTACGCCACCATCTCGGGCAAGGGCGATGCCGGCCTGCCGACGCCGCTGCCGGCCGCGGCGCGGCGGATCGCCAAGTGGGTCGCGTTGCCGTGGGCCGCGTTCACCCTGCTGCTCTACGGCTTCACCTTCGTGGGCGGGCTGGTGAAGGTGTGGGGCCGCGACTACACGCCGACCTTCGCCCACTACGTCAAGGCCTTCGCCATCGAGCGCACGCCCGACGGCGTGATCTGGTCGGGCGCGGCGTGGAACTCGTTCTGGACGACGGTGAAGCTGGCGGCGATCGCGGCTCCGCTCACCGCCGCGCTGGGGCTGCTGGCTGCGTGGTTGCTGGTGCGCCAGCGCTTCGCGGGCCGCGGCGCGCTCGAGTTCGTCACGATGCTGAGCTTCGCGGTGCCGGGAACGGTAATCGGCGTGGCCTATGTCTTCGCCTTCAACGTGCCGCCGCTCGAGATCACCGGCTCGGCGCTGATCATCGTGCTGTGCTTCGTGTTCCGCAACATGGCGGTCGGCCTGCGCGCCGGCATGGCGGCGATGAGCCAGATCGACCGCAGCCTCGACGAGGCCTCGGCGACCTTGCGCGGCCGCGCGCCGCAGACGCTGTTCTATGTCGTGCTGCCGCTGCTGCGGCCGGCGGTGGTCGGCGCGCTGGTCTACGGCTTCGTGCGCGCCGTCACGACGGTGAGCGCCGTGGTCTTCCTGGTGACGGCCGAGTACGACCTCGCCACGACCTACATCATCCTGCGCGTGATCAACGGCGACTACGGGCTCGCCATCGCCTACAGCTGCGCGCTGATCGTGCTGATGCTGGCGGCGATCCTGCTGATCCAGTTCCTGGTCGGCGACCGCCGCCTCGGCCGGCGCGCGCTCCAGACCCAGGGAGGCCGCGCATGAGCGTCCAGTTCACCGACGTCGTGAAGCGCTACGGCACGACCACGGCGGTGTCCGGCGTCAGCTTCACGGTGGAGACCGGCACGCTGGTCACGCTGCTCGGCCCGTCGGGCTGCGGCAAGACCACGACCCTGCGCATGATCGCAGGCCTGGAACTGCCGAGCGCCGGCCGCATCGAGATCGCGGGACGCGACGTCACGCACCTGTCGGCGACGCAGCGTGACGTCAGCATGGTGTTCCAGTCCTATGCGCTGTTCCCGCACATGAGCGTGCTGGAGAACGTGGCCTACGGCCTGCGCCGCTCGTCGGTCGGGCGGGAGGAAGCCACGCAGCGGGCGCGCGAGGGGCTGGCGACGGTGGGCCTCACCGGCTTCGACGCGCGCCAGCCCTCGGAACTGTCGGGCGGCCAGCAGCAGCGCGTGGCGGTGGCGCGGGCGCTGGTGCTGAAGCCGTCGGTGCTGCTGTTCGACGAGCCGCTCAGCAACCTCGATGCCCGCCTGCGCCGCCAGATGCGCGAGGAGATCCGCGAGCTGCAGCGCCGGCTCGGCCTCACGGTGGTCTACGTGACGCACGACCAGCAGGAGGCGATGGCGGTGTCGGACCGCATCATCGTCATGAATGCCGGCCGCATCGAGCAGCAGGGCAGCCCGCGCGAGCTCTACGAGAAGCCCGCGACGCCGTTCCTGGCGCGCTTCATGGGCGAGTCCAATCCGGCGCGCGGCACCGTACGGCGCATCGACGCCGCGCGCGTGCGGGTGCGGCTCGGCGACACCGGGATCGAGGTCGCCGACAGCGCGGCGCCGGACGGCGAGGCGACCGTCGCGGTGCGGCCCGAGGCGATCGCGGTCGAGACCGCGCCCGGTCCGGCGGGGGCGCTCGCCGGCACGATCGCCAAGGCGAGCTATCTCGGCACGCACATGGAGTATTCGATCGACACCGCGGCGGGCACGCTGTTCGCGACGTGCCCGCGGGTCGAGCGGCCGTTGCCGCCCGGCACTGCCGTGGCGCTGGTGCTGGCGCCGCGCGGCGTGATCGTGGTGCGCGACTGAGGCGCGACTACTTGTCGAGCCAGACGTCCTCGAACCTGAAGCCGTTGTAGACGCTGTTCACTTCCGGCACGTAGCCCTTGACGTAGGGCTGCATGCAGATCGCGGCGCGGTTCCACATGATGATCGGGCGGGCGCCGTCCTCGAGCAGCTTCTTGTCGATCTCCCACACGAGCTTCTTGCGCTTCTCGACGTCCTTCTCCTGGCTCTGGACGTCGAACAGCTTCTCGATCTCGGGATTGCAGTAGCCGGTGTAGTTGCGCTCCGACTTGCAGGCGAAGTTCTCGTAGAAGTTCTGGTCGGGATCGTCGACGCCGTTGCCGGTGGTGTTGAGGCCGACCGAGTAGTCCTTGCGGGCGACCTTGGGGAACCATTGCGCGGTCTCGATGATGTCGACGTCGGCGTCGATCCAGATCTCCTTGAGCTGGCCGGCCAGGATGACCGCCGGATCCTTGTAGAGCGAGATCGAGCGGGTCGCGACCTTGAGCTTGAGGTGCTTGTCGGGGCCGTAGCCCGCCTTCTTCATCAGCTCGCGGGCCTGCTCGCGGTTCTTGGCCACGTCGTGGCCGTAGCCGGGAATCGCCGAATAGACCTCGTCGGGCAGGCCCCACACGCCGTCCTTGGGCGGCTGCATGGTGCCGCCTTCCTGGGCGTCGCCCTGGTTGATGATGTCGATGAAGGCCTTGCGGTCGATGGCGAGCGAGAGCGCCTTGCGCAGATCGGGATTGTCGAACGGCGGCGCGTCGCGGTTCAGGATCAGGTTGGTGCTGTTGTTCATCGACGTGACGGTGCACATCGCGTCGGGCTTCTGCTTCTTCACGTCCTTGAGCAGCGGGATCGTCACTTCCCAGGGGAAGGTGATGTCGAAGCGGCCCGAGACGAAGCTCAGGATCGCGGTCGCGCGGTTTGGCACGATGGTGAACTCGATGCCGTCGAGATAGGGCCGGCCCTTCTTCCAGTAGTCCGGATTGCGGACGAGCTTGATGCTTTCCTTCTGCTTGAACTCGGCGAACTTGAACGGGCCGGTGCCGATCGGACGGGTACGCATCTGCGCCGCCGAGACGTGGCAGGCGTAGATCGGCGAAAAGCCGGAGGCGAGCAGGGTGAGCAGCGACGGCTGCGGGCGCTTGAGATGCACGGTCGCCTGGAAGTCGTTGTCGGCCGTCACGTGGTCGACATTGTGGTACCAGTAGGCGCGCGGGTTCTTGCGCAGCTTGTTCTCGCCCTTGCCCATCAGCATGTCGAAGGTGCAGACGACGTCCTTGGCCGTGAACGGCTTGCCGTCGTGCCACTTCACGCCTTCCTGGAGCTTGAAGGTCAGGTCCTTGCCGTCGGCGCTCCACGCCCACGACTTGGCGAGGTCGGGCACGATGACGTCGGCGCTGTTCTGCGGCTTGCTCTGGTCGAAGATCACCAGGTTGTTCATCACCGACATGAACGGAATGACGGTCGAGTTCGTCGCCTCCTCGTGGATCGACGCGCTCGGCGGGTTGTCGCGGTGGTACATGTGCAGGATGCCGCCGGACTTCTGCGCGAACGCGGCGCCGGTGGGGCAGACGAGCGACGCCGCGAGGGCGCCCAGCAGGACCAGTGACCTCATTTTCTCCTCCCATGCGCGCCGCGTGTCTCCCTGTGATGGGGCCGCGACGTCGTTGCCTGCATATTCTACATTGCCGCTGGAAGCGCGACAGGCTCAAATCGGCCCTCGCACCGCAAACCGGGAGATTTGCATGACGATATCGAGGTTGCGCCGGCTGATGACGCTGGCGTCACTCGTTTGTGCCGTGAGCGCAATCGGCGCGGCAGGCAGCGCGCAGGCCCAGAAGAAGCTCGTGGTCTACACGGCGAACGAGAGCACGCTGAACGATCTGGTGTTCCAGGCCTTCGCCAAGGAGACCGGCATCACGGTCGAGCCGGTCGCGGCGGGCTCGGGCGTGCTGGTGCGCCGCCTTCAGGCCGAGAAGGCGCGGCCCCAGGGCGACATCATCTGGGGCGTGAGCCGCTCGCTCTTGCAGACCAACAAGGCGCTGTTCGCGCCCTACGCCTCCAAGAACAAGGACGCGACGCCCGCCGAGTATCGCGATCCCGACGATCTGTGGATCGGCAACAACCTCCACCTGCTGATCATCCTCCAGAACACCAAGCTCGTGCCGGCCGACCAGGGGCCCAAGAGCTGGGCCGACCTGCTCGATCCGAAGTGGAAGGGCAAGATCGCCTTCACCGATCCGGCCAACTCCGGCTCGGCCTATGCCACGGTGACCATGCTGGTCGACCTGTGGGGCGGCGGCGACGCCGGCTGGAAGAAGGTGAGCCAGCTGTTCAAGAACATGAAGGTGCTGAACCGCTCGTCGCTGGTGTTCCAGGGCGTCGGCAACGGCGAATATCCGCTCGGCATCTCGCTCGAATATGCCGGCCCGCTCTGGGCGTCGAACGGCGCGCCGGTGAAGGTCGTCTATCCGTCCGACGGCACGACCGCCTCGATGGAAGGCGTCGGCATCGTCAAGGGCGGCCCCAACACCGACAACGCCAAGGTCTTCGTCGACTACATCAACCGCAAGGACGTGCGCGAGATGATCCTGAAGGCGACCTTCCGCCGCCCGACGCGCTCGGACCTCGATCTCGCCACGCTGCCGGGCGGCCTGCCGCCGCTGTCGTCGGTCAAGCTGCTGAAGTACGACGAGGAGGGCTGGACCGGCAAGCGCACCAAGACGATGGAGCAGATCAAGGACGTGTTGCAGGACTCTCGCTAGAAGTGGGGCGCTGACGTGAGCGGCATCGTCATCGCAGGCGCGAGCCGGACCTTCGGGACCGTCCGCGCCGTCGACCGGGTCGATCTGACGGTGGAGCAGGGCGAGTTCTTCACCCTGCTGGGGCCGTCGGGCTGCGGCAAGACCACCCTCCTGCGCATGATCGCGGGCTTCACGCCGCTCGATGCGGGCGAGATCCGCTTCGGCGAGCGGCGCATCGACCGGCTGCCGGCCCATGTGCGCGACATCGGCATGGTGTTCCAGAACTACGCCGTGTTCCCGACGCTCTCCGTCGCGGGCAACGTCGCCTACGGCCTCAAGGCGCGCCGCGTGCCGGCGGCCGAGATCGGGCCGCGGGTCGAGGAGGCGCTGGCGATGGTCCAGCTCGCGGGCTATGGCGGCCGCCAGCCGCACGAGCTGTCCGGCGGCCAGCTCCAGCGGGTCGCGATCGCGCGCGCGCTGGTCATCCGCCCGCACGTGCTGCTGTTCGACGAGCCGCTCAGCAACCTCGATGCCCGCCTGCGGGTCAGCATGCGCTCGGAGATCCGCGCGTTGCAGAAGTCGCTGGGCATCACCGCCATCTACGTGACGCACGACCAGGAAGAGGCGATGTCGGTTTCCGACCGCATCGCCCTGATGAACCACGGTCGGCTCGAACAGGTCGGCGTGCCGGAGGAGATCTACCGCAAGCCCGCGACGCGCTTCGCCGCGGAGTTCATGGGCACCACCAACCTGGTCGAAGCCAGGGCGCTCGGCCTTGCGGCGCCGGTGTGGGTGTCGCTGCGGCCCGAGGCGCTGCGTTTCGCCGAGGAGGCGCCGGTCGGCTGGCCGCGCCTGCCCGGCGCCGTCGTCGCGCTGGAGATGCTGGGCCCGATCACGCGGCTCGACGTGAAGCTGGAGAACGGCAGCGTGATGAAGATGGTGCTGCTCGACGCGCCGGGCCAGATCGTGCGCGAGGGCCAGGTCGTGACCCTCGCCTACGATCCTTCGCGCCTCACGGTCGTTTCCTGAGCGCCGCCCGGTGACGTTCGCCATTCCGCACGGCCAGCGCCTGCCGCTCGCGATCGCCGGCCTCGCCTTCGTCTTCCTCGGCCTGTTCCTGGTCTATCCGCTGGTCAACGTGTTCGGCGCGAGCTTCCTCGACGCCGAGGGCACGGCCTTCACCTTCGCCAACTACACCAAGATGCTGGGCCGGCCGTTCTATCGCGCCGCCGTGGTCAACACGCTGGAGATCGGCGTCGCCGCCACGCTGATCACGACCGTGCTGGCGGTGCCCTTCGCCTTCGCGCTGGCGCGCCTGCCGATCCCCGGCAAGTCGGCGATCCTCGCCATGGCCTCGCTGCCCCTGATCCTGCCCTCGTTCGTCAGCGCCTATGCGCTGGTCCTGCTGCTCGGCCGCTCCGGCATCGTGACGCAGTGGTTGCAGGCGCACGGCATCGGCTTCGGCTCGATCTACGGCATGGGCGGCATCGTCGCGGTCTATACGCTGACGCTCTATCCCTACGTGCTGCTGCCCACGATCGCGGCCTTCAAGGCAGTCGACGTGTCGATGGAAGAAGCTGCGCAAAGCCTCGGCTCCTCGCCCGGCCGCACCGTCTGGACGGTGACCCTGCCCATCGTGCTGCCGGCGATCCTGGCCGGCGGCCTGCTGGTCTTCATCGAGACCCTGGAGAATTTCGGCGTGCCCTTCGTGCTGGCCGAGGACATGCCGATCTTCGCGGTCGAGGCGTTCAAGCTGTTCATCGGCGAGACCGCGCCCAACCCCTCGTCGGCCGGCGTACTGGGCGTGCTGCTGATCCTGACGACGACGCTGGTGCTGCTGATCCAGCGCCGCTTCCTCGCGCACCGCCGCTTCGCCACCAACGCCCGCCAGGCGCCGCCGCTGCTCAAGGTGGGCGCGGGCGTGCAGGCGCTCGCCACCGTCTATTGCTGGGCTGTCGTGACCCTGGCGCTGGTGCCGTTCTTCTCCATCGTCGTGCTGTCGTTCATGGAGTTCCGCGGGCCCGTGCTGCATCCGCACTTCAGCCTCGACAACTTCGCCTTCCTGTTCGACCGCGCGCTGCGGCCGCTCGCCAACACGCTGATGTTCGCCACCGCCGCGGCGCTGGCCGTCACTCTGATCGGCGTGCCGGTGGGCTATGTCGTGACGCGCTACCGCAGCGGCGTGGCGAGCCTGCTCGACGTGCTGGCGACTTTGCCGTTCGCCGTGGCGGGCACGGTCCTGGCGATCGGCTTCATCGTCTCGTTCAATGCCGGCGCGCTCGTGCTGACCGGCGGGCCGCTGATCCTCGTGCTGGCCTATACGGTGCGCAAGGTGCCGTTCGCGGTGCGCTCGGCCAGCGCCATCGTCCACCAGATCGACGTGTCGCTGGAGGAGGCGTCGGTCAGCCTCGGCCGCTCGCCGTTGCAGACCTTCCTGCGCATCGTCGTGCCGCTGATGCTGGGCGGCATCCTGAGCGGCATGGTGCTGAGCTGGGTCACCGTGGCCTCGGAACTTTCCGCCACGATCGTGCTTTATAGTGGGCCGTGGAGTACCCTGACCGTCGTGATGTTCCAGGCGCTGGAAAGCGGCGGCGCCGGGATCGCCACGGCGGCTGCCTCGTTCCTCATCGTGGTGAGCCTGCTGCCGATCGCGCTTCTCTACAGGCTGGTGCGTCGCTACGAACTTTCCTGAGATTTGCGTTGCCATGCGCGTGCACTGGATCAGAAACGGGTTGATCGCCATCGCCGGCGTGGGCGCCGTCGTCGCCGCGCTCTCGAGCGTGCCCGGCCTCGTCGACGTCGAGGCCTACAAGCCCGGCCTGATCCAGGCCGTGCGCGAGGCGACGGGACGCGAGCTGGTGATCGACGGGCCGATGCGGCTGCGCATGTTCCCGGTCCCCGGCATCGGCGCGGGCACCGTGCGCTTCGCCAACGCCGTCGGCGCCACGGGCGCGCAGATGATCGACGTGCGCTGGGTCTCGGTGCGGCCGGACTGGGGCGCGCTGCTGCGCGGCCAGATCGCCGTCGGCACGCTCACGCTCTACCAGCCGACGATCGTGCTGGAGACCGACGCCAAGGGCGTGCCCAACTGGGAGTTCAAGCCCGGCGGGAATGAGAGCCAGCAGGCCGACCAGCCGAGCGAAGGCTTCCATCTCGCGGTCGGACGGCTGGAGATCGTGCGCGGCACGATCAGCTACACCGACCCCGCCACGAAGACGCACTACGCGGCCGAGAACGTCGAGGCCGGCGCCACGGTGCGCTCGTTCGACGGGCCGTTCGAGATCGACGGCAGTGCCACGGTGAACGGCGTGCCGCTGAAGCTCGACATGGCGTTCGCCGCCGCGACAGAGAAGGGCCATGCCGCGCGGCTCAATCTCAAGGTCTCGAGCGGCGGCCTCGACTTCAAGGGCTTCGCGTCCGCGCTCTCGCTCGATGCGAAGCTCGCCGGCCATCTCACCGTGAAGACCGGCGTGCTCAGCGACTTCGTGAATTCGGTGCTGGGCGCCGTGGGCGGCGACAAGGCGAACTTCGACGTGTCGGGCGCCGGCCGCTTCGCCTTCGACGGCGATGTCGAGATCGGGCCCGAGCGGCTGGCCCTGGGCGGGTTCGAGGCCAGCATGGGCAAGGACGAGGCCAAGGGATCGCTGGCGCTGGCGCTGAAGCCGTCACCGGCTCTGTCGGGCAAGGTCTCGCTGTCGCGCCTCGAGATCGACAAATGGATCAAGATCTTCGCCCGCCCGTCGGAGCTGGTGTCGCCGGCCAACATCAATCCGGTGAAGGCCGCGGCCGGCGCGCCGTCGCCGGAGGTGGCGGCGGCCAAGGTGACGACCGCCGTGGTCGGCCCGTCGCCGTGGACCAGGCTCGACGCCGACGTCACCGTCGAGATCGCCGAGGCGATCTACAACAACGCCGCGATCCGCGACCTGTCGGCCAGCTTCGACATGAGGAAGGGCGTGCCCACCGTGTCGCGCCTCAAGGCCACGATGCCGGGCGATCTGGCGATCGACGCCGATGCGGCCAAGGGCACGTTCAACGCGTCGGCCGGCAACCTGCGCCAGTCGCTCGAGTGGCTGGGCGTCAAGACGACGGGCGTGCCGCGCGGTGCGCTGGAGAGCTTCTCGGCCACCGGCAAGCTCGCGGCCAAGGCGGGCGGCCTCGATCTCAGCGACGGCACGTTCCGGCTCGACGGCACCAAGGGCACCTTGGGCGGCACGCTGTTCCTGAAGGCGCCGATGACCGCGACGCTGGCAGTCGGCATGGAGCGCTTCGACCTCGACGCCTATATGCCCAAGCCCTCGGGCGCGCCGGCGCCCGCGGCGGCGCCACCCCCGCCGCCGCCGCCCGCGTCGGCCGCCAGGCCGGACGGCGCGCCCAGCATCGGTCTCGCGCTCGACATCAAGCGGCTCCAGTACCGCGGCGAGACCATGAACGGCGTCGTCGGCAAGGCCACCTGGCAGGGCAACGTGCTGAAGCTCGAGGATATCAAGGTGGCCGACCTGCTGGGCTCGAAGCTCGGGCTGCGCGGCCATGTCGACGATGTCGGCACCGTGCCGCGCTTCGATCTCGCCTTCACCATCGCCTCGCCCGACACCGACAGACTGCTCGACTATATGGGGCTGCCGAAGTTCATGAACGGCCGGATCGGCCCCGGCACCGCCCAGGGCTCGGTCGCGGGCACGCGCGAGGCCGTGACGGTGCGCGATCTCGCGGCCCACCTGCTCGACACCGACGCGCGCGTGGCGGGGCAGCTCGGCTTCGCCAAGCCCGTCTCCTTCGACTTCCGCACGTTCGCTCTCGACACGCCGGATGCCGGCAAGTTCGTCTCGGTGGCGAGCGGCCACGAAACCGGGCCGCTCGGGCCGTTGCGCGCGGCCGGGGCGCTGAAGGGCACCGTCGAGCGCGCGGTCTTCACCGGCGACCTCGCGGTGCGCGGCAGCGACATGAACGGCACGCTCGACGCGACCCTGGGCAAGCGGCCGAAGCTGGTGGCGAAGCTGAACGTGCCGCGGACCCTGGCGGTCGACACGCTGCTCGGCATCGAGGACGATTCGGCGCCGCCGCCGCTGTCGCCCGACGAGGCGCCGTCGGAAACGCGCCATGCCCAGCCGGCGCGCCGGGCGACCGACAAGCCGATCAACCTCACGGCGCTGCGCTCGTTCGACGCCGCGCTGGTCGTCTCGGCCAAGGCGATGTCGATGGCGGCCCTGACCGTCGACTATGCCGACCTCGACGCCACGCTCCAGAACGGCGTGTTCAGGATCAACAAGCTGACCGGCCAGTTCTACAAGGCCGCGGTCGACTTCACCGGCACCATCGATGCCTCCGGACAGGCGCTGGCCATCGAGGCGAACGGCAGCCTGCTCGGCATGCATGTCGACGAGCTCCTGCGCGGCACCATGGGCGACAACATCTTTGGCAAGTCGTCGTCCTACGGCGTCGTGGTCGGCGGCAAGGTCGATGCGCGCAACATCCGGCTGACGGGCCGGGGCGTGTCGGGCGCCGACCTGCGCGAGAGCATCGCGGGGGCCACGACCGTGAGCGGCACCGTGCGGGCCAGCATGGCGAGCGGGGCGCAGTCCTTCGCCCAGTTCGCGACGGGCATCGGCAGCATCTTCAGCGATACGCTCGCCTTCGATTCGGCGGTGCTGAACGCGTTCGTCAATCACGAGAATGCCGTCTCCGCCGGCGGCGTCGCGCTGGGCGGCGGCACCGTGACGCTGACCGACGTGACGGTTCACGGCAACAACGCGGTCGCGGTGATCAGCGGCCAGAACCGCATGGCCGAGGGCACGACCGACACGACGATCCGCCTCAACACCGGCAATCGCGGCTACGTCGCGCGCATGACCGGCAAGCTGTCGTCGCCGAACCTCCACGCGGATAGTCAGTGATGACCCCATCGCCCCCGTAGGACGGGGGCACTTCCCCATCTGAATGGGGAAGAAAAACCCTCCCCATTCAGATGGGGAGGTGGCGGCGTCTTACGCCGACGGAGGGGTCAGGCCACCTGCTTCTTCAGGATACCCCACGCGTGCGCGAAAGCCTTGGCCATCTCCTCGGGCGGCTGGGCGCCGGAGAAGAGCACGTGGCCCTGCAACGCGAAGCTCGGCACGCCCTGGATGCCGGCGTTGCGCGCCATCTGGTCGCCGGCCAGCACCTCGCGGCGATGGTCCTCGCCCTTCAGCATCTTGAACACGGCGTCGGGATCGAGGCCGCCCGAACCGCCGACGCCGGCCAGGATTTCGGCGTCGCCGATGTCGGCGCCCTCGCAGAAATAGGCCTTGAACAGCGCTTCGACGACGGCGTCCTGCACGCCTTCCTGTCCGGCCAGGCGGATCAGGCGATGCGCGTTCACCGTGTTGGGCGTGCGCGTCAGCCGGTCGAGATGGAACTCGAGGCCGACGGTCGCGGCGGTCGCGGTGATGCGCTCGTCGATCGCCTTGGCCTTCTCCGGGCCGCCGAACTTGGCCTCGCGATAGGCTTTGCGCTCGACGCCCTCGGCCGGCATGTCGGGATTGAGCTGGAAGGGATGCCACATCACGGAGAAGTGCAGCTGGTCGCGTTCGGCCAGGATCTTCAGCGCGCCCTCGAGGTTGCGCTTGCCGATGTAGCACCATGGGCAGATGGCGTCGGAAATCACGTCGATGCGGGCGACGGGCGCGATCGTGTCCATGGCATGTCCTTTCGCGAAAGTTGGTCTAGCCTATACCCCCGACATCCCCCGAACAACGAGGCCGCCTCATGGTCGACAAACCGCACTTCAAATCCGCCCTCATCGTGGGCGCCGGCCCCGGCCTCAGCGCCTCGCTGGCGCGCCTGTTCGCCACCAATGGCCTCAAGGTCGCCATCGCGGCCCGCCAGACCGACAAGCTGGCGGCGCTGGCAAAGGAGACGGGCGCGGCCGTCCACCGGTGCAACGCCGCCGACGCCGCCGATGTTGCAGCGCTCTTCGAGGCGGTCGAGGCCGCGGGCGGGCCGCCGGACGTCGTGGTCTACAATGCGAGCTCGCGGGTGCGCGGCTCGATCGTCGACCTCGCGCCCGACGAGGTGAAGCGCGCCGTCGAGATCAGCGCCTTCGGCGCCTTCCTGGTCTCCCAGCAGGCCGCCAGGCGCATGGTGCCAAAGGGCCACGGCGCGATCCTGCTCTCCGGCGCCACCGCCGGCGTGAAGGGCTTCGCGCTGTCGGCCACCTTCGCCATGGGCAAGTTCGCGCTGCGCGGGCTCGCGCAATCGATGGCGCGCGAGCTGGCGCCCAAGGGCGTGCACGTGGCGCACTTCGTGATCGACGGCGGCATCCGCAGCGCCGCCCGCCCGGTGCCGGCCGACGCGCCCGACAGCTACCTCGATCCGGACGCCATCGCCGAGGTCTACTGGAGCACCCTGATGCAGCACCGCAGCGCCTGGAGCTGGGAGGTCGAGGTCCGTCCGTGGGTCGAGAAGTTCTAGGCGGGCCGGCGTTTTATCGGTGAACGTGACCAAGATGGGGGATTTGGCGCAGGGCGCCTATGATGACCTCTGATCGAAGTCCGTCCGGTTTTATTTTCCTGTTTCTAAAACGGGGAAAAGGGAGGTCTCAGAGGTGCTCTTTCAGCAGGCGTTCCACCGCGACCATGTCGGCGGCGACGTGCAGGCTCTTGGCGCGCACCTCGTCGCTGGGCTGGAGGATGTCGGGCACCATGATCGCCATCGTGCCGGCGGCATGGGCGGCGGTGAGGCCGGGGCTCGAATCCTCGAAGGCGAGGCAATTCCCGGGCGGCACGCCCAGCCGCCGCGCGGCCTCGAGGTAGATGTCGGGGAAGGGCTTGGCGCGCTCGACGTCGTCGCGCGCCACCAGGGTGGCGAAGCGGGGCAGCAGGCCGGCGCGGCCGAGATGGCTCTCGGCGGTGGCGCGCAGCGCCGAGGTCGCGACGCCGCAGGGCAGGCCGCGCGCGGCCAGCAGGTCGAGCACCTCGACGACGCCCGCCTTGATCGGCACGCGCTCCTCCATCATCCGGCGCACATGCTCGGAATAGACCGCGCGCAGTTCGTGGATGTCGAAGCCCTCGCCGTAGAGCTCCTGGATCATCACGTTGCACTCGGCGCGCGGGATGCCGATCATCGAGTGGCAGAAATCGAGCGACATCTCGCGGTCGAGGCTGCGGGCGGCGGCCTGCATCGCCTTGATGTAGATCGCCTCGCTGTCGATCAGCAGACCATCCATGTCGAAAAGCGCGGCCTTGACGGGTTTCCTGAACATGCTTTCGTTCTAGTCTGTCCGCCGGAAACGTAAAGAGACGAGCCTCGGGCCGGGAGAAAAAATCATGCGCATCCATAACCTATATGTCGACGAAAAGGGCGAAACTCACTTCCGTGACATCGAAGTCGAATGGAAGAACAAGGGCCCCGGCGGCAGGACCTCCGCGACCCTGCCCGCGACCGGCATCATCTTTCGCGAGACGCCGGGCAGCTACGACTACGACTGGCACCCGGCGCCGCGTCGGCAATACATCATCAACCTCGATGCCGGCGTGCAGATTTCCGCGAGCGACGGCGAGACCCGCACCATCGGCGCGGGCGAGGTGATCCTCGTCGAAGACACCAGCGGCAAGGGCCATTGCTCCAAGGCGATCGATGGCAAGCTGCGCCACTCAATTTTCGTTCCCATCGAATAGGAGTTCTCATGTCCGTCCAGACTATCGATCCGACCGCCGATCTCGTCGCCGAGGCCAAGAAGGTCCTGCCGGGCGGCAGCTTCGGCAACATGCCGGCCGAGGTCATCCTGAAGGAAGGCAAGGCCGGGCGGATCTGGGACGAGGCCGGACGCGAGTATGTCGACTTCCTGCTGGGCTCCGGGCCGATGTTCATCGGCCATTCCCATCCCGAGGTGACCAAGGCGATCCAGGAGCAGGTGCCGCTCGGCACGACCTACTTCGGCAACAACCGTCACGGCATCGCGCTCGCCAAGGCGATCTGCGAGGCCGTGCCGTGCGCCGAGCAGGTGCGCTTCGTCTGCTCGGGTACCGAGGCCGACCTCTACGCGATGCGCGCCGCGCGCGCCTACCGCAAGCGCGACAAGATCCTGAAGTTCGAGGGCGGCTATCACGGCATGAGCGACTATGCGCTGATGTCGCTGGCGCCCAAGAACCCCGGCAACTTCCCGCGCGCGACGCCTGATTCGGCGGGCATCCCCAAGAGCGTGGCCGACGAGATGCTGGTCTGCGCCTTCAACGACCTCGAGATGTTCGAGAGCCTGATCAAGGAGCACAAGGACGAGCTGGCCGGCGTGATCGTCGAGCCGTTCCAGCGCCTCGTGCCGCCCAAGCCCGGCTTCCTCCAGGGCGTGCGCAAGGTCACCAAGGAACACGGCATCCCGCTGATCTTCGACGAGGTCGTGACCGGCTTCCGCTTCGCCTATGGCGGCGCGCAGGAATATTACGGCGTGACGCCCGATCTCTGCACCTTGGGCAAGATCGTGGGCGGCGGCTTCGCGCTGGCCGCGATCGCGGGCAACGCCGAGATCATGAAGCACTTCGACCGGCTCGCGATGGCCGACGAGGACTTCCTGTTCCAGGTCGGCACGCTGTCGGGCAATCCCGTGGCCTCGATCGCGGGCCTCGCCACGCTCGACGTGCTGAAGCGGCCCGGCGCCTACGACCAGGTCTTCAAGACCGGCCGCACGCTGATGGCGGCGCTGTCGGATCTCCTGAAGAAGAACGGCGTGAAGGCGCAGGTGATCGGCGAGCCGCCGCTGTTCGACATCCTGTTCACCGACCAGCCGGTGAAGGACTATCGCGACACGCTGAAGGCCGACAAGGCGATGGCGGCGAAGTTCAACAAGCTGCTGCGCGAGCGCGGCCTGATGAAGGGCGAGACCAAGTATTACGTGAGCCTCGCCCACACCCAGGCCGACATCGACCTGACGATCGCGGCGTGGACGGAGTCGCTGAAGGCCCTCTAGGGCTTTAGGGCATCTCCATGCCCTTGGACCGCAGCAGCGGGTCGAGCTCGACGTTGGACATCCAGGCCATCAGGCCCATGACGGCGTCCGACGTCGCCGCGCGCGGTCCCATCGCGGCGGCGTAGATCGTGTAGCTTTGCACTGTCGCGGGGATCGGCCCGGCGAAGCGCACGCCGGGCACGCCCACGATCTCGCTGGCCGGCGCCAGCGCCACGTCGGCCTGGTTGGCCGCGACGCGCTGGGCGGCGGGCGCGCCGACCACCGTGACGCTCTTGCGCTGGACCTCGCTCAGCACGCCCAGCCGCTGGAAGAGCTGCGGGTAGAAGGCGCCGCCGGCGCTGGGGCTGGCATAGGCCACGGCGCGGGCGTGGAGCAGGGTGTGGCGCAGCACCTCAAGGTTGGAGACGTTGGGATAGGGATCGCTGAGGCGCGTGGCGACGCCGATGCCGACCTTGGCGAGCAGCAGGAGCGAGTCGTCGATCACCCGGTTCTCGCCGGCCAGTTTCTCGATCGCCTCCTGCGTGGTGATCAGGATGTCGAAGGTCTCGCCGGCGGCGAGGCGGCGCGTGATGGCGCTCTGCGAGTCGAGCTGGAGCGTCACGTGATGGCCGCTCTGGCGCTCGTAGGACGGCACGAGTTCGTTGAGCATCGGCTTGTAGCCGACGATGGCCAGCACCTTGATGTCGTCGGCGGCCGCCGCGCCGGCCAGGAGGACGAGCAGCGATGCGAGGAGGAAGCGGATCATGCGGGGGCGCCCATCGTGTACGGCTTCAGCGTGGCGTAGAGCAGCCGGTGCACCGGCGTCGGCACGCCGAGCTGGCGGCCGAGCTCGACGACCTTGCCCGAGAGCCACGGCAGCTCGATGCGGTTGCCGCGCAGCAGGTCGACGGCCATCGAGGCCATCAGCTGCGGCGGCACCGTGCGGTTGAACTGGAGCGTCCGCTCGATGGCGTCGTCGGGCAGGACGACGCCGCGCGCGCGGCCGACGTCGAGCACTTCCTGGTACGCGACGGTGAACAGCGGCGCGATGTCGGGGTCGTCGCGCAGCTTGCCGATCGGCAGGCGCGTCACTGCCATCAGGCTGGCGTTGGAGGCGAGCAGGATGAACTTCATCCAGAGCTCGCCCAGGATGTTGGTGCTGAGCACGCCGTCGATGCCGGCCCTGGCGCACAGCGCCGCGAACGCCTCGGCGCGCGGGCTGCGGCGGCCGTCGAGCTCGCCGAACACCATGCGCAGCACCGTGCCGGTCTGGCGGATCACGCCGGGGCGCGCGATGGTGGCGCTGATGTTGGCGACGCCGCCCATCACCGCGCGCGGGCCCAGGATCGGCGCCAGCCGCTCCGAGGCGTCGATGCCGTTCTGCAACGGGATCACCGCGGTGTCCGGCCCGACCAGCGGCTTGATCTGTCGGCCGGCGCTCTCGACGTCCCACAGCTTGACGCAGAACAGCACGACGTCGACCGGCCCGACGCTCCTGGGATCGTCGGTCGCCTGCGTCGGAACGAGGTGCGTGTCGCCGCGCGGGCTCTCGACCTTGAGGCCGTGGTCCTTCATCGCCGCGAGATGGGCACCGCGCGCGATGAAGGTCACGTCCGCGCCGGCATGCGCCAGCGCCGCGCCGTATCCGCCTCCGACGCCGCCCGCGCCGACCACCGCGATCCGCATGACCCTTGTTCCGCCCCTAGATGATGCTGGTGACGATGCTGGCCACCAGCACGCGGCCCGCCCCGCACGCCAGCATCGTCGGGCCGGCCGCGTCGATGCGCAAGCTGTGATCGTCCGAGAGGTCGCGGTCGGCGACGCGCGCCGCGCCGGACGGGGCGTAGGCGAAGTGTATTCCCTTGGGCAGCGACAGCGATTGGCCGGCGTCCAGCACCTGGAGATCGACCTTCACCTCGGCGCGCAGGCCGATCAGGTTCACGACCTCGACCGGCCCGGCCTCGAGCCGGCTGACCAGCGGCAGCTCGCCCTTGTAGCGGACGACGACGAAGGGCTGGCGCAGGTCGATCTCGCCGTCCGGCCCCTCGAGCACCATGCCGCCTCCCGCGACCAGCACCTGCACGCGGTCGTAGCCGGTATAGTCGGAGAACGGGCCGGGCACGGGGATCGGCGTGCGGCCGAAACGCCAGACCTCGCCGCCGGTGGCGGCATCGGTCGCGATGTCGGTCGAGATGCCGCCGCCGTTCTTCCACGGGATGCGGCGGTACTCGGCCGGAGTGATCGGGGTGATCTTGGTCGTCATGCCTGGGCAACCGTTCCGTGAGAGAGAAGCTCGGAAATCTCCGCGTCGGCGTAGCCGTGCTCGCGCAGGATCGCCGCGGTGTGCTGGCCCGGCACCGGTGCGACGGCGCGCGGCGTGCCGGCGAGGGGCAGCGGCGTTCCGGGCACGGCCGGGGTCGGCACCTTGTCTTTCACGCCGGCCTGTTCGAGCCACTGGATCAGCCCGGTCTCGCGCACGTGCGGCTGCTCGACGAAGTCGGCGTACGAATTCAGCCGCTCGTGCATCAGCTTGGCGGCGGTGAGGCGCCTGCTCCACTCGGCGCTGGAGCGCGCCGCGATCGCGGGCCGCACGATGCGTAGAGCGCCGCGTCGTTCTCCAGCCGCAGCATCGGCTGGGCGAAGCGCGGATCGTCGGCGAGGGCGGGCATCTCCATCGCCGCGCAGAGCGCGCGATAGTCGCGGTCGTTCATCGCCAGGATCGACATCCAGCCGTCGGCGGTCTGGAACACGCCGGCCGGCGCACCGCCCGGCTTCATCGTGCCGCCTTCGAGGTGGTTGGCCATCAGGCGGATCGACTGGAGGTTGGTCGCGGCCTGCATCAGGCTGACGTCGAGATAGCGGCCGCGCGTCTCGTCGCGCCGCGCGTAGAGCGCCGCGGACAAGGCCTGGAAGGCGTAGAGGGCGGTCGACATGTCGACCACGATCACCGGCACGCGATGGGGAATGCCGTCCTCGCCGCGGTTCTCGTTCATCAGGCCGGTATAGGCTTGCAGCACCGGATCCATCGCCGGGCGCTCGGCGAGCGGGCCGGTCTGGCCGAAGCCCGAGATCGAGAGATAGAGGATGCGCGGCTCGCGCGCGGCCACCGACGCGTAGTCGAAGCCCAGCCGCTTGATCACGCCGGGCCGGAAGCCTTCGAGGAAAACGTCAGCGCCCTTCAGCAGGCGCCACACCACCTCTTTGCCCGCGGCGCTCTTGAGATCGACCGAGAGGCTGCGCTTGCCCATGTTGCCGATGATCGAGAAGGCGGTGTGTGGCCCGTGGCGGACGCCGAGCGCGCGCGCCCAGTCGCCCTCGCCGATGCCCTCGACCTTGATCACGTCCGCGCCGTGCTGCGCGAGCAGCATCGCGCAATAGGGACCGGCGATCCCCTGGCTGAGATCGACGACCTTGAGGCCGGCGAAGGGCGCGTCGTAGCTCATCTACATCTTGACCAGCATCTTGCCGAAGTTCTCGCCGCGCAGCAGGCCGATGAAGGCGCGCGGCGCCTTGTCGATGCCCTGCACGATGTCCTCGCGGTACTTGATCTTGCCAGCCTTGATCCACTCGCCCATCTGCCGCATCGCGGGACCGTAGAGGCCCGCGAAGTCGGTGACGATGAAGCCGCGCAGGGTGACGCGCTTGCCGACGAAAGTGCCGAGCAGGCGCGGCCCCATCGGCGGGCTCGCGGCGTTGTATTGCGAGATCGAACCGCAGAGCGCGACCCGGCCGAAGAAGTTGATGTTGCGCAGCACGGCGTCGGAGATCTCGCCGCCGACATTGTCGAAGTAGATATCGATGCCGTTGGGGCAGGCGGCGCGCAGCGCCGCGTCGAGGTCCTTCTCGGCCTTGTAGTCGAGGCAGGCATCGAAGCCCAACTCGTCCTTCACGAAGCCGCACTTCCTGGCGCCGCCCGCGATGCCGACGACGCGGCAACCCATGATCTTGCCGATCTGTCCCACCACCTGGCCGACCGCGCCCGAGGCCGCCGACACCACGATGGTCTCGCCGGGCTTGGGCTTGCCGACTTCCAAAAGGCCGAAATAGGCGGTCATGCCCGGCATGCCGAGCACGCCGTTGGCGGTCGAGATCGGCGCCAGGGAGGCGTCGACCTTGCGCATCGAGGGGCCGCCGCCGATCGCATATTCCTGCCAGCCCAGCCGGTCCTCGACGACGTCGCCCACCTTGAAGGCGTCGTTCTGGGAGGCCACGACCTCGCCCACGATGCCGCCGGTCATCACCTCGCCGAGCCCGACCGGCGCGGAGTAGGAGGCGGCGTCGCGCATGCGGCCGCGCATGTACGGATCGAGCGAGAGATAGGCCACCTTCACCAGCACCTCGCCGTGGCGCGGCTGCGGCGTCGGCACTTCTTCGACGCGGAAGTCGGACTCGGCCGGCTCGCCCGGCGGGCGGCGCACGAGGACGACGCGGCGATGGGTCTTGGGGACGGTCATTGGCGGTTGCCTCCGGACGAGTTTGCGTCCCACCATAGCGCGCCTTTCGCAGGAGCTGCCATGCCGACCATCCGGCGCCTTTCGTTCATCGGACTTGAATATGCCTTCGCGCCCGAGAAGGCCTACGGCATGTCGCGCGGCGGCGGATTCAAGCGTCACAGCGGGCTGGTCGAGATCGAGACCGACCAGAGTGTGAAGGGCATCGGCGAGGCGTTCGGCAATCCCTTCGTCACCCGCGAATACTTCCGCATGATCGAGCCGTTCTTCACCGGCCAGAGCGTGTTCGACTTCGATCATGTCGAGGCCCGCCTGCGCAACGCCCTCTATCACCTGGGCGTCGGCAACCAGCTCACCTCGTGCCTGGCCGCGATCAACGTGGCGCTGTTCGACGCCATCGCGCGCGGCTTCGGCGTGCGCGTC
>JAFEFH010000259.1 GCA_018240695.1 Pseudomonadota bacterium | reverse complement strand
CTTTCCCTGGCTGGCCGGCTGCCTGCAGGTTGACCGGTCACAGGCGATCGGCAAATTCTCCCTGATCCCGTTGGATCTGGCTTGTGTGAAGTCGTTGCCGCGCGTCACCGGCAATTAGCCGATACCTCGGGGGCGATCCTGGCGGCGAACTTGATCGCTCCGGATGGGGTGAAGTGCCCCTGGTCGAAGAAGTCCGCTCCAGTGAAGTCGTCGATCGGCACATCGATATAGGGATCGCCGAGCTTCGTTGCCGTGGCGCCAAGCACGCCGTTCAATTTTGCCATCAAGGGCCATAAATCCTTGTCGGCGATCAACGGCAACCATCCGTAGGGCTTGCCAGAGGTCAACACGGCGCGATTCAGGAGCTGCCCGACCCACAGCGTCCGTATGCCGCGCTGCCGGTTGATCGCCGATATCGTTTCGATGTTCTGGATGTAGAGCGCCACGAAAGCCGGATCGAGGTCAGTATGCAAGGCGCCGGGGGGCGCGGCGACCGGGCGCGCGGTGTCGACCGTCAGGATCAGAATACGCGCGGCGAAGCTGAGGATGAAGTTCAGTGTCGGCGACACGGTGTTGGGTATTTGTCCCAGACGCCGTCCGAGATATCGAGCGCCCTGGAAGTCGATCTGCGACGGAAGGTGGAAATTCGCATAGCCCGGATCGAGATTGGGCACGTAGTTGTTTCGCAAATCGTTCCAGCCCACATAGTAGAGCGCGCAATTCGGCTTTGTCCGGTACGGCTGTTCATAGAACGCCGTCTGGATCATATGCTCGGCCGTCGTATAGCCTTCCATGCCATAGTTGAGCGTGACGTACTGTTTGGCTCCGAGTGTCTGCTCAAGCTTGTTCGGCCAGTTCTCGTCCTCTTTCAGATAGAGACCGTAGGTCGAAGAACCGCTGAACAGGGCGATGACGGTTTTGCCTTGCAGCGACTGCGCGGTCTGCTCCGGTCCACGCAAGCGGACCGAATTGTGCCTGTAGATATGGGGCGTGTGCGTATCTGTTGATCCGGCCTTCGGCACGACCTGCAGGAGCGGATGCCATTCGAACAGGCCGTCCAGTGGATCGCCGGCCGTTCCCGGCAACAGGCTGCTGTACAGCACCCCCGCGCGGTTCAGGACGGCCGAGCCTCCCCCCAGGCCTATTTCGAGCGCCGCCAGGGTCAGGAGAAGGCCGGCGACCCGTGGCCAGGGCAGGGTGAGGCAGCCGAGTGCCAGCAATATCAGGACATAGAAGAAGAAGCCGCCGCGCATCGTGGCGGGGCCGAGTTCATGGTTGAGCGCCAGGAAGAAGGCGAGCAGGGCGAGAAGAAGGCCGAGAAACACCAAGCCGATGGCGGCCACCGTCCGTTCGAAGCGATAGGGACGCACCAAGCCGATATGCCCGAGCAGTTTCCGGCCCAAGCTTCGCACGAACTCAAACATGGGCGGATGTTACCCTCTGGGCAATACAATCGCCATAAAAGGGTCCCTAGATGACCTTCCTAGCCCGGAGGCCGGCGATCTGCGCCGCCGTGAGTCCCAGCTCGCTGTCGGGCACCGACACGATCGCCTGGCGCGCGTTGAACTGCGGGTCGTCGAAGACATCGGCGATGTCGTAGATCGGCGAGAAGCCTACTTCGTGTCGGGTCAGGGTCTCGCGCAGCTGGGCCAGCGTCAGCCTGCCGATTGCCGCGCCCACGATCTCGTCGAGCAGCAGGTAGTTCCTCACTCGCGCCGGATTGGTGGCGATACGGTCGTCCTCCAGCAGGTCGCGCACGCCGAGCGCGGTGCACAGGCGATCGAAGATGCTCTGCGTCGAGGCCGCGATCGACGCCCATTTGTCGTCGGCGGTGCGATAGACTTTGCCGGGCGCGGCGTACTGGCTGCGGTTACCCGAGCGGGTGCGCACGCTGCCAAGCTGGTCGTATTCGATGGCCAGGAACTCGAGCATACGCAGCATCGCCTCCGTGGCCGAGCAGTCGATCTCCTGTCCGCGCCTGCCGGGATCCGTCGCGAGGTCGTGCAACGCCGCCAGGATGCCGAGCGCGCCGAACAGTCCGGCCACCGCGTCGGAGATCGGGTAGCCGAGATGGAGCGGCCGGCCGTCTTCCTCGCCTCAGATCTGGGTGAAGCCGCTCATCGCCTCGAAAATACGCGCGAAGCCCGTCACTCGCAGGATCGTGAGTCGCGGGCTGATCTCCTGCAGCCAGCTCCGCGTGATTCCCCAGCCGTCGAGCATGCCGGGACGGAAATTCTCGACCGGCACATCGGCCCCGGCGACCAGCTTCGCGAACAGGTCCCGGCCCTCGGGCTTTCGCAGGTCGAGCGTGATACCGTGCTTGTTGCGGTTGGTGATCTTCCACCAGAGCGGCGCGCCCTCCTTGTGCGGCGGGAGCGCGTGCAGGGAATCGCCGGCGCCCGGCATCTCGACCTTGATCCCTCCGCACCGTAGTCGCCCAACAGGCCTGCCGCGAAGGGCCCGGCCACGACAGTCGAGATGTCGACGATTTTCATCCCGCGAAGCGGGCCGCTGGTCGTATCCGTCATTCTGGTGTTTCCTCCCCGGAACTATCCCATAGGCAAAAGTCTCAGGTCCGGCAAAAGCGGCTTGCCGGAAATGGAAGGGTCCCATGAGCGAGCTTTGGAAGATGACGGCGGTCGAGGCGGTGGTGCGGCTCAAGAAGAAGGAGATCTCGCCGCTCGATCTGGTCGAAGCGTCGGCCCGGCGCATGGAAGAGGTCGAGCCGTCGGTCAACGCGATGCCGACGCTCTGCCTCGATCGCGCCCGCGACCACGCCAAGGTGCTGATGGCGGGCAAGCGACGCGAGGCCGAAGGCGAGGCGGGCTGGCTCGCGGGCCTGCCGGTGTCGATCAAGGACCTGACCGACGTGGCCGGCGTGCGCACCACCTACGGCTCGCCGATCTTCGCCGACCATGTGCCGGCCAAGTCGCATCCGCTGGTCGAGCGTATCGAGCGCAAGGGCGGCATCGTGATGGGCAAGTCGAACACGCCGGAGTTCGGCGCGGGCGGCAGCACGTTCAACGAAGTGTTCGGCCGCACGCGCAATCCGTGGAACACGTCGCTGACCTGCGGCGGGTCCACGGGCGGCGGCTCGGTGTCGGTCGCGACCGGCGAGGTCTTCCTCGCGCACGGCTCCGACCATGGCGGCTCGCTGCGCCGTCCCGGCACCTATTGCTCGACCGTCGGCATCCGTCCGTCGGCCGGCCGGGTGACGCGCGGGACGTCGAACAACCTCTATTCGCCGCAGTCCGTGCAGGGACCGATGGCGCGCAACGTCGCCGACCTCGCGCTCTTCCTCGACACGATGGCGGGCTTCTGCCCGGCGGACGCCATGACCTTCGACGCGCCCGCGACGTCGTTCAGCGACGCCGTCGCGCGTCCGGTGAAGCCCGCGCGTGTGGCGATCACGATGGATTTCGGCGGCAAGTTCGAGCTGGACCGTGAGATCCGCGAGATCTGCGCCAAGACGGCGCGCCGCTTCGAAGAGCTGGGCTGCATCGTCGAGGAAGCCTCGCCCGACTTCGGCCCGGTGGACGAGGTGTTCATGGCGCTGCGCAGCCAGCAGTTCGTCGTCGACCGCGAGCAGCAGATCGAGCAGCACCGCGACAAGATCAAGCCCGATATCATCTGGAACACCGAGCTTGGCCTGAAGCAGACGGCGAGCCGGCTGGCCTGGGCCGAGCGCGAGCGCGCGGGGCTGTACCGCCGGATGGGCGCGTTCTGGGAGAAGTACGACCTGTTGGTGACGCCGGGCGCACCGACCGCGGCGTTCGATGTGAACCTGCGCGCGCCGGCAACGATCAACGGCAAGAAGCTCGAGAACTACATGGCGGGCTCGACGCTCAACTCGGCGATCACGGTGTCGGGCAGCCCGGCCATCGCCGTGCCCTGCGGCTTCGACCAGTTTGGCCGCCCCGTGGGCCTCCAGCTCGTCGGCAAGCCGCGCGGCGAGGCGGCCCTGATGCAGGCCGCCGTGCTGTACGAAAAACTCCTGGGGCTGGACAAGCTCCTGCCCATCGACCCCAAGCCGGGAACCGTGCCACCATCCTCCTGAAAATCGGGAGGAGCCAATGCGGGTCGTGATCACGGGAGCGAGCCGGGGCATCGGCCGCGCCACGGCGTTGAAGCTCGTGGCCGACGGCGCCGAGGCGCTCACCCTCTGCGACATCGCCTATCTCGACGAGCTGGAAGCGCTGGCCACGAACCTGCGCACCTCGGGCTGCACGGTGAAGACCCTGCGGGCCGACATGGCGCGGCCCACCGAACCTGCGCGCGTGATCGCGGCAGCGGCCAAGGCCATGGGCGGCATCGACGCCATCGTGGGCAATGCCGGCATCACCGCGCCGTCGAAGCTTGCCGACCTCGCGCTCGAAACCTGGAACCGCATCTTCGACATCGATCTGCGCGCCAACTGGCTGCTCGCCAAGGCGGCCTATCCGCACCTGAAGAAGAGCAAGGGCTCTGTCGTCATGATGGCCTCGATGGCCGGCGTGATGCCGCAACTTCCGACCGGTGCCTACAGCCCGGCCAAGGCCGCGCTCATCATGCTGACCGAGATGCTGGCCATGGAATGGGCGCCCGACGGCATCCGCGCCAACGCCGTCTGTCCGGGCTTCGTGCATACCTCGATGACCGACGCGATCTACACCCAGCCCAGGCTGGCGCGCGGGCGGGCCAAGCTGGTGCCGCTGGGGCGCGTCGCCAAGCCGGGCGACATCGCCGACGCCATCGCCTTCCTGCTCGGCCCGCACGCCAGCTACATCACCGGCCAGTCGTTGATCGTCGATGGCGGCCTCACGCGCTCCATCCTGAACCACGTGCCCGGCATCGCCGCGACGCCGAAGGGGAAATGAGATGAAGGCATCGCTGTTCTACCTGCCGACCATCGCCAGCCGCGCCGAGATCGAGAAG
>JAFEFH010000258.1 GCA_018240695.1 Pseudomonadota bacterium | reverse complement strand
GGTGCCGTCGACGCCGATGAACGAGGTCAGGCTCTCGACGTCCGGGTCCTTCAGGATGGCGTCGACGACGGCGCGCTGCTTCTCGGCCATGGCCTCGAACGACACGCTTTGCGGCGCCTCGGTCACGGCCTGGATCAGCCCGTTGTCCTGGATCGGAAAGAAGCCCTTCGGGACAACTATATAGAGAACGACCGTCAGCACGATGGTGCCGACCGCGACCAGCAGGGTGAGCGGCTGATGGCGGAACACCACGATCAGGCCGCGGTCGTACCAGTCGATGAGCTTGGCGAACCAGCGCGCGCCCAGCGCCTGCGCGCCGGAATGCTTCTCCTCGGCCTGGCCCTCGGGCTTCTCGCGGCGGCGCAGGAGCTGCGCGCACATCATCGGCACCAGGGTCAGGGACACCACGGCGGAGATCAGGATGGTGACCGACAGCGTGACCGCGAACTCGCTGAACAGGCGGCCCACGACGTCGCCCATGAAGAGCAGCGGGATCAGCACCGCGATCAGCGAGACGGTGAGCGAGACCACGGTGAAGGCGATCTGGCTCGAGCCCTTCAGCGCGGCGGCGACCGGATCCTCGCCCTCCTCGATATAGCGGGCGATGTTCTCGATCATCACGATCGCGTCGTCGACCACGAAGCCGGTGGCGATGGTGAGCGCCATGATCGAGAGGTTGTTCAGCGAGAAGCCCGCGAGATACATGATCGCGAGCGTTCCGACGAGCGACAGCGGCACCGAGAGGCTGGGGATCACCGTGGCGCGCCAGTCGCCCAGGAACAGGAAGATCACGATCACGACCAGCAGCACGGCGAAGGAGAGCTCGATCTGCACGTCGCGCACCGAGGCGCGGATGGTGAGCGTGCGGTCGGTCAGTACCGTGACGTCGATCGAGCTCGGCAGGGTGGTACGGAGCTGCGGCAGCAGCGCCTTGATGCTGTCGACGACGGCGATGACGTTGGCGCCGGGCTGGCGCTGGACGTCGATGATCACCGCCTGGGTGGTGTTCATCCACGCCGCCAGCCGATCGTTCTCGCGGCTGTCGGCCACGGTGGCCACGTCCTTCAGGCGCACCGGCGCGCCGTTGCGGTAGGCCACGATGATGTCGTTGAACAGCGCCGGGTCGGTGATCTGGTCGTTGGCGTTGATCGTGTAGGCGCGCGTCGGCCCGTCGAAATTGCCCTTGGGCGTGTTGACGTTGGCGTTGGTGATGGTGGTGCGCAGGTCGTCGACGTTCAGCCCGTAGGCGGCGAGCGCCGTCGGATTGGCGCGGATGCGCACGCCGGGCTTCTGGCCGCCGCCCAGGGTGACGAGGCCGACGCCGGGCAGCTGCGAGATCTTCTGCGCTACGCGCGTGTCGACCATGTCGTAGACCTTGGTCAGCGGATCGGTCTTGGAGGTGATGGCGAGCGTCAGGATCGGCGCGTCGGCCGGATTGACCTTGGCGTAGATGGGCGGCGCCGGCAGGTCGCCCGGCAACAGGTTGCCGGCGGCGTTGATCGCGGCCTGGACCTGCTGCTCGGCGATGTCGATGCCGAGCTTCAGGTCGAACTGCAACGTGACCGACGACGCGCCGGCCGAGCTGGTCGACGTCATCTGGTTGAGGCCCGGCATCTGGCCGAACTGGCGCTCGAGCGGCGCCGTCACCGACGAGGTCATCACCTCGGGGCCGGCGCCGGGATAGAGTGTCAGCACGCGGATCGTCGGATAGTCGACCTGCGGCAGCGCGGCGAGCGGCAGGAAGTTGTAGGCGATGGCGCCCACCAGCAGGATCGCCACCATCAGCAGCGACGTGCCGACGGGACGCTCAATGAAGAGACGCGACGGATTCATCCCGCGCGGCCGGGCTTACTGGTTCGACTGCGCGGGCTGACCGGCGCCGCCGCGGCGCTGGCCGTTGCCGTGCCGCTCACCCTGTTGCTGGCCCTGCTGCTGGGGGCGCGCGCTGGCCGGCGGCGCCTCGCCGGTCTGCGGCGCGTTGGTCGCGGCAGGCTTTTCCGATGTGGCGGGCGGCATCGCGGAGGCGCCCTGGCCCGGCGTCGCATTCGGACGATTGCCGCCGCGGCCGCTCGGCGCGCCGGGACGGCGGATCTTCGCACCCTCGCGCAGGCGGTCGACGCCGTCGGTCACCACGTTGTCGCCGACGTTCAGTCCCTTGGTGACGGCGATCCTCTCGCCGTCGGTGACGCCGATCTCGACCACCTGGATCTTCACCGTGTCGTCGGGCTGGGCGAGATAGACAAAGATGCCGGGCTGGCCGCGCTGGATCGCCGCCACCGGCACGACCGTCGCGTCCTTCACCGTGTCGACCAGCAGGCGCACGTTCACGAACTGGTTCGGGAACAGGCTCTCGTCCTTGTTGTCGAACAAAGCGCGCATCTTCACGGTGCCGGTCGTCGTATCGACCTGGTTGTCGGTCGAGGACAGCTTGCCGGTGCCCAGCGTGTTCTTCTGCGCGCGGTCGAGCGCCGTCACGTCGAGCGTCGCGCCGTCCTTGAGGCGCTTGCGCACCTGCGGCAGCGAGTCCTCCGGGATGGTGAACAGCACCGACATCGGCTGCATCAGGGTGATGGTGCAGATGCCGGTGGCGTCGCCGATCGTGACGTAGTTGCCGGGATCGACCAGGCGCAGGCCGATGCGGCCGTCGGTCGGCGCCACGATGCGCGTGTAGGTAAGGTTGAGCTTGGCGGCGTCGACGCCGGCCTCGTCGGTCAGCACCGTCGCCTGGAGCTGGCGCACGAGGGCCGCCTGGGTGTCGAGCTGCTGGCGGGCGATCGAGTCCTGCGACACCAGCTTCTGGTAGCGCGCCAGGTCGACCTGGGCATTGGCCAGGGTCGCCTTGTCCTTCTCGAGGGTGCCGACCGCCTGTTGCAGGGCCACGTCATAGGGGCGCGGATCGACCTGGGCGAGCAGGTCGCCCTTCTTGACCGCCTGGCCCTCGGTGAAGGTCACGGCCTGGAGCTGGCCGGTGATCTGGGTCTTCACGGTCACGTTGGCGAGCGGCGTGACCGTACCCAAGGCCTTGAGAATAATGGGAATATCGCCCTTGGCCGCGGTCGCGAGACCGACCGTCGTGGGCACGCCGCCACCCCCGCGGGCGCCGCGGCCGCCCGCTGCCGTGGCGGTGGGCTTGCCCGAATGGGTCACAATGTACCAACCGCCCGCCGCGATCACGACAAGACCCAAGCCGATCCCTACCAGGGTCCGCAGCCGCTTCATCTCTCAGATCGCCCCCAAAACGCAGCGTTTCTCATCATACGTAGCCACGCTGCCGATCCTCCCCCAGCGCCTGGGGAGCCGCAAGGCGGGCCTCCGGCCGGGGGTGTAACGCCCCCGGCCGGAAAAAGACCCTTCGGGATCGGGCTTTATTTAGTCGGCGGCCTTCTCCGGGGCGACGTACAGCTCGTGGCCGCCGTCCCGGAACTTCTGGCTCATCTCGTCCATGCCTTTCTTGGCGTAGTCGCGGATGTCCTGGGTGATGCGCATGGAGCAGAACTTCGGCCCGCACATCGAGCAGAAGTGCGCGGTCTTGTGCGCCTCCTTGGGCATCGTCTCGTCGTGGAACTTCTCGGCCGTCATGGGATCGAGCGAGAGGTTGAACTGGTCGACCCAGCGGAAGTCGAAGCGCGCCTTCGACAGCGCATCGTCCCTCAAGCGGGCGGCAGGATGGCCCTTGGCGAGATCGGCCGCGTGCGCGGCGATCTTGTAGGTGACCACGCCGACCTTCACGTCGTCGCGGTCGGGCAGGCCGAGATGCTCCTTGGGCGTCACGTAGCAGAGCATCGCCGTGCCGAACCAGCCGATCATGGCGGCGCCGATGCCCGAGGTGATGTGGTCGTAGCCCGGCGCGATGTCGGTCACGAGCGGCCCCAAGGTGTAGAACGGCGCCTCGCCGCACTCCTTGAGCTGCTTGTCCATGTTGGCCTTGATCTTGTGCATGGGCACGTGGCCCGGGCCCTCGATCATCACCTGGCAGCCCTTGTCCCACGCCACCTTCGTGAGCTCACCGAGCGTCGTCAGCTCGGCGAACTGCGCGGCGTCGTTGGCGTCGGCGTTCGAGCCGGGACGCAGGCCGTCGCCCAGCGAGAACGACACGTCGTACTTGCGCATGATGTCGCAAATGTCGCCGAAGTGCTCGTAGAGGAAGCTCTCGCGATGCTCGGTCAGGCACCACTGCGCCATCATCGAGCCGCCGCGGCTGACGATGCCGGTGACCCTGTTCGCCGTGAGAGGAACGTGGGCCAAACGCACGCCGGCATGGATCGTGAAGTAGTCGACGCCCTGCTCGGCCTGCTCGATCAGCGTGTCGCGGAACACCTCCCACGACAGCCTGGTCGGGTCGCCGCCGACCTTCTCCAGCGCCTGGTAGATCGGCACCGTGCCGATCGGCACCGGCGAATTGCGCAGGATCCACTCGCGCGTGTCGTGGATGTTGCGGCCGGTCGACAGGTCCATGATCGTGTCGGCGCCCCAGCGGATCGCCCACACCATCTTCTCGACCTCTTCCTCCATCGAGGACGAGACGGCCGAGTTGCCGATGTTGGCGTTGATCTTCACCAGGAAGTTGCGGCCGATGATCATCGGCTCGAGTTCGGTGTGGTTGATGTTCGCCGGGATGATGGCGCGGCCCAAGGCGATCTCGTTGCGCACGAATTCCGGCGTGATGAAATCCGGCAGCGCCGCGCCGAAATTCTCGCCGTCGGCGAGACGTTCCGCCGCCAGCTCATGCGCCTGCTTGCGGCCGAGATTCTCGCGCGCCGCGACGTAGATCATCTCCTTTGTGATGACGCCCGCCTTGGCCCACTCGTACTGCGTGATCTTGTGGCCATCGAGGCCACGCATCGGCTTGGGCGTATGGGCGAACGGCTTCAACGCCGCGAGCTTCACGTTGCCGTTGTCGATCGGCTGGATCGCGCGGCCGACATATTCCTCGACGCCGCCGCGGCCGG
>JAFEFH010000257.1 GCA_018240695.1 Pseudomonadota bacterium | reverse complement strand
GTCCTTCAGCGCCGGCCAGTACTTGCGCACGGCGGCGTAGAACTTGTCGGCGCGGTGCGGATCGACGCTGTAGTCGATGCCGGGAATCCATTCGACGTCGGGGCCGAACTTCGCCTGGCCGCCGAGATCGACGGTGATGTGCACGCCGAGGCCGCCCGGCACGGGCACCGGGTAGATCAGGCGGGAGAAGGGCGAGCGTCCGGTCAAGGTGAAGTAGTTTCCTTTGGCGTAGTACGCGGTGGGAATGCGATCGGATGGCATGCCGGCGATTTTTCCCGCGACCTCGGGCGCATGGAGCCCCGCGGAATTGATCACCAATCGACAACGGAGGCTCATCGGCTCGGTTCCGCCGACCTCGAGCTCGATGCCCTGGTCGGTGACGCGGCCCGACGTCACGGGACTATGGATGGCGAGCATCGCGCCGCGGCTCTCCGCGTCGCCCTGCAACGCCAGCATGTAGGAGTGGCTGTCGACGATGCCGGTGGCGGGCGACAGCAGCGCCGCGGTGCATTGCAGGTTGGGCTCGAGCTGGGTGGCGGCGTTGCCGCTCAGCAGGCGCATGCCCTCGACCCCGTTGGCCTCGGCGCGGCCCTGGATCGATTGTAGCATCTCGCTTTCCTGGCCGTTGGTCGCCACGATCAGCTTGCCGCAATTGAGGTGCGGCACGCCGTGCTCGGCGCAGTAGGCGTAGAGCATGCGCCGGCCGGCCACGCAGGTACGCGCCATCAGGCTGCCCTTGGGATAGTAGATGCCGGCGTGGATGACCTCGGAGTTGCGCGAGCTGGTGCCCGTGCCGATGCCCTCGGCCGCTTCCAGGATGATGACCTCACGGCCGGCAAGGGCCAGCGCGCGGGCCACCGCGAGGCCCACGACACCGGCTCCGATCACGACGCAATCGACGTTTTCCATGGCTGCTGGTAGTAAACCGGAGTGGCAAAGGCGGCAATATTGAAGGGGGCTCTCGTGACCGGCGCGGCGACGCGCATCGGTCGCGCATTGGCGCTCGCGCTGGCGGAAGACGGCTATTTCGTCTTCGTCCACCACAACCGCTCGGCGGAAGAGGCGCGCCGGACGGTGGCCGACATCGTGGCGGCCGGCGGCAAGGCCAAGGCGGTGAAAGCCGACCTCGCGGTGGCGCGCCAGGCGGAGGCCCTGATCGGGCGCTGCGCGGCGCCGGGCGTGACGCTCACCTGCCTGGTCAACAGCGCCTCGCTCTTCAGTCTCGACCGGGCGCCCACGGCGACGACGGAAGGCTTCGACCGGCACATGGCGGTGAACCTGCGGGCGCCGATGCTGCTGTCGCAGGCGCTGGCGCTCCAGCTGCCCGAGGGCGAGACCGGCCTGATCGTGAACCTGCTGGACCAGAAGCTGTTCAACCTCAATCCCGATTTCCTCACCTACACGCTCTCCAAGGTGGGCTTGCAGGGGCTGACCAAGATGCTGGCGCAGCAGTTCGCGCCGCGCCTGCGCGTCGCCGGCATCGCGCCCGGCCTCACCTTGCGCAGCGGCAGCCAGACCGACGCACGCTTCGCCGAGCAGCATGCCGCCAACCCGCTCGAGGTCGGCGTCACCACCGACGACCTGGTGCGCGCGCTGCGCTTCATCGTGCAGACGCCGAGCTTCACCGGCGACACCCTGGTCGTGGACGGCGGCGAGCATCTCAGCGGCCGCCCGCGCGACATCGCCTTCGACAGGAAGAAGAAAAAGTAGATGGACCGGCGTATCTTCATCCGCGACTACCGGCTGCCCGTGCGGATCGGCATCCACGACTTCGAGAAGCACGGGCCGCAGACCGTGGTGGTCAACGTCGACCTGCTGCTCGAGCCCGCCGACAAGGCGCACGGCGACCGCATCGCCAACGTGCTGAACTACGACATCGTGCACGACGGCATCGAGAAGCTCGCCACCTCGCGCCATTACAATCTGCAAGAGGCGCTGGTCGACGCGATCCTCGAATTTTGCCTCGCGCAGCCCGGCGTGGTCGAGGCGCGCGTCTCGACCGAGAAGCCCGACGTCTACAAGGATTGCCGCGTCGGCTACGAATCGGTGCGCCGGCGTTCGTGATGCAGCAGGTCGCGGAGACACGCGCGCGATGAGCGCGCCGCAAGGCCGTTCGCTGCTCGGCGCCTTCGCGGCGATGATCCTCGTCGGCATCAGTTGGGGCGCCAACGTGCCGGTCACCAAGGTCATGCTGCAATATTACGACCTGATGCCGATGGCAGCGGTCCGCACGGCGATCGGCGCCACCATCCTGGCGGTCATGCTGGTCGCGATCGAAGGCGTGAGCGCGTTGCGCATCGATGTCGGACTCGGCCGGTTCCTGCTGCTGGGGCTGATGATGGCGAGCTTCTTCGCGATCTATGCCTTCGGCATCTACTACAGCAACCCGATCACGGCGGCGGCGATCCAGGTCGCGGGCCCGCTGGTGTCGGCGGTGACGGTGCGCGCGCTGACCGGCCAACGCTTCGATCCGGGATTCGGCATCGCGCTCGCGCTCACCCTGCTGGGCGGCGCGATCCTGGCGGCCAGCAGCCTGGTGGGGCGGGGGCCGATCACCTTCGGCGGCGGCGAATTGATCGTGCTGGGCTCCAACGCGCTGTGGACGCTCTATGCGCTGAAGGCGCAGGCCTGGTTCGACCGCGCGAGCCAGCTCCATCGCACCTACGTGGCCTCGGTCTCGGCCTTTCTCTGGATGACGGCGGCGGCGCTGCCGTTCCTGGCGTTGGGCTGGGCGCACTCGCCGTTCGGCGTCACGGATGCCTGGGTGTGGACGCAGCTGATCGTGGTCGCGGCGATGTCGAGCGGCATCGGCGGTTACGCCTGGAACATCGGCGCCTCGCGACTCGGCGTCGCGATCGCCTCGCTCTGGGTCAATCTCGTGCCGTTCTTCGCGGTGCTGTGGGCGATGGCCTACGGCTTCATGCCCAACGCCTACCAGATCGCGGGTGGGCTGGTGGCGCTCGGCGGCGTTGTCTATATGCAATGGCGAAAGCTCGCCGCCACCCGGACCGCATGACCGAACCTTCCCTCGAGAGCCGCGACTGCCGCTGGATCAAGGTGCCCGGCGCGGCCGACGCGCGCGGCAGCGTCAATTTCCTCGAGATCGGCAAAGGGCTCGATTTCACGCCGCAGCGCCTGTTCTGGCTGCACCATGTGGCGCCCGGCCAGTGGCGCGGCCGTCACGGGCATCGCGAGAGCAAGCTGGTGCTGATCGCCGCCAGCGGCTCCTGCCGCGTCCACCTCGACGACGGGCGCGCGACCGAGACGCTGGTCCTCGACGACCCCACCCGCGCGCTCTACGTGGCGCCCTGGGTTTGGCACGAACTGACCGACTTCGCGCCGCAAACCGCGGTCATGGTGATCGCCTCGACCCGGTACGACGAAGCCGAGTACCTGCGCGATTACGAAGTCTTCAGGCGCGAAGCCGCGGAGCGTTTTGCATGATCCCGTTCCTCGACATGAAGTCGGTCTATGCCGAGCTGAAGCCCGAGCTCGACGCGGCCTATGCGCGGGTGATGGAGTCGGGCTGGTACGTGCTCGGCAAGGAAGTCGAGGCGTTCGAGGCAGAGTACGCCGCCTTCTGCGGCAGCAAGCACTGCGTGGGTGTCGGCAACGGCCTGGAAGCGCTGGAGATGGTCCTGCGCGCCTGGAATATCGGGCCGGGCGACGAGGTGATCGTTCCGTCGAACACCTATATCGCTACCTGGCTGGCGGTGACGGCGGTGGGCGCAACCGTCGTGCCGGTCGAACCGCATCCCGCCGGTCCCAACATCGATCCCGAGCGGCTGGCGGCGGCGATCACGCCGCGCACGAAGGCGATCATGCCGGTCCATCTCTATGGCGAGCCGGCCGACATGGACCCGATCATGGCGCTGGCGTCGAAGCACGGCCTCAAGGTGGTCGAGGACGTGGCGCAGGCGCAGGGCTCCAAGGTGCGCGGCCGGCGCGCGGGCTCGATCGGGCACGCCGGCGCCCATAGTTTCTTCCCGACCAAGAACATCGGCGCCTTCGGCGATGGCGGGGCGGTGACGACCGACGATCCGGCGGTGGCCGACCGGCTGCGCGCGCTGCGCAACTACGGCAGCAAGGTGAAGTACGTGAACATCGAGCGCGGCTTCAACTCGCGCCTCGACGAACTTCAGGCGGCGTTCCTGCGCGTGAAGCTGAAGCATCTCGATCGCTGGAATGAAAAGCGCCGGGCCGTTGCTGCGTTGTATGACGACAAGCTCGCGGGCATCGCGGGGCTCGGCCTGCCGCGCACGCCGCAATGGGCGGAGTCGGCCTGGCACCTCTACGTCGTGCGCACCGACCGGCGCGCCGATCTGATGAAGGCCCTCGATCGGGCGGGCATCGGTGCGCTGATCCACTATCCGATCCCGCCACATCTTCAACAGGCCTATGCCGATCTCGGCCTGCCCAAGGGATCATTCCCGCTGGCGGAGAAGCTGGCCGAAACCGTGCTCAGCCTGCCCATGGGACCGCATCTCCAGGGAGATGCGGTCGACAAGGTCGCAGACGTGGTGCGTCGGACTCTGGGCAACGGCTAGAGACTAGCCGTCGATGCCCTTGTAGTTGCGATAGTAGTCGCCGCGCGAGTGGTAGTGCCGCTCGGGATAGTAGCCATAGTCGTTGCTGTAGTAGCCCGGGGCGCGGGAATACTGGGCATGTTCCTCATAGGCGCAGCCGCCGGCGCCGGCGACGAGGAGCGTGGACAAGGCAAGGCAGATAATGCGCTTCATCGTTTCCTCCATGCGTTGCCCCCTTGCGACTCAACCGCGATTCCGCCGCGCGGTTCCCGTGTTTTTCATGCCTCGACGGCGCCTTGGCTGTGACAGAGTAGGGGCCGCAACGGGAGCCCTTTGATGAAAATCGGCGCGGTCATGTTCTTCACCACCGATTCCATGCACCCGGCGGCGCTGGGGCGGGCGCTCGAGGAGCGCGGCTTCGAATCGCTGTGGGTG
>JAFEFH010000256.1 GCA_018240695.1 Pseudomonadota bacterium | reverse complement strand
TACAACCGCGAGCGCTGGCGGATCGCGTCGGTCGATCCCGAGGGAGGCACCGCGGAGCTGGTCGGAGTCGACACCGATCGGCGGGTCGCCGTCGACGCCGACTACCTCGCCCGGGTGAATCCCGGCGACGGTGCGCCCGCGCTCCAGCACGCCTACGCCGCGACCACCTACCAGGCGCAGGGATCGACGGTGGACCGTGCCTACGTCATGGCCGATCCCTCGATGGACCGCCAGGAGATGTATGTGGCGGCGTCGCGTAGTCGTGGCGAGACGATCTTCTACGCGATCCCGGAGGTCGATCTCGAGCGCGAGGAGTTCGCCCCACGAGGCCCCGGCCGCGAGGGCCTCGCCCACATCGCCGCGGCCGCCGAGCGCGACGGCGCCCATGTGTCCGCGCACGATGAGGCACTGCGGTCCCGGCTGGAGCCGCTCTCCTCGCCGGACCTCGTCCGGCTGCGCGACGAGCTGCGCTCGGAGGCCGGTGCAGAGCAGCAGGGCGAACGGCGCCGAGAGGACCTCGATGAACGGATCGACCACAGCGAAGAGCTGCTCGCCGGGATTGACGCCGAGCGCCGCGACCTTGGCGAACCGCCGCGATGGGGGCGGGACGCCAAGCGCGCCCACGCCGAAGCATGTCGTCAACTAGACGCGCGGGAGTCGATGTCGCGGGAAGCGCTTGCGCGCCACCTGGTCGAGCGCAACGGGCTGCCGACAGCCGCCCACGACGCCCGCGCGGAGGTGGCGGCGATCGACCACATTCTCGACCGACGGCTCGACATGGCGCTCGCCGCCGCGCGTGTCTCTCCCGGTGACCATCTCGTCGCCGAGCTGGGGGAGAGGCCGGAGGAGGGATCGGGTCGCCTCGCCTGGGACCGCGCGGCGCGGGAGGTCGAGGGCTACCGCCTTCGGAACGGGGTCGAGGATCTCGGGTCCGCCTTGCGGCCGGAGGCGAAGGACCGGGCCGAGCGGCGCGAACAGATCGCGGCCGAGCGGTCGATCGAGCAGGCACGTAGGTCGCTCGGCCTTGAGCCGACCCGCGCGGTCGAGCGCGGCCGGACGATGGAGATCGGGCTGTGACGATGGCCGCGCTCCGTGTTGAGATCGACGAGGAGCTGATCGAGCGGATCGCCGAGCGCGCGGCCGAGCTGATCGGCGAACGTGCCGACCGTCAGGCGAAGGATGGTTGGCTGCGCGGCGCCGACCGGATCGCCGCCTACATCGACGCGCCGCGCTCGCGGGTCTACGCGCTCGCCTCGGCCCGGCGCATCCCGGTCCATCGCGACGGGTCGGCGCTGATCGCGAGGCGCTCGGAGTTGGACCGATGGCTGCTCCAGGGTGGCGGGCTGCGGACCTGACCGACCGGCCGCTCGACCCGGTGAGGGTGACGGGCGGCCGTCGGCTTTGGCGACAGCGAGTGTGGCACCGGCTCGGAATCCTTCAAGCCCCGGCTGCGCCGGGGCTCCTTGCGGCCCTCGCCTGCGGCTCGGGTTCCGGCCTCCTCGTCCGGCGCGGTTCTGCGGTTGTCAAAGCCGACGGCGGTGGAAGCAGGATTCGGACCCGACCGGAGGCGCCGGGCCGTAGAGCATCATCAACGAGAGGAGTGGGGATCACATGGCAAAGCTGACCAAGACCTCGACGCCGGGGATCTTCCGCCGCCACAAGAAGGACTGTGGTGGTGGACGGTGCGACTGCGCGTACGTGGTGATGTGGCGCCACCGTGGGCGCCAGCACAAGGAGACGTTCAGGACGCTCGCGGAGGCGAGGGAGGCGCAGGGCAGGCGACGGGCGGGTGAATCCCGTCCGTCCTCCCGGATCACGGTCGAGGCCTACTTCAACGACTGGATCGAGACCTACGAGGGCCGGACGGCGCGAGGGTTCTCCGAGACCTCGCGGTCTCTATATAGGAGAGCCATCGACGACCACGCGTTGCCCACCTGGCGGAGCTGGAAGCTCGGCGAGGTCGAACCGGCCGAGGTTCGCGCCTTGTACAGGCGGCTTCGGGCAGCGGGGAAGTCCACCGCCACGCTTCGGACGCTGCGTGCCGCGCTGTCGGCCATGTACTCGACCGCCGTCGAAGACGGTGTCACCGACTCGAACCCCATCCGGGGCGTCCGGCTCCCGGGCGGCGAAAACGACGAGGACGAGCAGAAGCAGGCCAAGGCGCTCACCCGAGAGGAACTGCGGATCTTCCTTGCGGCGCTCCCGGACGACGGCTACTGGCGGCTGTTCTTCGAACTCCTGGCTACGACCGGTCTACGGATCGGCGAGGCAGTAGGGCTGACCTGGGAGAACCTTGACCTGGGCGATCAACCGAAGGTCAAGGTTCGCGAGCAGGTCTACCGAGGCAAGCGCAAGCGGCTGAAGTCGAAGGATGGCAAGCGGGACATTCCGCTGCCGGTCTCCGTGGCAGCGAAGCTGCTTGCCCATCGGCGCGACTGCTACGCCGGCCCGAAGGCTCCCGTCTTCCAGACCACGACCGGCTCAGAGCTGGACCCCCACAACGTTCGCCGGACCATCCTGCGTCCCGTCGCGATCAGCCTGGGCTACTACGAGGTGGTCAATGACGAGGACGGCAAACAGCGCGAGCGCACCACGCTCGGGTTTCACGCCTTCCGCCATACCTGCGCGTCGCTGCTCTTCGCGGAGGGCAGGAACGTCAAGCAGGTACAGCGTTGGCTTGGTCACGCTAAAGCGTCGATCACCTTGGATACCTACCTTCATCTGCTCGACGAAGGAGTGGGGGAGCCCCTGGAGATTGCTCCTCCGGCGGCAGTCGAGAAGGCCGCCTAAAGAGGCAGTTCGACAGTCCCCCAGATGGCGTGACGCACCCAGATGGAGACCCGAAGCCTGCTTGCCTCATCCGGCACGCCCGGCCGGAAGTCGACATCCCACAGCGTGACGTTCAAATTGCTGTCTCCTCTTCCGCGACCTCCTCCGCTTCCTTCGTATTCGTTCCCTAGGTCGTCGGTGATCGCGAACATGGTGGCCTGGTCGCCCACCTGGTAGTCGCTTTCAATTTCCTCGGCGTCCGATTCCACGACCGCGAGAAGAGTCAGCTTGTCCGGCCAGAGCACTGCGCCGATCACCGCGATGCGGCCGTCTTGTTCCGGGGCATGGATGACGCGGACTCTCTCCATGGGGACGAGGCTATACGTGTCCCGCCGCTGGAATCTCCGACGAACTTAGGTCGTCAGATCCCACAGGTTTCTCCCGTCGCCTCTTCGCAGAGGGCTTCTTCTACTTCGAACTCAATGTCGAGCAGCTTGTCGTATACGGCGGGAGGGGCATAGAACGCATAGTTGTCGGTCAACTCGGCTTCTTCGAGCGGCAGTTTGTGTCTGCCCCCAAGCGCCCGGACCATGGCGCGATGTTTGAACGGCTCGCCTCCGTGGACGAAGACGAAGAACCGAGAGGTCTTGCCATCTGCGTGAATCGCGCCAACGATGGCGTCTAGTTCTCCTTGGGGCTGGCGAAGATCGATCCGATACGGCAAGGCTTCGATCGCTGCTCTGGCGGCCGCAGGAGTTTCGACCCCACCGTCTTGGCTCGACGAGCCACAGCCGCTCAGCACGAGCGCGACGGACAAGCAGCCGATGGAGAAGGCGAGCAAGCGATGGTTCACGATCAGGCGCTACCCCGGGGGCAACAGAAAGGCAACAGGCGGCCCCGAAACAGTCGAAGATGAGATGGCTTCGGTTACCGGCTGATCCCCCGTCCAGAGCCAAAAACACGATTGACCGCAACCAGCCGCAAGTCCCGAGGCCAATCGAAGGGTTGTGGGTTCGAGTCCCACCCCCGGAGCTACCTAAGCTAGTCGCAGAGCCAGATGCGCCGCCTTTCGAGGCGGCGCTTTTGCATTTGGGGCAACGCCTAGGGCAACACGCGGGACACGGCGCGCATAGGTCTCGATCGGCGCGACGGCCCGGACTCCGGTCGGAACATCGTGGGGGCCTTGCCCTCTTGCCCTGGTAGCAAGCAAGGCAGGGCCGTCCAAATCGGCGGTGAATGCAACTGTTCTGCCTCCATGAACATCCCGAAGGCGAGCCGCCGGAAGCGGTCATAGGCCCGGACGGGAAAGCCTCGTGATGGCGAAGATTGACTGGCCGACAGTGGCGGCAGCAATCGGAGGGGTCGGCCTGGAAAGGCGCCACGCTGGGTACCCCGGGCTGCGTCCCACGGGACCGGCCAACCGGCCTGCGGCCAGGGCGTCGGTGTCTCGACGGGGCCGAACCGGGTACCCGCCGATCATGCCGATGACGGAGTCCACCGTGCGGGCGCTGAAGGAGGCGACGGTCCTGAGGATCAAACGTTCGCAGGTCGCCATGCGCCGTGCGCAGGCGGCATGCGAGAGTTCGCGAAGGGTCCTTGAGCGGACGGCGGAGTTGAACCGCGGTAGGCGGCCGGGCCGGCCCGCCGACGACGGCTAGCCCGGGACCGCCGCGGCCCCCGGCGACTCCTCGAGTGCCCACCAGACCACGGGGACCAGGTGCCGTTTGAGGCAGCGGAACGCCTCCTTCTTGGTCTTCCCGTCGGCGCGCTTCCTCGCCGGGTAGCCCGAGGAGACCTCGATCAGGGCGCAGCCCGCGTGGCGGTCGAGCCGGGCATCGGTGGCGAAGGGTGCGCCGCCGGTCTCGACCACCAGATGGGCCGCGACCAGAGATCGCGAGCAGGCCCGGCGCCAGCTGTCGGATCCTCGTCGCAACCTCCGCGCGCAAGTCCTGCTCGGCGCGGGTGATCTCGCCGACCTGTCCCAAGAGGAGCTGGCCCAGCGGGCCGCCGTCCACTGACCGAGATCGGCAAGTTGGAGAAGCGGGAAAGGGTGCCCCGGATCGACACGGTAGTCAGGCTCGCTGATTCCGCGAGTGCTCGGACCGCCGACTTGCTCGACGGCATCTACTGGATTCCCGTCACCCGAAGCATTGGGTACGTTCATTTTCTCCAGCAGACTCAATCCAGACAGAGACGAGAACCCTTCAGGAACTGGAGAGAGTCCTAGGCGTAGGTAACGAATGCCGTACGTAGGTCGAGATCAGACACCCGGAAAAGGCCGATCTCCTACGTATATGAGCCAGGAGTCCCGGTACCGAAGGAACGAACAGCAGAACCCCTCACGC
>JAFEFH010000255.1 GCA_018240695.1 Pseudomonadota bacterium | reverse complement strand
GTCAGCCACTTCTCGCGCACGATGCGGTCGAGCATCTTGCGCGCGTCGGCGAACAGCTTGCGCGCGCTCTCGCCCACCACCTTGTCCTCGAGGATCGCCGGATAGTTGCCGGCCAGCTCCCAGGCGCGGAAGAACGGCGTCCAGTCGATGCGCTCGACCAGCTCGTGCAGCGGATATTCCGCGAACACGCGCGTGGCGCTGCCCTTCTCGACGATCGCGGGCTTGGGCGGCGTGTAGGCCGACCAGTCGATCTTGAAGCTGTTGGCGCGCGCGTCGGCCAGCGGCACCAGCTTCTCCGCGCCGCGCGCGGCGCGCTCGGTGCGGATCGTCTCGTACTCGGCCGCGACCTTGGCCGCGAACTCGCTCGCCTGCTCGCCGGTCTCGGAGACCAGCGCCGAGCACACGCCGACGGCGCGCGAGGCGTCGAGCACGTGCACCGTGGTGCCCTTGTAGCTCGGCGCGATGCGCAGCGCGGTGTGGACCTTCGACGTGGTGGCGCCGCCGATCAGCAGCGGCAGGGTGAAGCCCTGGCGCGTCATCTCCTCGGCCACCGTCACCATCTCGTCGAGCGAGGGGGTGATCAGGCCCGACAGGCCGATGATGTCGGCCTTGTTGTCGTTGGCCGACTTCAGGATCTCCTGGAAGGGCACCATCACGCCGAGGTCGATGACCTCGAAGTTGTTGCACTGGAGGACCACGCCCACGATGTTCTTGCCGATGTCGTGGACGTCGCCCTTGACCGTCGCCATGACGATCTTGCCCTTGGGCCGCGAGCCCTCGGTCTTCTGCGCCTCGATGAACGGCAGCAGGTGGGCCACCGCCTTCTTCATCACGCGCGCGCTCTTCACGACCTGCGGCAGGAACATCTTGCCCGCACCGAAGAGATCGCCGACCACGTTCATGCCGGCCATCAGCGGGCCCTCGATCACCTCGATCGGGCGGGCGATCTGGAGGCGCGCCTCCTCGGTGTCGGCCACGACATACTGGTCGATGCCCTTGACCAGCGCGTGCTCCAGCCGCTTCTCGACCGGCCAGCTGCGCCATTCCGCGCTCTGCGTCTCGGCGGCCTCGCCGGTGCCCTTGTACTTGGGCGCGAGCTCGAGCAGGCGGTCGGTGGCGTCGGGGCGGCGGTTGAGGATGACGTCCTCGCAGGCGTCGCGCAGCTCCTGCGGGATCTGGTCGTAGACCTCGAGCTGGCCCGCATTGACGATGCCCATGTCCATGCCGGCCTGGATGGCATAGTACAGGAACACCGAGTGCATCGCCTTGCGCACCGGCTCGTTGCCGCGGAAGGCGAAGGAGAGGTTCGACACGCCGCCCGAGATCTTGACGTGCGGGCAGCGCTTCTTGATCTCGCGCGTGGCCTCGATGAAGTCGACGCCGTAGTTGTTGTGCTCCTCGATGCCGGTCGCGACCGCGAAGATGTTCGGGTCGAAGATGATGTCCTCGGCCGGGAAGCCGACCTGCTCGGTGAGGATCTTGTAGGCGCGCTCGCAGATCTCGACCTTGCGCTGCTGGGTGTCCGCCTGGCCCTTCTCGTCGAACGCCATGACGACGACGGCGGCGCCGTAGCGGCGCACCTTCTTCGCGTGCTCGATGAACGGCTCGATGCCTTCCTTCATGGAGATCGAGTTCACGATCGGCTTGCCGGCGGTGCACTTCAGGCCGGCCTCGATCACGCTCCACTTGGAGCTGTCGATCATCAGCGGCACCTTGGCGATGTCCGGCTCCGACGCGATCAGCTTCAGGAACGTGTCCATCGCCGTCTCGGCGTCGAGCAGGCCCTCGTCCATGTTGACGTCGATGATCTGGGCGCCGGCCTCGACCTGCTGGCGCGCGACCTCGATGGCGGCGGCATAGTCGCCCTCGAGGATCAGCTTCTTGAACTTGGCCGAGCCGGTGACGTTGGTGCGCTCGCCGATGTTGATGAAGGTGGCGCGCGGGCCGGTGTTCTCGGCGGCGTCGATGGTGTCGGGTTCGGTACTCATTACATGAAACTCGCAGCTTCCATTCCGGAAAGACGCAGCGCCGGCGGCAGGCTGTGCCAGCGGCGCGGCTTCACGCCCTCGACGGCCTCGGCCATCGCCTTGATGTGCGCGGGCGTCGTGCCGCAGCAGCCGCCCACCATGTTCAGCCAGCCGTTCTCGGCCCAGCCGCGCACCAGCTTGGCGGTCATCTCGGGCGGCTCGTCGTAGGCGCCGAGCTCGTTGGGCAGGCCGGCGTTCGGATAGACGCAGACCATGCCGTCGACCTGCGGGTTCAGCGCGCTCACATAGGGATGCAGCTCGGTCGCGCCGAACGAGCAGTTCAGGCCCATGGTCAGCGGCTTCACGTGGCGCACCGAGTGCCAGAAGGCCTCGACCGTTTGGCCCGCGAGGTTGCGGCCGGCGAGGTCGGTCAGGGTCATCGACACCATGACCGGCAGCACCTCGCCCAGAGCCTCGCCCGCCTCGTCGGCGGCGACGATGGCGGCCTTGGCGTTCAGCGTGTCGAACACCGTCTCGATCAGGATGAAGTCGACGCCGCCTTCCAGCAGCCCGTCGATCTGCTCGCGGTAGATGCCCTTCACCTCGTCGAAGCTGACGGCGCGGTAGCCGGGATCGTTGACGTTGGGCGACACCGACAGCGTCTTGTTGGTCGGACCCAGCGCACCCGCCACGAAGCGCGGCTTGGCCGGGTTCCTGGCGGTCGCCGCGTCGGCGCAGGCGCGCGTCAGCTTCGCGGCCGCCACGTCCATCTCGCGGGCGCGGTCCTCGAGGCCGTAGTCGGCCTGGCTGATCCGGTTGGCGTTGAACGTGTTGGTCGCCAGCAGGTCGGCGCCGGCGTCGATGTACGCGTTGCAGATCGCGCTCACGACGTCGGGCCGCGTGATGTTCAGCAGGTCGTTGTTGCCCTTCTGGTCCTGCGCGAAGTCGGCACCGCCGCGATAACCGGCCTCGTCGAGCTTGTAGGTCTGGATGGCGGTGCCGTACGGACCGTCCTTGATCAGGATGCGCTCCTGCGCGATGGCTCGGAGCTGGTCGGCTTTTTCAGCGCGGGTCATGCGGGCGCACTCCGAGAAGATGGCAGATCGCGAAGGTGAGGTCCGCGCGGTTGAGCGTGTAGAAGTGGAACTGGTCGACGCCCTCGGCATGCAGGCGGCGGCAGAGGTCGCCCGCGACGGTGGCGGCGATCATGCGCCTCGTCTCGACGTCTTCTTCCAATCCCTGGAACATCTCGGCGAGCCAGTCCGGCACCTTCGAGCCGCAGAGGCCCGCCATCCTGGTGATGCCCTGGAAGTTCGACACCGGCATGACGCCCGGCACGACCGGCACGGAGATGCCGCGCTTCGCCGCGTGGTCGCGGAAGCGCAGGAAATCGTCGGCGTCGAAGAAGAACTGCGTGATGCAGCGGTCGGCGCCGGCGTCGACCTTGCGCTTCAGGTTGTCGAGGTCGGTCTCGACGCTCTGCGAATCGGGATGCTTCTCGGGATAGCCCGCGACGCTCACCTGGAAGTCGCCGATCTTCTTGAGGCCGGCCACCAGGGCGGCGGCATTGGCGTAGCCGCCGGGATGCGGGCTGTACTTCGTGCCCATGCCGGTGGGCGGATCGCCGCGCAGCGCCACGATGTGACGGATGCCGGCGTCCCAGTAGGCGCGCGCGATGTCGTCGATCTCGCCCTGGCTGGCGGCCACGCAGGTGAGGTGGGCGGCGGCGTCGATGCCGGTCTCGCTCTTGAGGCGCGCCACGGTCTCGTGCGTGCGCTGCCGCGTCGAGCCGCCGGCGCCGTAGGTCACCGAGAAGAACGACGGCCGCAGCGGCGTCAGGCGCTTCACCGTGTCCCACAGCGTGCGCTCGGCCGCCTCGGTCTTGGGCGGCGAGAACTCGAACGAGACTTGCAGGCGCTGCGGCGTGCGCGCGGGGAATTCGGTCGTCGTCGTACTCACCTTGAAACTCCGTGGATCGCGGCAACGGGATGGGCGCCGGCGTGGTGCGGCAGCTCGCGCTCGCCGCGCCAGATGCCGGTCATCAGGCGGCGGCCGGGGAAGTGGATGGGCTCGAGCGGGTTGAGGCCGGCGGTGCGCAGCCAGCCCTGCACCTGGTTGTCGGCGAAGCCCAGATGGACGTGCGCATGCTCGCGCTTCAGCTCGACGAGATCGTGCGGCGAGAAGTCGACCACCAGCACGACGCCGCCGGGCCTCACGACGCGCGCGGCCTCGGCCAGCGCCAGCGAGGGATCCTCGGCGTAGTGCAGCACGTGATGGATGGTGACGACGTCGAAGGAGTCGGCCTCGAAGGGCAGGGCGTACATGTCGCCCTGGCGGATCTCGGCATTGTCGATGCCGGCGCGCGCGAGGTTGGCGCGGGCCAGCGCCAGCATCTCGCGGCTCTGGTCGACGCCCACGGCCTGCTCGACCTTGGGCGCCAGCACTTCGAGCAGCCGGCCGGTGCCGGTGCCGACGTCGAGCAGGCGGCGGGCGCCCACCGGCAGGTGGTGGGCGAGCGCCCGCTCGATCTCGCGGTCGGCGACGTGCAGCGCCCGCAATTCGTCCCAGCGCTGGGCGTTGTCGCGGAAGAAGCGCACGGCCGCGGTCTGGCGGCGCTGTTGCAGGGCGTCGAGCCGGACGCGGTCGGCGGCCAGCCGGACATGCTTGGGATCGAGACGGCGCACGAAGTCGCGCACCAGCTGGGCGTCGTCGCCGGCGGACACCAGGCGGAACCGGGTGAACTGGGCCTCGCGGAAGCGCTCCAGCAGGCCCGCCTCGACCAGCAGCTTGAGGTGCCGGGAGACCCGCGGCTGGCTCTGTCCCAGCACGTGGACATAGTCGCTGACGGTCAGGTCTTCCCGGGCGGCGAGGGCCAGGATGCGCAGGCGGGTGTCTTCGGCCGCGGCGCGCAGAAGGGCGAGGAGATGATCCATGTCGCGAGTAATATAAGCATATCTTTATATTTGCAAGTACATCGGATCGGGGACTTGTGACCCTTCCGCCACAGGACTGCGGCCCCTGCCGCTATGCACTTCAAAGTGCAGTAGTCGTGTGCAACACTGCGAACAATCGCGGCGAAAAGCCGTACTGTGCGAAGCCCCTGCGTCTCATGGGGCCGTTTGAGGACCCAAGTGACGTCGATGGTCAAAGGCATGTTCACGGTGGCGGTTGCCAACGCC
>JAFEFH010000254.1 GCA_018240695.1 Pseudomonadota bacterium | reverse complement strand
TTAACGTGGCCGCAAGCCGGTCGGCTCAAATTCCACGGAGGCCTGTTTTATAAGGATGCCGCGACCGATGCGCAAGGCTTTACGCCTGAGGCTTTACTGAGGGCCGCCGGACGTGTATCGCCGCTCACTCCATGGATGCACCCAGTCTCGACGCCCTGCGCAAGGAAATCGACGCCATCGACGGCGACCTCCACGGCCTGATCCGGCGCCGTGCGACGCTGGTCGGGCGGATCGCCGCCGCCAAGCCGGCGGGCGGCCTGTCGTTCCGGCCGGGCCGCGAGGCGCAGGTCATGCGCCGCCGCCTCGCCGAGCATGACGGCGCCTTCCCGCCCGCCGCCATCTACCGCATGTGGCGCGAGATGATGAGCAGCTTCGCCTTCATGCAGACGCCGGCACTCAAGATCGCGGTCTGCCGTCCGGCCGACCAGCCCGGCTACTGGGATCTCGCGCGCGATCATTTCGGCTGCCAGGTGCCGATGGTGGCCCACGAATCTCCGGCCCAGGTGCTGGCCGCCGTGCGCGCCGACGCCGCGACCATCGGCGTCGTGCCGGCCGCCATCGAATCCGACACCGCGCCGTGGTGGCCGCTGCTGGCGAGCGGTGAAACGACCCTGCCCAACATCGTGGGCAAGCTGCCCTTCATGGTGATGCCCAACGCCCGCGCGCGCGGCATCTCGGCCCTCGTGCTGGCCCGCATCGAGCCCGAGGAAAGCGGCGACGATCGCGCCGTGATCTCGCTCGAGGCGACCACCGCCATCAGCCGCAACCGCATCTCGGCCGCCGTCGAGAAGGCCGGCCTGCCCGCCCTCACTTCGGCGCTGGACCAGGTTGTGCGCGGCGTGCATCACTATCTCGTCGAACTGCCGGGCGTCGTCGCCGAAGACGACCAGCGCCTGCGCAGCCTCGAGACCGCCCTGGGGCTGGAAAACGGACGGGTCGCCGCACTGGGCGCCTACGCCGTGCCCGCGACCCCGCGGCCCTGATCGTTTTCTAGGGGGAGACTGCCATGACGGCGCTCACGCCGCGTCCGGGCATCATGAAGATCGCGCCGTACGTTCCAGGCAAGGACTCGGTCGACGGCAAGGAGCCGATCGCCAAGCTCTCGTCCAACGAAAGCGCGCTCGGGCCCTCGCCCAAGGCGATGGCGGCCTATGCCAAGGCCGCCCCGGACCTGCACCGCTATCCCGACGGCGGCACCGAGAAGCTGCGCGCGGCGATCGGCAAGCACTACGGCCTCGATCCGGCGCGCATCATCTGCGGCACCGGCTCCGACGAGTTGCTGAACCTCCTGGTGCGCGCCTACTGCGGCCTGGGCGACGAGCTGCTCTACAGCCAGTACGGCTTCCTGATGTATCCGATCAACGCGCTGGGCGTGGGCGCCACGCCCGTCGCCGCGCCGGAGAAGAACTTCCGCACCGACGTCGACGCGATGATCGCCGCCATCACCGACAAGACCCGGCTGGTGGCGCTGGTCAATCCGAACAACCCGACCGGCAGCTACATCACCAAGGACGAAGTGCGCCGCCTGCACGCCGCGATCCCGAAGAACGTGCTGCTGCAGATCGACGCCGCCTATGCCGAGTACGTCACCAAGGACGACTACGAATCGGGCATCGAGCTGGTCGACAAGTCCGAGAACGTCGTCATGACGCGGACCTTCTCCAAGATCTACGGCTTGGGCGGCCTGCGGCTGGGCTGGATGTACGGCCCGGCCGGCGTCGTCGACGTGATCAGCCGGCTGCGCCAGCCGTTCAACGTCAATGCGCCCGCGCAGGCGGCCGCCATCGCCGCGCTGGAGGATGTCGAGCACACCGACGCCGCCCGCGCCAACAACGACAGGTGGCTCGCCTGGCTCAGCGCCGAGGTCACCAAGCTCGGCCTCGTGCCGCTGCCCAGCGTCGGCAACTTCCTGGCCGTGAGCTTCGGCAGCAAGGAGCGCGCCGCCGCCGCCAACGACTGGCTGATGCGCGATGGGCTGATCCCGCGCATGATCGCGGGCTACGGCATGCCGGAATATCTGCGCATCACCATCGGCACCGAGAAGGAAATGAAGCTGGTGCAGGACAGTCTCGCCCGATTCGTCGGCAAGAACAGCAAGTAGGAAGACGGGACATGAGCGGGCCGCTGTTCAACAAGATCGCGCTGATCGGCATCGGCCTGATCGGCGGCTCGATCGCCCTGGAGGCGCGCAAGCGCAGGCTGGCCAACAAGATCGTGGCGGCGACGCGCAAGGCCGAGACCGCCGACCTCGCCAACAAGCTGAAGCTGGTCGATCATTGCGGCACGGATCTGGCCGCCGCCGTCGAGGACGCCGATCTCGTGATCGTCTGCACGCCGGTCGGCGCCTGCGGCGCCGCGACCAAGGCGATCGCGCCGAAGCTCAAGCCCGGCTGCATCGTCTCCGACGTGGGCTCGGTGAAGCAGACCGTGATCGCCGACATGCTGCCGCACATCCCGAAGGGCGTGCATTTCGTGCCCGCCCACCCGGTGGCCGGCACCGAAAATTCAGGCCCTGAGGCCGCGCTGCTCGACCTGTTCCAGGGCCGCTGGTGCATCCTCACGCCGCTGCCCGACAGCGATGCCGCCGCCGTCGACAAGCTCGAGACCTTCTGGAAGGCGCTGGGCAGCATGGTGAACCGGGTCGCCCCGGCCGACCACGACCGCATCCTCGCCATCACCTCGCACCTGCCGCATCTCATCGCCTACACGATCGTCGGCACCGCGGACGATCTCGGCGGTCACCTCAACAGCGAAGTGCTGAAATACTCGGCCGGAGGCTTCCGCGACTTCACGCGCATCGCCGCCTCCGATCCCACCATGTGGCGCGACATCTTCCTGAACAACCGCGAAGCGGTGCTCGAGGTGATCCAGCGTTTCCAGGAAGACCTGTTCTACCTCCAGCGCGCGATCCGCTGGGGCGAAGGCGACAAGCTGTTCGATCTGTTCACGCGCACCCGCGACATCCGCCGCGCGCTGATCCATCTCAACCAGGCGTGAGCGCGAGACCGCTCTGGGTCTTCGCCTACGGCTCGTTGATGTGGAACCCGGGCTTCGAGACGCCCGAGACCCGGCCCGCGCGCCTGCACGGCTTTCACCGCGCCTTCTGCATCTACTCCGAGCACTATCGCGGCACGCCGAAGAAGCCGGGACTGATCCTCGGCCTGCTGGCCGGCGGCTCGTGCCGCGGCCTCGCGCATCGCCTGCCGGCCGCCTCCTACGACGAGGTGCGGCGCTATCTGTGGCGGCGCGAGATCGAGAACGACGGCGTCTATGTCGAACAGGTGCGTCCGCTGCATCTGGCCGACGGCCGCACCGTGCCGGCGCTGGTCTATCTCGCCGACCGCGCGCACCGGCAGTTCGCGGGCAAGCTGCCGCTCGCGCGCTCGGTGGCGCTGGTGCGCCAGGGCACGGGTGCCACGGGCACCAATGCCGAGTATGTCCGGAACACGGTGGCCCATCTCCGCGAGCTGGGCCTGCGCGATCGCACCCTCGAGGAACTGGCGCGGAAAGCCGCGCCCTGAGGGCGGCCTCCTACGGGTTGTCCGAGAAGATCGACTTCACGATGAAGCGCCACTCCTCGCGCGCCTGCTCGACGGTGAGGCCGAGCCGCTCGCGCAGCACGATCCAGCTCTCGGGCGTCAGGGCGACCGACAGCGCGTTCAGCGTGCGCTCACGCTTGTCCTGCGACAGCGCCGACAGCTCCGGACCGAACGTGTCCGAGATCTGCTCGCGGTTGCCGGAGTAGAGCTGGACGATCTTGGCCGCGGCCTCGGCCGAGCGGCGCTGGAGGGTCTGCAAGAACGTCCACATCGGGCGCACGCCCTCGTAGCGCTCGGCGCGATGATCGACGGCGACGCCGATGCGCTTGTCGAGCGGCCACTGGCGGTTCACCTGCGGCGCCTCGCCGGTCAGCGTCGTCAGCGTGCGGCCGAGAACGGCGACATAAAGCTCCGCGGTGTCGGCGAAGTGCTGGAAGACGGTGCGCGCCGAGACGCCGGCGAGCTTGGCGATGTCGCGCACGATGGGCGCCACTTCGCCGCCTTGAGCGAGTGAAAGCGTCGAGGACACGATGGCCTCGCGCGTACGGGCGACACGGTCGCCACGGCCGGCGGGCACGGGCTGCATATGAGCTTCAGTCGAAAGGACATCCATGGTCTCTACCCCTGCGAGCGGTCCCTCTTGCGCGGAGCCTTGCTCTTTGCGTGTGAGTGACGACAAGATTTTCAACGACGCTGGTGGTACGCAATCTAGCCGACAAACGTGCACGCGATGAAGCATTTAAACGCGTTTTTCACGTAATGTCAGCGAAAGTAACCGCGTCGCCAGTAAGCTTCCCGTAAGGTATTTTCCCGCCCATGACCAAGAAGACCGCCGCTCCCGCCTCGCTCGCCGCCCAGGCCATGGGCTGGATCGACCCCGTGACCAAGGCCGTGGTGCCGCCGATCCACATGGCGAGCACCTACCTGCGCGACGAGGACAACGGCTACAGCTCCGGCCGCATCTATGCGCGCGCCGACAATCCCACCTTCGACCAGGCCGAGACCACGCTGGCCGCGCTCGAGGGCGGCGCCAGGGCCCTGGTGCTGTCGTCGGGCATGAGCGCCGCGACGACTTGCTTCCTCGCGCTGTCGCCCGGCGATCACGTGGTGGTGCCGAAGGTCATGTACTGGTCGCTGCGCAACTGGCTGAACACCTTCGCGACCGGCTGGGGCCTCGAGGTCGAGTTCGTCGACGCCGACAGGACCGACGCCATCGCCGCCGCGGTGAAGCCCGGCAAGACCAGGCTGGTCTGGCTCGAGACGCCGGCCAACCCGACCTGGGCGCTGAGCGACATCGCCGCCGCCGCCGAGATCGCGCACAAGGCGGGCGCGCTGCTGGCCGTCGATTCGACGGTGGCGACGCCGGTGCTGACGCGGCCGATCGAGCACGGCGCCGACATCGTGATGCACTCGGCGACCAAGTACCTGAACGGCCATTCCGACATCATCGCCGGCGCCCTGGTCGGCGCGCGCGACGACGAGCACTGGAAGAAGCTGCGCATGATCCGCGCCCAGCTCGGCACGATCCTGGGCCAGACCGAGGCGTGGCTGCTGATGCGCGGCATGCGCACGCTCTACCCGCGCGTCGCCTGGGCCTGCCGCTCGGCGCAGTCGCTGGCCGAGAAGTT
>JAFEFH010000253.1 GCA_018240695.1 Pseudomonadota bacterium | reverse complement strand
GCGAGCGCAGCACGTCGCGCGGCACGAGGGCGGGCGTGAGCTCGCCGGCATGCAGGCTGATCTTCACCTCGGGCATGAGTTTGTGCAGAAAGCCCAGCATCTTCATCTGGAGGTCGTAGTCCTTCACGGCGACCGGATGATCCTCCGGCGCCACGAGGTTCAGCCCGACGATGCGGCCGTCGGCCCTGGCCTGTTCGAAGGCGAGCACGAACTGCGCGAAGACCTGTTCGGGCCGGAAGATGCGGATCACCTGCGCGAGGTAGCGTACGGTAACGGCGCAGCCCGGCCTGGCGAACGGCGTGCCGCAGCCGAGCTGCCGGCGCATCGAGGCTTCGGCGACGCCGATCTGGCGGCTGGACTCCTTCACGATGGCGGCCATCGCGGGGCCGGCGAGCAGCCTGTCGCGCAGGCGGCCGAGATCGTCGTCCCAGCCCGCGTCGGCGCCGAGCTTGCGCGCCGCCGACATGCCGGTCGACGCCATCAGCTCGAGATAGGACACAGACTGCGCGCCGGCGCGATCGACCACCTCGGCCAGCATGTGGTCGAAATGGTTGTCTTCGGCCGCGTCGAACTTCGAGAAGCTGTTGAAGAAATGGTCGTGGCCGCTTTCGGCGGTCGGCAGGAAGTCCTGCATCGAGAGCGAGGCGATCACCTGCTTGTAGAGCGTGGGATCGCGACGGGCGTCGGCGGCGGGGCGCTTGTCGGGCGCGGTGCAGGGCGGCTTCGCCAGCGCCAGGGTCGCGCGCACGATGCACAGCCCGTCGTCCATCGCCCAGCCGAGATAGCTCTCGGCGTAGACCGCGCCGGTGAAGTGGCTGTGCAGGTCGCCGCCCTTCGGCATGCGGCGCAGGAACGTGTCGAAGTAGGGCGGCCGGTCGCGGATCTGGTCGAGATAGGCCGCCGTGCGTGCCTCGTTGGACGGGGTGGGCGGCGAGGTCGTCGTCGGGACGGTGCAGGCGGCGAGGACGAAGGCGAGAACGAGCGGCAGCGGTCGAAGCATGGCCGGACACTCGCACATCCAGGGGGCGATTGTGCTTGACTTTTGTTGCGAAATACGCAATTATCCTTGTGCGATATCCGGTTACTGAAAGTGACCGATTTGTTTTCAGGATTTTAAAACGGAGAAAACGGGAGCGGCTTGATCAGCATGAACCGGTCCCCTTATTAGACCTCATGTCTCTCATCAAAGGCGAAACCGGCGACTGGGAAATCGTCCTTGGCTTGGAAGTCCATGCCCAGGTGATCTCGGACGCCAAGCTCTTCTCCGGTGCCCCGACCGCGTTCGGCGCCGATCCCAACACCCAGGTGTCGCTGGTCGACGCCGCCATGCCCGGCATGCTGCCCGTGATCAACGCGCGCTGCGTGGAGCAGGCGGTGCGGACCGGTCTGGGGTTGAACGCGAAGATCAACCTGCGTTCGGTGTTCGACCGGAAGAACTATTTCTACGCCGACCTGCCGCAGGGCTATCAGATCTCGCAGTTCAAGGACCCGATCGTGGGCGAGGGCGAGGTCGAGGTCGATCTGGAGGGCGGCGCCACCAAGAAGATCGGAATCGAGCGGCTGCATCTCGAGCAGGATGCGGGCAAGAGCCTGCACGACCAGCATCCGAGCCAGACCTATGTCGACCTGAACCGCTCGGGTGTGGCGCTGATGGAGATCGTCAGCCGTCCGGACATGCGCTCGGCCGACGAGGCGGCGGCGTACCTGACCAAGCTGCGCTCGATCGTGCGCTATCTCGGCACCTGCGACGGCAACATGGACGAGGGCTCCATGCGCTGCGACGTCAACGTGTCGGTGCGCAAGCCGGGCGGGCCGCTGGGCACGCGCTGCGAGATCAAGAACGTGAACTCGATCCGCTTCGTGAAGCAGGCGATCGAGCACGAGGCGCGGCGTCAGGTCGAGGTGATCGAGGGCGGCGGCAAGATCGTGCAGGAGACGCGACTCTACGATCCGGGCCGCAACGAGACGCGCTCACTGCGCTCGAAGGAAGACGCGCACGACTACCGCTACTTCCCCGATCCGGATCTTCTGCCGCTGGTGCTGACGCAGGAATTCGTCGACGGCATCAAGGCGTCGCTGCCCGAGCTGCCGGATGCCCGCAAGGCGCGCTTCATCAAGGACTATGGCCTGACGCCCTACGACGCGGGCGTGCTGGTGGCCGAGAAGGAGACGGCGGCGTTCTTCGATACGGTGGCCAAGGGCCGCAACGCCAAGGAAGCGGTGAAGCTCGTCACCGGCGACTTCTTCGCCATGCTGAACCGGCGCGGGCTCGCGATCACCGAGTCGCCGATCGCGGCGGAGCATCTCGGCAAGCTGCTCGACCTCCAGGCCGACGGCACGATCTCGGGCCGCATCGCCAAGGACCTGTTCGTCGCCATGGAGGAGACGGGCAAGGACCCGGCCGTCCTGGTCGAGGAGCGCGGCCTGAAGCAGGTCACCGACACCGGCGCGATCGAGGCGGCGATCAGGGAGATCGTCGCGGCCAGTCCCAAGCAGGTCGAGGCCTACAAGGCCAAGCCGACCACGATCGGCTGGTTCGTGGGCCAGGTGATGAAAGCGACGGGCGGCAAGGCCAACCCGAAGATCGTCAACGATCTACTGAAGAAGGCTCTCGACGGCTGAGGTCGGGCGGCGACTGGGCGCGCTTGGGGTCGGCATCGGCGCCGGCCGCGCGATTGCTTCCGGCGCCGCCGTTGGCGCGCTGCTGGGCGGGTTTCTCGCCGCGGCTGAGGTTGAAGGCGGTGTTGATCAGCCCGACATGGCTGAAGGCCTGCGGGAAGTTGCCCTGGTGGCGCTTGTCGGCCGGTTCGTACTCCTCGGCCAGCAGGCCGACGTCGTTGCGGATCGACAGCAGGTGCTCGAACAGCTTCTTCGCGTCGTCCTTGCGGCCGATCGATATGTAGGCGTCGCAGAGCCAGAAGGAGCAGGCGAGGAACGCACCCTCGCCGGGCGACAGGCCGTCGTCGGTGCGGTGGGTGTTGTAGCGCATCACGAAACCCTGGCGGAGCAGGGCCTGCTCGATCGCCTCGACCGTGCCCCTGAAGCGCGGGTCGCTGGGTTCTATGAAGCCGGTCTGCGCGAGCAGCAGCAGGCTCGCGTCGAGGTCGGTGCCGTCGTAGGCCGCCTTGAAGGTATTGCGTTCGGGGTCGAAGCCCTTGGCGCAGACGTCGGCATGGATCTCGCCGGCGATCTTGCGCCAGGCCTCGACATCGCCGTCGAGCTTGTGGTGCTCGACCGCCTTGATGGCGCGGTCGAAGCACACCCAGGCCATGACCTTGGAGTAGACGTAATGACGGGTCGGTCCACGGGATTCCCAGATGCCGCTGTCGGGCTTGTCCCAGATCTTGCAGACATGGGTCAGCAGCGTCTTCTGCATCTCCCAGCCCTCGGCGGTTGCCGCGAGCCCGCCCTTGCGCGACTGCTCGAAGGCATCCATCAGCTCGCCGTAGACGTCGAGCTGGAACTGCTCGTGCGCGGCGTTGCCGATGCGCACCGGCCTGGAGTCGGCATAGCCCGGCAGCCAGTCGATCTCCCATTCGGTGAGCCGCCGCTCGCCGCGCAGCCCGTACATGATCTGCATCTCGTCGGGCGAGCCCGCGACCGCGCGTTGCAGCCAGTCGCGCCACGCCGCGGCCTCGTCGTAGATGCCGGCGTTCATCATCGCCAGCAAGGTGAGCGTGGCGTCGCGCAGCCAGCACAGGCGATAGTCCCAGTTGCGCTCGCCGCCGAAGCGCTCGGGCAGCGACGTCGTCGGCGCCGCCACGATGCCGCCGCTCGGCATGTAGACCAGCGCCTTCAGGGTGATCAGCGAGCGTTCTATCGCGTCGCTGTAGGGGCCCTCGGTGTTGGTCTTGGCCGTCCAGTCGCGCCAGAATTTTTCGCACAGCTCCACGGCCTTCTCGGCGTCGACCGGCTCGGGCGCATCGAGATGCGAGGGTCCGTAGCTCAGCACGAAGGGCATGGTCTGGCCCCTGGCGAGCGTGAACTGCGCCACGGTCTTGAAGTTCTCGCCGCGGAAACGGGCGGGCGTGCGCAGCACGGTCATGTCGGGACCGGCGACGGCGCGCATCGTGCCGTCCTCGAGGCGCGTCACCCACGGCATCGCCGCGCCGTAGCCGAAGCGCAGCACCAGCTCCATGCACACCGGCACTTCGCCCTCGTCGCCGCGCACGATGCGGATCAGGTCGGACGACTTGCCGTGCGGCAGCATGAAGTCGATCACCGTGATCTTGCCGGTCTCCGTCTCGAACGTGGTCTCGAGGATCAGCGTGTCGTGGCGATAGGAGCGCGTCACCGACTTGATCCCGTCGTGCGGCGTGATCAGCCAGAAGCCGTTGCTCTGGCCGCCGAGCAGCGCGGCGAAGCAGGCGTCGGAATCGAAGGTCGGCCAGCACAGCCAGTCGATCGAGCCGTTCTTCCCCACCAGGGCGGCGGTGCGGCAGTCGCCGATCATCGCGTAGTCCTCGATCGGCGTCCTCATACGGCCTCGTCCGTGAAAGTGAGCACAACTTTTATGTCGTCGTCGTGGCGCTCGAACGCTTCGCGCCAGCGCGCGATGGGCACGCGGCGCGACACGAGGCGCGACAGCCAGGCGCGGTCGGCGTTCGCCAGCGCGCGGGCGCCGGCTTCGTAATGGTCGCGGTTGGCGTTCACCGAGCCGAAGACGACGTCGTTCTGCAACACCATGTTGCGGTTGAAGGCGCCACTGTCGAACGGCAGCGTGCGGCCGCCGCTCGACACGCCGGTCAGGCAGACGATGCCGTCGCCCGCCATGCGGCCGATCACGTCGAGCACCAGGGTGGGCGCGCCGGTGCATTCGACGATGACGTCGGCACGCAGCGCGTCGGGGATCTTGCCGGCGTGATAGGTGCCGCCCAGCGCCTTCACGATCTCGGGCTTGGCGCCGTGCTCGGGCAGGTCGAGCACGTGGACCTCGAGGCCGCGCTGCTGCGCCATCAGCGCGCCCAGCAGGCCGACCGGGCCCGCGCCGGTGATCAGCGCGATGCGCGGCTGCCAGCTGCGCGTGCGGTGGCCGATCCGGTCGATATGGTCCCACGCCTTGGCGAGCACGCTCGCCGGTTCGAGCAGGACGCCGAGCGCCCCAAGCTTGGGCGAGGTCTTGACCGCGAAGCCCGGCTCGATGCGGAACAGTTCGGCGCCGAACCCGTCG
>JAFEFH010000252.1 GCA_018240695.1 Pseudomonadota bacterium | reverse complement strand
ACCAAGGACTTCTATTGCGACGTGCTGGGCCTCGAGAACGGCGACCGCCCGCCGCTCGGCTTCCCCGGCTACTGGCTCTATTCCGGCGGCGTCGCCACCGTACACCTGCTGGGCGAGCGCCAGCCGCGCGAGGGCATCGTGATCCGCGGCACCAAGGCCAAGTTCGACAATACCGGCCGCTTCGACCACATCGCCTTCGCCGCCACCGACATCGACGGCGTGCGCCAGCGCCTCGAGTCGAAGAAGGTGAAGTTCCGCGAGAGCACCGTGCCGCGCACCGGCGGCAAGCAGATCTTCCTGCACGATCCCGACGGCGTGGGCGTCGAGCTGAACTTCCCGCCGCCCGACGCGCGCTGAGCGTGATCACCTCGGTCGAGATCAAGGCCGTCGAGCCGCTGGCCGGCGGCGCGCCGTTCGGTGCCACGGGCGCCTACGAGCGCGTGATCGGCGTCGCGCGCGGCGAGGTCGATCCCACCGCCGCCGGCAACAAGGGCATCGCGCTGATCGACAAGGCACCGCGTAACGCCAACGGCCGGGTCGAGTACGCCACCGACTTCTTCGTGCTGCGCCCGAAGGATCCCGCGAAGGGCAACGGCCGGCTGCTCTACGAGGTGAACAATCGCGGCCGCAAGATGCTGGTCGGCAACATCTGCGACGGCCCGCAGGGCATGAACGATCCCAGGACCGTGGCCGATCTCGGCAACGGCTTCCCGCTGCGCCAGGGCTGGACGATCGTCTGGTCGGGCTGGGACCCCGATGCGCCGCGCGCCAACATGGGCCTCGGCCTCACGGCCCCGGTCGCCACCGACAATGGAAAGCCGATCGTCCAGACCGTGCGCGACGAGTTCGTCTCGGGCACGCGCGGCGGCGCGGTCGAGACCTTCAAGCTGTCCTACGAGATGGCCTCGTCCGACGGCGCGCGCCTCACGGTGCGCGAGCGCCAGGCCGACGCGCCGCAGGATGTCGCCTGGACGGCGATCGACGCCCAGTCGATCAGGCTGGCAGAGGGCAAACCGAAGCCCGGCTTCCTCTACGAATTCACCTACCAGGGCACCAAGCCCAAGGTGCAGGGGCTGGGTTTCGCCGCCACGCGCGACTTCGTGAGCTGGCTGAAGCACGATCCCAGGGCCGTCGAGGTGACGGGCCGTCCCGTCACGCACGCGCTGGCCATCGGATTCAGCCAGGCCGGCCGCTATCTCCGCCATCACATCTCGTCGGGCTTCAATCGCGACGAGAGCGGCGCCAAAGTGTTCGACGGCATCTACAGCCACATCGCGGGCGCCGGCCGGCTCTATTTCGACGTGCCGTTCGGCCAGCCCGCGCGCACCAACACCCAGCACGAGGACCACGACGCGCCGGAATCGTGGTTTCCCTTCAGCACCGCGACGCTCGACGATCCGATCGGCGGCGCCAAAGGCGGCTCGGTGTTCCGTCACGACGGCAGCGACCCGCTGCTGATCGAGACCAACACCTCGACCGAATACTGGCAGAAGGGTGCCTCCCTGCTGACGACCGATCCGCTGGGCACGAAGGACGTGGCACTGCCCGCCAACAGCCGCGCCTACATGATCGCGGGCACGCAGCATGGCGGGCGCGCCGGCGCACCGGCCGATGCCGGCCCCAACGTCAATCCGCGCAACCCGCACAATCCGATGGCCGCCGTGCGCGCGCTGCTGGTGGCGCTCGACGAATGGGTCGTTTCCGGCAAGGTGCCGCCGCCCAGCCGCGTGCCGACCCTGGCCGACGGCACCCTGGTCGAGGCCGACAAGACCGGCTTCCCCGCGATCGAGGGCGCCGCCGTCGTGAGGCGCACCAACGTCGTGCATCATCCCGAGGCAGGGCCGGGCAAGCCCTATCGCACGCTGGTCAGCAAGGTCGACGCCGACGGCAACGAGGTCGCGGGCATCCGCCTGCCCGACATCGCCGTGCCCCTCGCGACCTATACCGGCTGGAACGAATACAAGCCCCCCTATCCCAGGGGCGAGATCGCCGACCGCGACGGCAGCTGCTTTGCCTTCCCGTCGGCCAAGATCGCCGAGCGCTACGGCAACCGCGCGGGCTATGTCGGCAAGGTACAGGCCTGCATCGACGCGCTGGTGAAGGACCGGCTGATGCTGCCGGAGGACGCGCAACGCTATCTCGAGAAGGCGCGCGCCGACGAGCGCGTGAAGGCCTGACATGGCAACGCTCGACCGCGACGGCGTCAAGATCCACTACGAGGTCCACGGCAAAGGCCCGACGATCCTGCTGAGCCACGGCTACAGTTCGACCTCGCGCATGTGGGACAGCCAGGTCGCGGCGCTGAAGGATCGCTACCAGGTCGTCGTGTGGGACTTCCGCGGTCACGGCGAGAGCGACTATCCCAGGGACGGCGCGCGCTATTCCGAGGCGCTGACGGTGGGCGACATGGAGGCCTTGCTCGACAAAGTCGGCGCGCAGAAGGCGATCGTCGCGGGCCTGTCGCTGGGTGGCTACATGTCGCTCGCCTTCCATGCCAGCCATCCCGAGCGCGTGCGGGCGCTGATGCTGTTCGACACCGGCCCCGGCTTCAAGAAGGACGAGGCCCGCGCCAAATGGAACGAGACGGCCAACAAGCGCGCCGCCGACTTCGACGCACGCGGGCTGGGAGCGCTCAACAGCTCCGACGAGGTCAGGGTCACCAGGCACCGCGACGCCACCGGCCTCGCCGGGGCCGCGCGCGGCATGCTCGCGCAACAGAACGACCGGGTGATCCAGTCGCTCGACAAGATCAGGGTGCCGACGCTCGTGCTGGTCGGCGCCAACGACACGAATTTCCTGGCCGCCACCGACTACATGGCGGCCAAGATCGAGGGATCGACCAAGGCGGTCATTCCCGACGCGGGCCATGCGGCCAACCTGCACCAGCCCGCGCGTTTCAATCAGGCGGTCGAGGCGTTCCTCGCCAAGCTGCCGCAAGCGTAGACGGAGAAGAGCATGGGCAAGCGAATCGCGGTCGTCGGTGTCGGCGCGCTGGGTGGATATGTCGGCGGCTGGCTGGCGCATACCGGCGAGGACGTGACCCTGATCGACTTCTGGCCTGAGAACATCGAGACCATCCGCAGCAAGGGCCTGATGCTCGACGGCGTGACGCCGGAAGAGAAGATCACGGTCAAGAACGCCAAGACCATGCATCTCACCGAGATGGAGGCGCTCAGCCGCCAGAAGCCGGTCGACATCGCCTTCGTGTCGATGAAGTCCTACGACACCGAATGGGCGACGCAGCTCATCAAGCAGTACCTGGCGCCGGACGGCTACATCGTGTCGCTGCAGAACTGCCTGAACGAAGAGCGCATCGCCAACGTCGTGGGCTGGGGCAAGACCGTCGGCATGGTGGCCTCGCTGATCTCGGTCGACATGTACGAGCCCGCCACCATCCGCCGTACCGTCGCCAAGGGCGGCGACAAGCACACCGTGTTCCGTGTCGGCGAGGTGCACGGCCGCATCACCAAGCGCGTCGAGGAACTGCGCGAGATGGTGGCCCGCATCGACAGCGCCAAGACCACGACCAACCTGTGGGGCGAGCGCTGGTCCAAGCTCTGCCAGAACGGCATGAAGAACGGCGTCTCGGCCGCGACCGGCCTCACCGGCTTCGACTGCGACCGCAACGACGCCATCCGCCGCTTCTCGATCAAGCTCGGCGGCGAGGCCGTGCGCGTCGGCCAGGCACTGGGCTATCACATCGAGAAGATCGGCAAGATGGATCCCGAGACCCTGGCCAAGGCGAGCGAAGGCGACAAGGCGGCGCTCGACGAGATCGAGACGATCCTGCGCCCCGGCTCTAACACCAACCCCAACCCGCGCGCTGACATCCAGCGGCCGTCGATGGCCCAGGACATCCGCAAGGGCCGCCGCACCGAGATCGAGTTCATGAACGGCTATGTCGCCGAGCGCGGCAACTATATCGGCGTCAAGGCGCCGACCCACACGAAGCTCACCGAGATCGTGAAGAAGGTCGAGCGCAAGGAAGTGCAGGCCTCGCCGGCGCTGCTCGGCGGCTAAGTCTATTGGGACCGCGGGCCTCCAGGCCCGCTCATGACTCTCGAGCGGGCCTGGAGGCCCGCGGTCCCAACTGCGATCAGGCCGCCATCTTCACGCCAGCCTTGGCGTCCTGCTTGATCATGTCGGCGCCCTTCTCGGCCACCATGATCGTCGGCGCGTTGGTGTTGCCCGACGGGACCGTCGGCATGATCGAAGCGTCGATCACGCGCAGGCCGGCGATGCCGTGGACCTGGAGACGATCGTTCACCACCGCCATCGGGTCGCTGCCCATCTTGCAGGTGCCGATGACGTGATAGGTCGTCTGGCCGGTGCGGCGCGCGAAGTCGAGCCACTCGTCGTAGCTCTGCACCTTGTCGCCCGGATTGTTCTCGTAGGCGATGTACTGGGCGATCTTCGGGTTCTGCACGATCTTGCGCGCGATCTGCATGCCCGCCACCACGGCGTCGCGGTCGGTCTGGGCCGACAGGAAGTTCGGCCGGATCGCGGGCTCGGTGCCCGGCGTCGCCGACTTGATGTGGATCGAGCCGCGCGAATCCGGCCGGCACTGGCCGATCACGACGGTCATGCCCGGGTCCTTCTCCAGCAGGCGCTTCTGGGCGCTGTCGTAGCTGGCATGCGCCATGTGGAACTGCATGTCGGGCGTCTCGAGGCCCGGCCGCGTGCGCACGAAGCCGTAGACCACGCCGGCGGTCAGGCTGAGCGCGCCCTTGCCGGTGGCGAAGTATTTCAGCACCTCGCCCACGAGATTGAGGCCGCGCGTCGCCTGGTTCAGCGTCGCGACGCCGGGCTTGCAGCGCCAGTTCATGCGCGGCGCGAAGTGATCGCCGTAGTTCTCGCCGACGCCCTTCAGCTCGTGCTTCACCTCGATGCCGTACTTGCGCAGCAGCTCGGGCTGGCCGATGCCGGAATGCTCGAGCACGCCCGGCGACTGTACCGCGCCGCACGACACGATGACCTCGCGGTTGGTGCGCGCCTCGCGCTTCTGGCCGTGCACGCTGTAGGCCACGCCGACGCAGCGCTTGCCCTCGAGGATCAGGTTCGACACCAGCGCGTCGGTCTCGATCTTGAGATTGGGGCGCGAGCGGGCGCCGTCGATGAAGGCGCGCGCGGCGGACCAGCGCTTGCCGTTCTTCATCGTCACCTGGAAGTAG
>JAFEFH010000251.1 GCA_018240695.1 Pseudomonadota bacterium | reverse complement strand
TCGGGCGTGAGTTCCTGCCCGGGGAAGATCAGCACGATGTGCTCGAGCCAGGCCTTGTTGATCTGCTTCTGCTGCAACTCGGTGAGCGGCTTGCTGAGATCGACGCCCGTGACTTCCGCGCCGGCCGCGAAGCCCAGCGGCTTGACCGTGATCGTGCTCATCCTCGGTACCCCTTGTAAGCTGTTCTGCCGGACCGATTCCTAGTATATTGTTTTTTGTCTGACAAGATTGGAGTTTCATGGCGCCCCCGGACGATGTCCCCCTCGGCCGCACCGTAAGGCCCCTCTCTGAGCAGCTGGCCGACCGGATCCTCGACGACGTGAAAGCCGGCCGCCTGCCGCCCGGCGAGCGGCTGAAAGAGGAGGAGTTGGCGCAGACCCACGCCGTCAGCCGCGCCACGGTGCGCGAGGCGCTGATCGCGCTGGCGCGGCAGGGCCATGTCGTGCGCACGCCGCGCTTCGGCGCGCGCATCGCCGAGTTCTCGCGGCACGATCTCGACGACATCTTCGAGTTGCGTGCCACCCTATTGGCGATGGCCGCCGGCCGCTTCGCGCGCGAGGCCGATCAGGCCAAGCGGCAGACGCTGGAGGAGATGGTGCGCGAGATCGAGGCCGCCGCCCGCACCGACGCGCCGCCCCATGCCGCCGTGACGCCGCAGGCGTTCGCGGCGTTGTCGATCCGCCTCCAGGCGCTGCTCACCGAGCAGTGCGGCAATGCCCACCTGCCCGGCATCTACGGGCGGCTCGCGGAAATGGGCACGTGGCAGCTCATCCGCGGCCGCGCGAGCAGCTTCCTGAATGCCGAGGACCGGCAGGAATCCGCCGCCGACTGGCGCAGCGTCGCGCGCTGCATCGCGGCGTCGGACGCCGCAGGCGCCGAGCGCGCCGCGCGCCTGCTGCTCGAGCACTCCGCCGCGCGCGTGCGGCAGCGCTACGAGGAGCGCTGAAAAGAACAAGAATTAGAAGCGCTGCGGCACGTTCTCGTTGGACGCCGTCCACTCGTCGACGATCGCCATCGCGTCCACCAGGGCGCGGAATGCCGTGGGGCTGGCCATCGTGACCTTGCCGCGCCCCGCCGCGGTGCGGATGCGCGCGGCATAGCCCCATTCAAAGCGTTCGACTTCGATCCTGTGGCCGCGATGCGTGGTGGTAAGCGTCGATACCGGTGATGTGACGGGAGACATGCGCGTTCCAACGTCCGGCAGCGCGCGATTGTTGCAATGCAACAACGTCGGTTCCGGGCCCGGTTGTCGCACCGGAGCCCGGAACCTTTTGGTCAGGCGGCCTTGCGCCAGGGGAAGAGCATCCCCACCCGCGCGCGGTAGCGGCGATAGTCGTCGCCGAAGAGGGCCACGAGATCGTGCTCCTCGAGCAGGATGCCGATCACGATGTAGCCCGTGGTGCCGGCGGCAAAGAGCAGATGGCCCACGGTCATGCTCGGCGTCGCCCAGAAGGCGATGATGAAGCCGAGATAGATGGGATGCCGCACGAACTTGTAGAAGAACGGCGTGCGGAAGATCGCGGGCGCCGCCTCGCGGCCGGTCATGTTGTGCATGACCTGCTGCAGGCCGAACAGCTCGAAATGGTTGATCAGGTACGTGCTGGTGAGCACGACCAGCCAGCCGAACATCGAGAGGCCGATCATGATGTCGGCGACCAGCGGGCTGCCGGCGCGCCACAGCACCGTCGGCATCGGCTGCCACTGCCAGCAGATCAGCGCCAGCGACGCCGTCGCGAACAGCACATAGGTGCTGCGCTCGATCGACTTCGGCACGAACTGCGTCCACCACGCCTTGAAGGCGGGCCGCGCCATCAGGCTGTGCTGGACGGCGAACACCGCCAGCAGCGCGAGATTGACCAGCAGCGCCTCGCCGAACGGCGCGACCGGGCCTGAATCGATCGTCTTGGGCACCACGAGCCCTTCGACGAAGCCCACGGCATAGAGGAACGTGACGAGAAAGAAGGCGTAGGACGCCAAACCGTAAAGAAGAGCCAAAGTGCGACTCATGCGAGCCTCCTGCGTTTCGTGTTGCGCGGGAGATGGCCACTTTCGGCCGGCCTGGGTATAGGGAGGTGTTCCCTATTTTAACGATGCGGCGCTCGCGACGACGATGCGGTTTATGTCAGCCGAGACGGGCTGAGGGATATTTTTACTTGTCCGTCTTCGCAGCTTGCTGCGGATCGGTCGCCTGATACGAACCGCCGCCGGTCGAGAGCGTATTCGCGAACTGCTCGTGGATCGCGGCCGCCTGCGCCGAGACCTGCTGGTACAGGGCCGAGTGACTGGCGAACTGTGCGGCCGTCGCGGCAGAGACCTCGTCCGACGCCGCGGGAGCGAGGCTGGTGGTCGGCATCCCCTGCCCCTTGACCGCGTCGACATTGGCGGCCGACAGCGCCGCGGCCACCTCGCTCAGGTTGCCGGCCGCGGCACTCAGTACCTCGGGCTTGACCATGACGAACGATCCGCCGACCACGCTCTTCAGTTGCTGGGGCGTCAGCGGCTTGTGTGAAGACGTCATGGGATCACCCTTTCAGCCGTTCGATGTCGGCGCCGCAGGCCGCGAGCTTTTCCTCGAGCCGCTCGTAGCCGCGGTCGAGATGGTACACGCGATGCAGGGTCGTGTCGCCCTCGGCGGCGAGGCCCGCGATGGCGAGCGAGACCGAGGCGCGCAGGTCGGTGGCCATCACCTCGGCGCCGCGCAGCTTGGCGACGCCACGCACCAGCGCCGATTCCCCGTGCACCGTGACGTTGGCGCCCATGCGTGCGAGCTCCGGCACGTGCATGAAGCGGCTCTCGAAGATCGTCTCGGTGATCATCGAGGCGCCGTCGGCGCGCGTCATCAGCGCCATCATCTGCGCCTGGAGGTCGGTCGGGAAGCCGGGGTACGGCTCGGTCATCACGTCGACGCCGTGCAGCTGGCCGTTGGCGCGGCGGACGCGGAAGCCCTTGTCGGTCGGATCGAGCGCGACGCCGGCCGAGCGCAGGGTCTGCGCCGCGGCTTCCAGCAGCTCGAGGCGGCCGCCGACCAGCTCGACATCGCCCGCCGTCATGGCGACGGCCATGGCATAGGTGCCGATCTCGATGCGGTCGGGGATGACCGAGTGCGTGGCTTCCTTGAGGCGATCGACGCCATGGATGGTGAGCGTCTCGGTGCCGACGCCCTCGATGGTGACGCCCATCGAGCCGAGGCACTGGGCGAGGTCGATGATCTCGGGCTCGCGCGCGGCGTTGGCCAGCACGGTCGTGCCCCTGGCGAGCGCGGCGGCCATCATCAGGTTCTCGGTGGCGCCCACCGACACCTTCGGGAAGGTGTAGCGCGCGCCCTTCAGGCCCTTGGGCGCCCTGGCGATCATGTAGCCGCCGTCGATGTCGATCTCCGCACCCATCGCCTTCAGGCCCGCGATGTGCAGGTCGACGGGCCGCGCGCCGATGGCGCAGCCGCCGGGCAGCGAGACCTTGGCCTGGCCCTCGCGCGCCAGCAGCGGGCCCAGCACCAGCACCGAGGCGCGCATCTTGCGCACGATGTCGTAGGGCGCGGTGGTCGAGGTGATCTTCTTCGTCTGGAGCGTCAGCGTCGTGCCGTGGCGGTGGCCGTTCTCCCCGGGCGCCGCATCGATCTCGACGCCGTGCTGCCGCAGCAGCGCGATCATCGTCGAGATGTCTGCCAGCCGCGGCACGTTGTGCAGGGTGAACTTCTGGTCCGACAGCAGCGCCGTCGCCATCAGCGGCAGCGAGGCGTTCTTGGAGCCGGAAATATGGATGGTGCCGTTGAGCTGCTTGCCGCCGCGGATACGGATGCGATCCATCTTCTTGGTCTCCGCTTGTTGTTGGTGAGGGGGATCAGATCTTGGGGAGGGTGACGCCGCGCTGGCCCTGGTACTTGCCCGCCTTGTCGCGATACGAGGTTTCGCACGGCTCGTTGCCCTGGAGGAACAGGAACTGGCAGGCGCCCTCGTTGGCGTAGATCTTCGCCGGCAGCGGCGTGGTGTTGGAGAATTCGAGCGTGACGTGGCCCTCCCACTCGGGCTCGAGCGGGGTCACGTTCACGATGATGCCGCAGCGCGCGTAGGTCGACTTGCCGACGCAGACCACCAGCACGTCGCGCGGGATGCGGAAATACTCGACCGTCCGCGCCAGCGCGAAGGAGTTCGGCGGGATGATGCAGACGTCGGCGGTGCGGTCGACGAAGGAGTTGGCCGCGAAGTTCTTCGGGTCGACGACGGCGGAGTCGACGTTGGTGAAGATCTTGAAATCCGTGCCGACGCGGGCGTCGTAACCGTACGAGGACAGGCCGTAGGAGATCACGCCGTCGCGCTTCTGCGTCTCGACGAAGGGCTCGATCATGCCCTTCTCCTGCGCCATGCGGCGGATCCAGCGGTCGGAAAGAATGCTCATTGCGAGGGGCTTCTAGACGGTTGCAGGGGCGGGCTCAACCGCCGGTCTTTTCCTCAGGAGAGGATTTGCTTTTCTCCTGCAGGGACCGCGCCTGTGCCTTGCGCCGCTTGAGGTTTTCGCGCAAAGCGGCAGCCAGCCGCGCGTTGCGCTCGTCCTTCGCGGGATCGGGTTTCGACGCCGTCATACCGGGAGAGTACACCATTGATCGACGTTCTGCGCACACCTCCCGAGCGGCTGGCCGGGCTGCCGGACTGGCCCTACGCCCCGTCCTGCTTCAAGCGGCGGGACGGGCTGGCGGTGCAATACCTCGACGCCGGCCCCCGCCACGCGCCCCGGACCTGGCTCTGCCTGCACGGCCAGCCGACCTGGAGCTACCTCTACCGGCGCATGATCCCGGCCTTCCTGGCCGCCGGCGACCGGGTGATCGCGCCCGATTTCCTGGGGTTCGGCGGCTCCGACAAGCCGCGCGAGGAGGCCGTCTACACCTTCGATTTCCACCGCGAGACGATGCTGGAGCTGATCGAGACGCTCGATCTCGGGAATATCGTCCTGACCGTGCAGGACTGGGGCGGGCTGATCGGCCTCACCCTGCCGATGGCCGATCCGCGCCGCTATCGCAGCCTGCTGGTGATGAACACCGCGCTCGGCACCGGCGACGAGCCGCTGAGCGAGGGCTTCCTCGCCTGGCGCGCCTTCTCCAACAGCCGGCCCGACATGGACATCGCGCAGCTGATGAAGCGCGCCTGCCCGCACCTCACGGACGCCGAGGCCGCCGCCTACGCCGCGCCCTATCCCGACG
>JAFEFH010000250.1 GCA_018240695.1 Pseudomonadota bacterium | reverse complement strand
CCGCCAGGGCGATCGCGGGGATCGTCGCCGCCCGCCGAGGATCAGGGGCGCAGGAGGAGCTGCTCGAGCGAGCCCGGGGAGAACTGGGGGACGTGCCGGAAGGCTCCCGTCACGCGACGGTGAGGGTCGCACTCGTCGAGGCCGCCTGGCTGCGCGGCGACCGGTCCGCCGCCGTGGCAGCCGTCCGTGAGGCGATCGAGTCCCCGACGGGCTCGCGCTTCGCGCGCCCGGCCGGCGAGATGGCCTTGTGGGCGGCACGGCTGGGACTGGAGGCACCGGCACCGGGTGCCCCCGAGCCGGTCCGACTCGAGCTGGCGGGCGACTGGCGCGGAGCGGTTCGCGCCTGGAACGAGTTGGAAGCGCCCTACGAGGCGGCTCTGGCGGCCCTGCCAGGGGACGAACGCGCCGCCCGTGTCGCGCTCGCGACGCTTCGCCGTCTCGGCGCGACCGCGGCCGCGGCCGCCTTCGCTCGTGAGCGTGCCGCCGCCGGAGAGCGCGCACCGCGGGGTCCGCGACGCTCGACCCTGGCCCATCCCGCGGGCCTTACCCGGCGCGAGCAGGAGGTGCTGGACCGGCTCGCGACCGGGGCCACCAACCGGGAGATCGCCGGCGCCATGCACCTCTCCGAGCGCACCGTCGACCATCACGTCTCGGCCATCCTGCGGAAGTTCGACGTCCCGAACAGGCTGGCCGCCACGGCTCGGGCGCGGGCCCTCGGCCTGCTTGCCCAAGATGGGCACTCGAGCCTCCCAAGATAGGCAGGAACACCGATGTGAGGCCCGGGGAGACGCGGCTACGGTCGCCGAGCGCTGTGAGCAAACGAACAGGAGGGAGCGGCGATGAACAGGTTCTCGGCGATGCCGATCGATCAGATGGAGGGAATCCATGGCGGGGCCGTGAAGCTGGCGGGCGCCGAGCTGGGGGTGCGTTCCTTCGGCCTGCAGGTGCTCGACTTCCCGGCCGGCTTCGCCCACTACCCCGAGCACGACCACTCCGAGGATGGCCAGGAGGAGGTCTATCTGGTGCTACGGGGCTCGGCCGAGTTCGAGGTCGACGGCGAGAAGGTGCCGGTCGCCGGAGGCGAGATGCTGCGGGTCGAGCCCGGCTACCGCCGGCGTCTCGACCCCGGCCCCGACGGGGTGCGGATCCTGGCGATCGGTTGTGCCCTTGGCGGCTCCTACGAGCGGCCCCGTGATTTCCGCCTCGCGGAGCAGCGATGAAGGCGAACGACGAGGTGCGGCCCCGGCCGTGCGGCGACGAAGACGAGAAGCTCTGGTTCCTCGGCACCCTCGCGACGATCAAGCTCGACGGTGCGCAGACCGGTGGCCGCTTCGCGCTCTGGGAAGGGATGCTGCCGCGCGGTGCGGCGCCGCCGTTGCATACTCATCTCCAGGACGAGACCTTCTACCTGCTCGAAGGTGCGCTCACCGTCTGGCTGGTCGAGCCTGAGGCGGTCGGCGACCCCGACGAGCCGCCGGCGTGGGAACGGACGCACGCCCGCGCGTGCGGCGCCGGGGACGTCGTTTTCGCCCCGGCCGGCGCGCCTCACACCTTCCGGGTCGAATCCGACACGGCGCGCCTCCTCTTCCTCTCGACCCCCGCCGGGATCGAGGAGATGGTGCGCGGGCTCGCCGAGCCCGCCGAGTGGCCCTGGCTTCAGCCGCCTGCCGACGGGCCACGCGTGCCGGTCGAGCGACTCCAGGCCGTCGAGCGGGAGACCGGGATGGTCCGCCACGGGCCGGCCCCGACCGGACGGGCCATCGAGGTGGCGCCGTGAGCGCGCGGGCGGCTGTCGTCGCCATCGCCCGATCGGCAGCACCGTTTTCGGTCGCGCTGGTCCTGCTCGCGCTAGCGCCCAGGGCCGAGGCGGGCACCGGCACCCTCACCGGCACCATCGGCAAGGTGCCGAAGAGCGCCGCGGTCGCGGTCGTCGAGGCGGTCGATCCGCGCGGCAGGATCGGCGCCGTCGCGACGCCGAGCGCGTCAGGTGCCTTTCACCTCTCCGTGCCTTCCGGTACCTACGTGGTCGCGTCCTCCGCGGCCGGCGAGGAAACGTCACTCTCCTCCTTCGCCCGGCCCCGGCCGGTGCCGGCAGGGAAGCGGACCAGGGTGCACGCCAAGCTCGAACCGGAGCGCCGCCCGGCCGCGCCCTCGCGAGGCCTGCTGCCGAAAGGAGCGGTGCTGACCGTCACCGGCCTCGGGCTGACCGACAACCGCGTGTCCCCGCCGGCGTTCACCGACCTTCGCGAGCTCTTCCTGCAGGACCTCTTCGGGCCTTGCACGCGCGCCGGTTACGTGTTCGTCGACACCTCACCTCAGTTCGTCGAATTCGCCGAGCAGGAGACGGCGCTCTCGGCGTCGGGTCGACTGGCGCTGCCCTACGAATACCACCCGCTCAGGCCGCAGTATGAAATATTCGGAGACGAGAACGTCAACCAGAAGGACTTCGCCGGAGCGCCGGTGGAATTCGCGCTCAACCTGGTCGCCACGAACGTCCAACACAAGGAAGTGCGCGGCTCCGCCATCAACGTCGAATTCGACACCCCGGAGCTCGTGCCCGGCACCGAAGAGGCCGAACTCGGCAAGGCCGCCCGCCGGCTCGCGGGGGTTCTGTGCGGTGCGTGAAGTATCTGTCGACGGGCCGAAATGAGACACGGTGCCGAAACGGAATCAAGCCGAGCCGGGCCGATCTTCCCGCCGCACCGGGTGCATCGGATCGGGAATGTGAACCGGTCAATCTGCGTCCCTATACTGGCCGCCGTGAAAGCTCCCAGGACCCTCGCGACGATGTGGAGGCGACCTTGCCTCGGCGCCCTGCTCGTCGCGTTGCTCGCCTTCCCGGTGGCGGCCCACGCCGAAGGCGGACCGGCGGAACCCGGCAGCATCGAAGGCGTCGTCACCAAGGCCGGGGGAGGGCCGGTGAAGGGCGCCGAAGTCTGCGCTTTCGACGTGGCCGAAGAAGAAGAATTCACCGAATGCGCCGTCACCAAGTCGAGTGGCGCCTACGAAATCATCGGGCTCGACGAAGGTCCCTACCGGGTGACCTTCGAGAGCGGTGAAAGCGGCCTGAACCTGGCGACGCAGTATTGGATGCTCGCGACCTCGCCCGCGAAGGCGACCATCCTGCATGTGGAAGAACGGAAGACGATCACCGGCATCGACGCGGCGATGGTGACGGCGCCGAACGCCGCTGTGAGCGGGGGTACCGAATTCGGCGACCCGTGCGAATTCAGCTACGACACGTACGGCTCGGCCGGCTTCGAGCTGTCACGGGCCACCTCGCCCTTACCCGCCGCGGCACCGGTGTCCGGCGTGCTGGCGCGGTGGAACGTCAACGTCTCTCCATTGTTGTTCGAAGCCCGCCTGCCGTCGGTGGCCGTCCGGGTCGTCGAAATGGTCGGTGGACAGACCGCCAAGATCGTCGCCAAGAGTGCGCGTGGGCAACTCCAGACGCGTGAAAACAGCTTCGAAACCCGCCTGCCGATCAAAGCCGGTGACTACCTTGCGCTCGGATCGAGTGAATCGTCGACCCCTGGATGCATCAGCCGCCCGCACAACGTCGAACCGATCTCCAGCGCCTACTTCGAACCCCCGCTGGCGCAGCCTGGCTCCAGCCAGGGATTCGAACTCGGGGAAGTCGGCGTGCCGGTGGTCGGCGTGATCGAGCCCGACGCCGACGAAGACGGCTACGGGGACGAAACCCAGGACGGCTGCCCGCAGAGCGCCGACTTCCACACCGCCTGCCCGACCGTGTCCTTCGCGCCCGGCTACTCGGTCGGCGCGAAGACGGTCGAGGTGAAGGTCCGCTCCGACGCTACGACCCCGGTGGCCGTGACCGGTGCCTCGCCCGGGCCCGGCATCCTGCACGCGGCGCGGCGGCTTCATCGGGGCAAGGCTTCCCCGATCGCGGTGCCGATCTCCGCCTCCATCCTGCGGCGTCTCCGCCACCTGAGCCCGCGCTCGGCCCTGCGCCTGCGCCTCCGCGCCCACGCCACCGACGTCGCCGGCGCCCCGAGCACCGACCATCTCACCGTCCGCCTGCCTGGTCGCGGGTAGTCGGTCGATCTGCCGAAGCCCCTCGATAGGTCGGGTAAGTCGAGCCGGGAGCTCCAGGTGACCCATAGCTTCTCGTGCGGGACGCAGCCGAGGGCGTCGCCCCGATCGCCTGAGGGTCATTGCCGGCTTCGAGCATGAGTGGGAGGCGCGGTGTCTCGGAGTGCGACGAGCGGTCACGGCGAACGTCAGGGATTACCGGAACTTCTCGGTCCGCAGGCTCACCAATTAAGCAACATCCAATTCACCACACCTTCACACGCCGGCCCCATCTGTTTAACGGGCGGCACAGCCTGCCCGGCCTAGGTTCGTCTCGTTTCCCTCCCCTGATGAAAGGAACGAGATGAAGAACGCTCTGCCCTGGAGGTCGCGGTCGCGGCGCCTCGGGATCGGCCTGTTGGTCGGTGTACTCGCGCTCGCCGGGCTGACCGGGACGGTGCTTGCCGACGGACACTCCTGGTTCGGCGGCGGCAACGACAACCCCTGGCCCTACGCCCAGGCGGGTCCGGCGCCGGTCCTCGCCACGGTCGGCGACATCTCCTGCCAGCCCGGCGGGCCGGTCGAAGGTGAGAAGCAGAAGGACGTCTGCGACAAGACCGGCGCCGGCTACACCACCAGGACGGAAGCCCAGGCGGCGACCGCGAACCAGATCGAGGAAATGAAACCGAACCTGGTCGCGATCCTCGGCGACGAGCAGTACGAGGTGGGGCGTTATCAGGACTTCCTGCAGTCCTTCGACAAGACCTATGGCGCCTTCAAGTTCCTGCAGAGACCCTCCCCGGGCAACCACGAGTTCTACTCAGAGCACGGCGAGACCGGCGTCCACGGCCGCGGTTACTTCGACTACTACAACGGCACCGAACTGAACTCGAACGGCACGCCGGTCGAAGAAGCGATCGCCTCCGAAGACGGCGGCGAACCCTTCACCCAGCCGCGTCCGCGCCAGGACGGACAGGCCGGCGAATACGGCGCGGACGGCAACGGCTGGTACTCCTATGACCTCGGCTCCTGGCACATCATCTCGCTGAACGCGGAGTGCGCCGTGCAGCCCGGCGGCTGCAGCACCGATGGCGAATGGTTCGCGAGCGAGACGAAGTGGCTGGAAGGCGACCTGAACCAGGACCACGCCGCCTGCACGCTGGC
>JAFEFH010000024.1 GCA_018240695.1 Pseudomonadota bacterium | reverse complement strand
CGGCCATCAGGCGGCGGCGCGAGAAGCGCGCATAGTCGCCCGGCCGCTCGCGCAGCCACTTGGCGTGGATCGACCAGGCCTCGCTTTGCAGGATCACACGGTTGACCGCACCGAACTCGTTGAGCGTCGGCAGGGTGATGTCGCGCAGCTCGGCACCCGCCATCTGGAGGCTGCGCGCCACATGCTGCAACGCCGCCGTCACGTCGGGCTCGGCCGGCATGTCGACTTCATGGAAGTGCCGCACGAAGCCGACCCGCAGGCCGCGCACGCCACGGCCCAGCGCCGACGCGTAGTGGCCGGGCGCCGATGCCGCGCTGCCGGGATCGAGCGGATCGTGGCCGGCGATCGCCTCGAGCATCAGCGCGTTGTCGGCCACGGTGCGGGTCATCGGGCCGACATGGTCGAGCGTGAACGACAGCGGGAAGACGCCGCGCCGCGAGACCAATCCATAAGTGGGCTTCAGGCCGACGATGCCGCAGCAGCTCGCAGGATTGCGCACGCTGCCGCCAGTGTCGCTGCCCAGCGCCATCGGGAACAGGCCTGCGGCCACGCCGGAGCCCGAGCCCGACGACGAGCCGCCGGGATGATGGTCGGTGTTCCACGGGTTGCGGGCCGGCGGCCACGGCAGGTCGAAGCTCGGGCCGCCGATGGCGAACTCGTGCGTCGAGAGCTTGCCCACGACGATGGCGCCCGCGCCGCGCAGGCGGCTGACGCACACCGCATCCGCGCTCGCCACGTTGTCGGCGAGGATCTTCGAGTGGCAGGTGGTGGGCAGGCCCGCGACATCGATGATGTCCTTGATGCCGACCGGCACGCCGTGCAGCGGCCCGCGCGATCGGCCCGCCATGATCTCGGTCTCGGCTGCCTGCGCGGCGGCCAATGCCTGCTCGGCATCGAGCGTGGTGAAGGCGTTGAGCCGCGGGTTCAGCGTGTCGATGCGCGCCAGCAGCGCCTGCATCAGTTCGACGGGTGACAGTTCGCGCGAGGCGATCGCGGCAGCGGCTTCCGCGGCGGAGAGCCAGTGCAGGTCCTTCACAGCCCCTCTCCCGCGCGCATCGGCGGCCAGGGCTCGGCCCGCGGGTCTTCCGGGGCCACGATGGTGGCGGCGACATCGGCGGCCTGCCTGGCCGCAGCGATCACGTCGTCGGGAAACTCGGCCATCGCCTTCTGAAGGCCCGCCCGGCGGGCCAGCAATTCGATAATTTCCTTGTCCATGCAACGCATCCCCTAGAGGCTCTCGCCGTTAAGCAGGTCAGCATGAATAGCGCCCGCCCGTCCATCGGCGCCATTCGCACGGGGGAATAGACATTTGTCTGGCGACCATACGCTCGCGATTTTTGCCGCGGAACTGATCCTGCTGCTGCTCACCGGCCGTTTGCTGGGCGAACTGATGAACCGGCTGGGCCAGCCCGCCTTGTTCGGCCAGCTGATTGCGGGCGTCCTGCTCGGCCCCTCGGTGTTCGGCTACCTGTTCCCCGCGGCACACCACTTCGTCTTCCCGGACAACAAGACGCTGAAGACGATGATCGATGCCATCTCCCAGATCGGCATCCTTCTCCTGCTGCTGCTGACCGGCATGGAGACCAATCTCGGCCTGGTCCAGCGTCGCAAGCGCGCGGTGATCGCCTCCTCGCTCTCGGGCATCGCCATCCCGTTCGCGCTCGGCATGGTGCTGGCCTATGGGCTGCCGGGCAATGCCGTCCCGATGCACGAGAACCGGCTGGTGACGGCCATGTTCCTCGGCACGGCGCTGTCGATCTCGTCGGTGAAGATCGTGGCCATGGTCCTGATCGACATCGGCGCCATGCGGCGCGATCTCGGCCAGCTGATCCTCGCCACCGCCATTCTCGACGACACGATCGCCTGGATCATCATCGCGGTGATTGCGGGCATCGCCGCCCACGGTACTGTCGACCTCGCCTCGGTGGGCGCGAGCCTCGCCGGCACGGCGCTGTTCCTGGCCTTCAGCCTGTCGATCGGCCAGCGGCTGGTCGCGCGCCTGATCGTCTGGGTGAACGATCACATGACGATCGACGTGCCGGTGATCACCGCGATCCTGATCGTCATGCTGGCGATGTCGCTGACCACCGAGCTGATCGGCGTGCATACGGCGCTCGGCGCCTTCATCGCCGGCATCCTGGTCGGCCGCTCGCCGATCCTGACCGAGCAGATCGAGAACCAGGTGCGCGGCTTCGTCTTCGCCTTCTTCAGCCCGGTGTTCTTCGCCGTGGCCGGCCTCGGCATGGACCTGCGCACGCTGGCCGATCCGATGCTCGCTATCTTCACGGCGGCCATCATCGTCGTCGCCAGCATCGGCAAGTTCTCCGGCGCGCTGCTGGGCGGCAAGCTGGGCGGCCTGACGACGCGCGAATCGCTGGCGTTAGGCGTGGGCCTCAACGCCCGTGGCTCGACCGAAGTCATCATCGCCAGCATCGGCCTTGCCATGGGCGCGCTCAGCAACCAGCTCTATACGATGATCGTCGCCATGGCGGTGATCACGACCATGATCATGCCGCCGATGCTGCGCTGGGTGATGTCGCGCGTGCCGCTCGGCGAGGAGGAGACCAAGCGTCTCGAGAAGGAGGAAGCCGAGGCGCTCGAGCACCTGCCGAAGATGGAGCGTGCGCTGGTCTATGCCGACGACAGCCCCAATGGCCGGCTGGCGACCCGCCTGGCCGGCCTGTTCACCGTGCGGCAGGAGATCCTCGCGACCGTGCTCCAGCCCAAGGAGGCCGACGCCGAGGACACGATCAAGCGCGGCCATCTCAGCGAGGCGGCGCAGGCCGTGCACGCCAACGCCGCGGCCGAGGGCAAGAAGCCGCCGATCGAGGAGCTGGTGACCGAGCGGGCCGGCCATGCCGAGAACGCCATCGAGCGCGAGATCGCGCGCGGCTACGACATCGTCTTCGTGGGCATCGACCGGCCGGTCGCCGAGTCCCAGCTGCGCTTCGAGAACCGCCTCCAGAAACTGGTCAACGCCTTCGACGGGCCGGTCGCGATCGCGATCAACGGCCGCGGCGCCGCCGGGCCGGCCGACGTGCCGCTCGACATCCTGCTGCCCGCCGCCGGCACGCAGGACACGCGACTCGCCACCGAGGTCGCGATCTCGCTCGCCGCGGCGACCAAGGGCAACGTGACGGCGCTGCACGTGTTCGACCCGCAGATCGACACCGCGATCCTGCGCGGTCGCGGCCGCCGCGCCGGCATGTCGGTCCTGGTCGACGTGCATCGCGCGGGCAAGCGCGGCGGCGTCCCGGTGAAGGGACTGACCGCGACCAATATCCGGCCGGAGTCCGAGATCCGGCGCGCCGTGCGCGGCGGCAACTTCGACCTGATCGTGCTGGGCACGTCGCTGCGCCACGGCGAAACCAAGTTCCTCGGCCCACGTACCGCAGGCCTGCTGAGGGCGGTTCGCACACCGATCCTGCTGTTGGCCCGATAGCTTCCGCGCCTGTCGCGGAGGCTCCATACTTCTCCGCACGAGAACGACGGCAGGAGAAGGACATGAGCGATGACGCGAACCGGCTGGTCCTGCATGGCAGCTTCACCTCCAGCTCCTCCTACAAGCCGATGCTGTTCCTGACCCTGGGCGGCCTTCCCTTCTCTTTCCGCACCGTCAACCTCAAGAACGGCGTGCAGAAGCAGCCCGAGCATCTCGCGATCAATCGCTATGGCCAGGTTCCGGTGCTGCGCCATCGCGGGCTGGTGCTGGTGATGTCCAACGTGATCCTCGACTATCTTGCGCGCACGACGGGCAAGTTCGAGGGCGCCACCGAGCAGGACAGGATCCATGCCCGCGAGTGGCTGTCGTGGGAGAACGATGCGATCCAGAACGTGGCGCGCGTCCGCCATTTCGCGCGCTTCCGGCCCGACGTGTCGCAGGACATCGTGAACTTCTTCCGGCCGCAGGCCGAGGCCGCGCTCGACTTCGTCGACAGGAGCCTCGACGGCCGCAAGTGGCTGGTGGGCGATAGCTGCACCATCGCCGACCTCGGCTGCTTCGGCCGCATGGTATTCATGGCCGAAGGCGGCATGTCGCTCGACAAGCGGCCGCATGCGAAGGCCTGGTGGGAGCGCATCCACGCGCTGCCGGGCTTCAGACTGCCCTACGACCTGATCCCGAAGAAGGACGCGGAAATCGATCCCTGAGGATCAATAGTCCCATTCCATCTTGGCGCCGATCTTGTCGTTGGAGTCCGCGCCGATCGCGCCTTCGATCTTGATGTGCTTGAACACTTCGATCTCGACCACGCCGCGGCTGGAGTCCGCCGAGGCGCCCTGCTGCGCGCCGACATAGACGCCCGGCGCCACGTAACGGCCGCCCTGCAACGACGTCTTGCTCGAGGTCGAGCCGTCGGCGTTGGTGGTCGAGCCCGAGTTGACCGAGAGCTGATCGAGGCCGAGGCCAGAGCGCAGCCGGCCGAAGAAGCCGCCGCCCGGCGGCGTGCCGCCGGTCAACTCGGCCAGCGCCTGGGCCGCACTCAGCAGTTCGACCGGACTGAGGCTCGAGGACGGCTTGCCGAACAGCAGGATCGCCATGGCCTCGTCCTGCGGCAGCATCGGCGAGGAAGTGAGCGCGATCTTGGGCGCGCGCGAACTGCCGGTGATGTCGACCTCGATGGTGGTCGACTGCACCGTGGTGGTCGCCGCGAAATCGAGCTCGGGATCGATCTCGTTGACGTTGGCCAGCGAGACGTTGCCGCGCGTGAAATCGAGCTTGTGGCCCAGCAAGTCGAAGGTGCCGCGCCGCAGCGTGAAGTTGCCCAGCACCTGCGGCGCCTCGGGATTGCCGTTCACCGTGAACTGGCCGCCGACCTCCGCGTCGAGGCCGCGGCCGCGCACGAACACCGCCTGCGGGGCGCTGATGGTGAGCGCCAGCCGCACGCCGTCGGGCGCCTTGGGCGGCTTCTTGCCCGTCGCCGCGCCGGGCGGGGGCGGCTTGGGGGCCGTGGGATCGGGCGCATTGCCGCCGTTGATCTCGCGCACCTTCAAGGTCGGATAGTTGGCCGCCTGGCTGACGCCGATACCGATCTCGGCACGATCGACGGTGACGGGACCGGTGACGTCGAAGCCGTCGGCCGCCGAGCCGGTGACCTTGAGGTTGCTCGAGACGGTGGCGATCAGGTCCGGCCGGTTGGCGAGCAGCGCCTTTTGAGTCGTGACGGTGAGATCGACCGGAAAGCCCCTGGCCGGATCGAGGCGGATCGTGCCGGTGGCCGAGACGACGCCATTGCGCGCGGTCTGGAAGCTCAGCTTCTGGAGTTGCAGCGCATCGCCCTGGAGCGCCAGCGTCGCGGCGCCGCCGGTCAGGCGCAGGCCGCTCGCCGGCAGGTAGACGGTGGCGCCCGTCAGCGCGATCGTACCACTGCCGGTGATCTTCTCGTCGTTGATGTTGACCGTGAGATTGGGCGTGAGCGTGCCCGCGATGTTGCGCAGGCTGTTTCCCAGCGCCGGAGAGAACGGCGCGATACCGGTCGAGCCGGTGATCGTCACGGCCGCCACGAGCGGCGCATTTCCCTGCGGCAGACGGGCCGTGCCCTTCAGCGCGAGCTGCGTGCCGCTGCCCGCCGAGAGCCCCGAATTGAACGTCGCCTGCTGGTTGGCGAGCGTCGCCGTGCCCTTGAGAGCCAGCGCCGGCAGCAAGGCTGTTTCCGGCCGCTTGATCTTCACGCCGTCGGCCGCGTAGTTCGCGTCGATCTTGGGATTGGCAAGCGCGCCCACGACATGGGCCTTCACGGCGAGCGTGCCCTGGAGGTCCGTGCCGGGCGCGAAATTGTCGGCGAGCGCCAGCGGCAGGCCGGTGACGTTGACGGTGAGATCGCTCGCCGCCGGATCGACGATGCCCCGCGCATCGACACGCCCGCCGCCGACGCGCAGCGACGCCGCCTCGACCTTTACGCGCGAGCCCACGACCGTGAACTTGCCCGGTGCGTTCAGCCCGATGGGAATGCCGTGATAGCGCGCGTCGAGCTTCTGGAGCGCGATGCGGATTTCGTCGGCAGCCGGTTCGATCTTCGCCGCCAGGGCGGCATTGGCGGCGCCCGCGACCTTGACGCCGAGGTCGAAGGCGCTCCGGTCTCCCTTCACCGTGGCGCTGACCGATCCGACTTCCGGAACACCGGTCAGCCGGTCCGCCTTCATCGTGGCGTCGGTCACCGCGAGCCCCATCGGGTCCGTCACCGTCGCGTCGAGCTGAAGCGCACCGACGCCGGTCGCGCCGCTGCGCAGCTTGTCGCCCCGCAACGCAAGCGTGACCTTGCCTGCCGGATCGTCCGCCGTCGCGAGATCGAGATCGACACCGCCCGCGAGATCGACGCCCAGGATTTCCTTCAAATCCTCGAGGCGCGTCATCTTGAGATGGCCACTGCCGGTGGCACCCTGCGGCGTGACCGACAGGTCCTTGACGTCGACCGACGCGCTGGCCCAGCTGCCTTGCAGGATCGGCACGCGTACGCCGCCATCGCCTTGCAGCGCAAACGTCCCGGCCAGGGTCAGCGCCTGTTTGGCGAGCGTGCCGTCGGCCTTGATCGAGCCCTTCAATCCGCCATCGGCCGTGTCGAGACCCAGCGCGGCTTTCACCTGCCCGAGCTTGGGCATGTCGACGCCGATGGCGAAGTCGCTCTTGGCGCCGCGGCCGTTGCCCGAGAGCAGAAGCGTTGCCGGTTCGGCGGCGATCTTGATGTCGTCGAGACGCCACGACCGGTCGGCCTGCATCGCCGCGCTGCCGGCGAGCTTCACCGTCGGGCTCTGAAGCTCGGGCGGCAGGTTGGGCACCGACAGGTCGTCGAGCTGGCCCTGCCAGTCGACCTTGGCGGCGCCCTGCTCGATCGCAACCGTGAGGTCGACATGGCCGCGCCCACCGATCGGCATGCCGACCAGCGCTGAAAACGGCGCGAAGTCGGTGAGATCGATCGCCAGCCTGGCGTTGATCGCCTGCGACGCAGGCATGAGGTCGCCGCTGCCTTTCACCGCCGCCAGCGGCGAGCCGCTGTCGAGCGACTTCACGACGATGCGGCCGCTCTTCTCGATGGCGATCTCGGTGGCGAGGTCGACATGGCCGGGCGGCGGCGCGCGGCCGTCGAGGCTCGCGGCGGCGACATCGTCGGCACCGCCCTTGATCGTCACGGTGCCCTCGGGCTTGGCGGCCAAGCCCGACATCACCGTCTTCGCCTCGACCCGGAGGTTGCGCCAGGTCACGCCGCCCGCCAGATCGGCCAGCGGGCCCGCCTCGGGCGCGGCGATCGTCGTCGTCGCGTCGAGCTTGTCGGCCACCGTATCGTAGCGGCCGGCAACGTCGATCTTCGCCGGGCCGGCGGCCAGGGTCAGCGTCTTCACGACCAGCAGGCCGGCATCGTCGAGCGTCGCCTCGCCGTTCAGCGTCGCAGGCTTGCGCACCAGGCGCGCCACCGGGCTGTCGGGCAGGCCCGGCCCGACGGCGGAGATATCGAGGGAGATCGCCGTCGTGCCGTTTTCGCGATGCCAGCGCGCGCCGCCGGTCGAGTTCACCGCGTCGCCGGCGGCGACCGTGAGTGTCGCAGTGCCGTCGTCCCGGCCGCCCTTGGCCACCAGCTTGGCCGAGACCTGCTGGAGATCGGGCCGGCCGATCAGCGCAGCGACCACGCCGCCTTGCGAGGATTCCTCGGCAGTGATCGCACCGTCGACGGTGAAGTTGTCGAGGTTGAACGACAGATCGGCGGTCGCCTTCGCCACCGGCCCGTCGGTGCGGACCATGTCGAAGGTGAGATGGCCCGGCGTATGGGCGGCGACCAGCGCCGTGCCCGCCAGCTTCCAGCGCGAATCGACGCCGCCGCCCAACGGCGCGCCGATATGCAGCTCGTCGACAGCCAGCCGCTTGAGATCGATGCCGAACGGCAGGCTGGGCGGCCCGCTCGAAGACGAAGGCGCGGCCTTTTCGTCCGGCACGGGCGCGCGCGCCACGTCGATCTTGTGCGCGGCCACCGTAGCGATCTCGAGCCGCCCGCCGAACAGCGACGCGAACGACCAGCGTACCTGCGCGTCTTCGATGGCGAGCCACGTGCCTTGCCGGTCACGCATCTCGATCCTGGCGATGGAGAGGTCCGTCGGCACGAATCCGGAGAGGCCCGAGACTTCCATCGACGGCGAGGAGACCGCCCATGCCAACAGTCGCTTGCCGGGGCCGGTCTGCACGCCCGCGAACAGCAGGGCGCCGACGGCGACCAGGCCGCCCAGGCTCCACGCGGCGATGCGCAACGCGCCCATCAGAACGCCTGGCCCAGGCTGACGTAGACGCCGAACGGGGCGTCGCCGTCGCGCTTGTTGAGCGGGATGCCGAGATCGAGTCGCGCCGGGCCGAAGCCCGTGTAGTAGCGCGCCCCGAGACCGGCGCCGAGGCGCGGCATGTTCTCGCCGAAATTGGGCAGCGTCGTGAGATAGGCGCTGCCGGCATCGACGAACGCCACGACGCCGAACGACTTGCCGATGCGCTGGCGGAACTCGACGCTGCCCTCGACCAGGCTCGCGCCCCCCAGCGGGTTGTTATAGGCGTCGCGTGGCCCCGCGCTCTGATAAGTGAAGCCGCGCACCGAACCGCCGCCGCCGGCATAGAAGAGCTTGTCCGGCGGGATGAAGGCATTGGTGCCGCCGGGGATCGAGCCGAAGGCGGCACGGGCGGCGATCACGCTGCGGCCATCGCCACTCACATTCAGGTAGGTCGTGCCGACGATCTTCAGGATCGCGAACAGGTTGTTGTCGTGGTTCAGGTCGGCGTAGGGCGTGATGTTGCCCACGAGCTTGTAGCCCTTGGTCGCATCGGTATCGCTGTCGGCGTAGTTGAGCGTGGCGGACAGGGGGATGCCGACGAGCCTGTAGTAGTTGGTGACACCGTACTTCAGGATCTGCGAAATCTCCGCCGTCAGGCCGGCCGAGGCGCGCAGATGCGGGCTGAACGCGCGATTGAGGCCCACGCCCAGCAGTGCCGCTTCGCGCGTGTAGGCCGGCAGCACTTCGCGCAATGCCTGGGCCGAGGCTGTCGCGTCCTGCCCCGACAGCCACCAATCGGGCTTGAGGAACTCCGCCTTGAACGAATAGCCGAGATCGGCCGGGAACGCGCCCTCGCCGATGTGGTTGACCTCGGCGGTCAGCTTCAGGTTCTCCGCCTCGCCGAACAGGTTGCGATGCTGCCAATAGGCGTTGACGCCGACGCCGAGGATCGTCTCGTAGCTGACGCCGAAGCCGATGGTGCGCGGCAGGCGGTCCTTGACCTCGACCTCGAACGGCAGCTCGCCCTGGGCGTTGAGCTGCTGCGCGGGCTTGATGCGGACGGCGCTGAAGACTCCAAGTCCGGTCAGCCGGTCACGCATCGCCGTCACCTTGTCCGGCGTGTAGGGCTCGCCTTCCTTGAACGGCACGCGCTTCTGGAGGTAGGTCGTGTTGACCTTCTCGGTGCCGGTAAAAGTCACCCGTCCCATCGTGGCCGCCGGGCCGGGCGCGACGTGGTACGTGACATGCGCCTCGCGCGTGGCGTGATCGATCACCACCTCGCGGCGCGGCATCTCCGCCAGGGCGTAGCCGTGCTGGCGCACCTGGTCGAGGATCTGGTTCTCGGTCGCCAGGATGACGGCCGCATCGGCGGGCTGATCGGTCAGCAGGCCGAGCTTGCCGCGGTCGAGCGCGGGATAGCCCACCACCGAGGGCGGGCCGTCGATGTCGATCGACTTCACGCGATAGACGGGGCCCGTCGCGACGTTGAACACGAAGTCGATCTTTTCGGCCTCCGGCTTGGCATCGATCGCATCGAGGGCGGCGGCATCCTCGATCGGCTGGCCCGCCACCGTCGCGATCACTCGCGAATCGTAGAAGCCGCGCGAGCGCAACGCCGAGACCATGCGCGCGCGCCGGGCCTGGGCCGCCTGGAGCAGCGACAGCCCGTCGCCCGACAAGGGCTCGTCCTTGTCGAGATTCTTCGCCAGGGTTTTCAGCTCTTCGGTCATGCGGTCGTCGCCGATGACGGTCAGCGCGATGTCGGCCGTGCGGGCATACGCATCGCCGGTCACGAGGACGGCGAGGGTCAGGGCGGCCGCGAGGCGGCCGCGCCACGAGGGTCGGATTCGCCGTTGCACGATAGACGTTGTTAGGCCGGCGAACATGGCAACACTATGAAGGACAACGCTCGAAACATCCGTTGGATGCGTCAGCCGACGCGGAGAAGACGCAGTCGAGGATCGAGCAGGTCGCGCAGCCCGTCCCCCAACATGTTGAGGCCGAGAACGGCCATAGCGATGGCAAGACCCGGCCAGATCGCCAATTCGGGTGCTTGGAAGATGTAGGTCTGCGCATCGCGCAGCATACCACCCCACGACGGCGTGGGCGGCTGCGCGCCGAGACCGAGATATGAAAGGCCCGCCTCGGCGAGGATCGCCACCGCGAACTGGATGGTCGCCTGCACGATCAGCACGCTCGCGATGTTGGGCAGCACGTGCCGCAGGGTGATGCCGACCGGCGCACGGCCGAGCGCCACGGCAGCCCGCACGAAATCGCGGCTCCACATGGCCAGCGCCGCTCCGCGCGTGACCCGCGCGAATACCGGCACATTGAAGATCGCGATCGCCAGGATGGCATTGCCCGCGCTGGCGCCCAGCACCGAGGTGATCAGGATAGCGATCAGCACCGCGGGGAACGCGAAGACCAGATCCGAGGCGCGCGACAACATCTCGTCAACCCAGCCACCGCGCGCGGCGGCCCAGGCACCGAGCGCCACGCCGACCGACATGCCGAGTCCCACCGCGATCAGGCCCACGGCCAGCGAGGTGCGCGCACCGACCATGATGCGCGAGAGCACGTCGCGGCCCAGATGGTCGGTGCCCAACAGATGCTCCGCCGACGCCGGCAGGAGCTTCGAGCGCATCTGCAAGGCATCGACCGCATAGGGCGTCCAGACCAGCGATAGCAACGCCGTGCCGACGAACAGCGCGAGCAGCACCACGCCCACCTGGAATCCGATGTGCCGGGCCGCACGTGCGCCGAACCCGTTCATGCTGTCACGCGCGGCCGCGGGTCGAGCAGCGCATAAGCGAGGTCGACCAGCAGGTTTACCGCCAGCACGAGGATCGTGAACAGGATCACGACGTTCTTGATCACCGCGAGATCGCGGTTGTTGATCGAGTCGTAGACGAGCTGGCCCACGCCGGGCAGCCGGAAGACGCTTTCGATGATGACGGCGCCCGCCACCAGGAAGCCCGCGATCAGGCCGGCGACCGTGGTCACCGGGATCAACGCATTGCGCAACGCGTGCCCGAACAGCACCCGGCCCTCCGATGCGCCCTTGGCCCGCGCGGTCCGCACATAGTCCTCGCGCAGCGTGTCGAGCAGGGCTGAGCGCGTCACGCGCGTCAGGATCGCGATCTCGCTCAACGACAAGGCGACCGCCGGCAAGACCAGCGACAGGAGCGAGCGCGGCGCGTCCTGGGCCCAGCCGGGAAAGCCGCCGGCGGGAAAGATCTGCCAGGTCACGGCGAAGATCAGCACCAGCACGATGCCGAACCAGAAATTGGGAATCGAGATGCCGATCTGCGTGAAGCCCCTCACGCCCCAGTCGCTCGCCCTGCCGTGCCGCCAGGCCGCGAAGACACCGAGCGGCACCGCGACCAGCAGCGCCCAGCCGAGCGCCAGACCGGCGAGCGGCAAGGTGACTGCCAGCCGGTCGCCGATCAGCTTGGCCACCGGCGTGCCATAGGCATGGCTCGCGCCGAGATCGAAGCGCAGCAACCCGCCGATCCAATGGAAGTAGCGCACCGACAGCGGCTGGTCGAAACCGTATTGGGCGCGCAGCGCCGCCAGCGTATCGGGCCGCGCATCGGTGCCCAGCATGACCAAAGCGGGATCGCCCGGCAGCACCTCGACGACCGCGAAGACGACGACGGTCGCGAGCACCAGGGTGACCAGCGCCGCGACCAGCCGACGGGACAGGAACTCGATCACGCCTTCCAGTGCACGCCGGTGAGATCGACCGACGGCGTCGGCGAATTCTCCCACATGCCCACCAGCTCCTTCTTCCACACGCCGATCTTGGCGAGCTGGTAGAGAAAGCCGTTGACCGCGTCGCGGGCGATGATGCGCTGGCACTCCTTCAGGAGCTCGTCGCGCCTGGCGAAGTCGGTCGCCTCGACGACCTCGCGCCACTTGGCCTTGAACGCCGGCGAGTTGTAGTTCCAGTAGTAGCCGTCGCGCGCATAGCGATCGAGGTCGTTGGCCTCCGTATGGGCCACGACCGTGAGGTCGTAATTGTGTTCCTTGAACACCTCGGAGAGCCACTGCGGCCACTGGAGCTGGGTGATCGCGACCTTGATGCCGATCTTGCCGAGCTGGCTGGCCAGCACCTCGCCCGCGCGCTGGGCGTAGCCGACCGGCGGCAGCTTCAGGCTGGCGTCGAAGCCGTTGGGATAGCCTGCCTCGGCCAGCAGCGCCTTGCCCTTGGCGATGTCGAACGGATAGGTGCCGGTGAGGTCAATATACGCCTTGTTGTGCGGCGGGAAGTGGCTGCCGATCGGCGTGCCGAATCCCGACTCCGCCTCGATCAGGTCCTTGCGGTTGATCGCGTGCGCCATCGCCTGGCGCACTTTGAGGTCGTTGAACGGCTTCTTGCCGTTGTTGGTCGCGAGAATGACTTCGCCCTCGGTGGTGCCGACGACCACGGCGAAGCGCGCGTCCTTCCTGAGGCGCGCGACCAGTTCGGGCGCCTGGAAGCCCGGGAACGTGTCGACGTCGCCGGCCAGCAGCGCGTTCACCTGCGCCGACGGATCCTTCACCACCTTGAAGATCACGCTGTTGAGCTTGATCGCGGCAGCATCGCGATAGCCCGAGAACTTGGCGAAGCTCACCGAGTCGCCTTCCTTGCGTCCCTGGAACACGAACGGACCGGTGCCGACCGGATGCTTGTCGTTCGTGGCCGCCGATTTTGGATGCATGATGCCGGCGTCGCCGAGCGAGAGATTGTAGAGCAGGTACGAGTTCGGCGACTTCAGCGTGATCTTGACCGTCGTCGAATCGACCGCCTCGACCTTCCCGATGTCGGTGTAGAGCGACTTGGCGGGCACCGTGGAGCCGGGGGCAAACAGCCGGTCGAGCGAGAACTTCACCACCGAGGCGTCGAGCGCCTCGCCGTCGTGGAACTTCACGCCGCTGCGCAGCTTGAACGTATATTCCTTGCCGTCGGTCGAGACCGTCCAGCTCGCGGCGAGGCCCGGCCCGACCGCGCCCGTCCGGTCGATGCGGCCGAGACTCTCGTAGACGCTGGGACAAGTCAATTCGCGGATCGCGGCGGCGGCGTTCTTGGTCGGGTCCAGCACCGGCGGCTCGAGCGACATGCCGATCACCAGCCGATCCTTCGCCTGCGCCCACACGTCGGGGCCGAACAGGCCGACCGTCGCCACCGCGCCCGCGGCGCCGAGAAGACGACGGCGATGAAGAGCTTCCACTGAATGTCCTCCGTCCTGACGGCGGCAGTCTATCAGCGGCCGAACGCGTCCCGCCAGCCGCGCGCCGCCCCGAGGGTGGCGGCGTTGTAAACGCCGCGCGCCACCGCGCGGGCCAGACAGTCCGCAGCCAGGGTGCCGAGTTCGGCCAGCGCCAGTGGGTCGATGTCGAGATCGTGCCGGCCGGTCGCCACGGCGAACACCGTGTCGCCGTCCTGCGGCGTGTGCACGGGCCGGATCGAGCGGGCGAGCCCGTCCTGCGCCATCACCGCGAGCCGCTGCGCCGAGGCCTTGTCGAGGCGGGCATTGGTCGCGACCACGGCGATCGTGGTATTGGCGCGCGGGTCGCTGCGGGCGGCGTTGGCGGGATCGTGGCTGAGATCGGCGCGGTCGTGCGGCACGCCCAAGCCAAGACCGCGCGACGGCGGCGGCAGGCCGCCGAATTCACCGTCTTGTTCCAGCGCCCAGGCCCAGAATTGCGGTTGGCCGCCCATGGTCGTGTAGCCGCGCGCATTGACCGCGACCAGCGCACCGACCTGGAGGCCGGTCTCCGGATCGACGGCCGAGGCGCTGCCCAGCCCGCCCTTGAGATTGCCCGCCTTGGCGCCGAGTCCCGCGCCGATATTGCCCAGCGCGAAGTCGTGCGCGGCCCCGCCGCAGGCATCGTAGGCAAGCTGCGGATAAGGCGGCCAATCCCAGTTCTTGTCGCCGCCGTTCAGCAGGTCGAACAGGATGGCCGACGGCACGATCGGCACGACGATGTCGGCGATCGCCACGCCCCGGCCGCGCTCGCGCATCCAGCGCATCACGCCATCGGCGGCCGACAATCCATAGGCCGAACCGCCCGACAGGCAGATCGCGTCGATGCGGTCGACGCGACACGCCGGGTCGAGGAGATCGGTCTCGCGCGTGCCCGGCGCGCCGCCGCGCACGTCGACCGAGGCGACCGACGGCGGATCGCACATCACCACGCTCACCCCCGAGCGCAGGCGCTGGTCCCCGGCATTGCCGACCAGGATGCCGTCGACGTCGGTGATGAGGTTGCGCGGGCCGGGCTTCAGCATGGTCAGTCGAGCTGCAAGGTCAGCGCCTTGAGATACGCCGTCTCGGGCAGGCTGGGATGCACCGGATGATCGAGCGCGGCGCCGGACGTGCGCAGGATGCGGCCGTTGCGCTGCGCATCGCGCAGGCCGCGCCGCACCTGGTCGGCGAAGACCGGCGCATCGACCAGATGCGAGCACGACGCCACGAAGAAGAAGCCGCCACGCGCCACCAGCGGCGCGGCCAGCCGCACCAGCTTGCGATAACCCTGGGCGCCGGTCTTGAGATCCTTGCGGCTCTTCACGAAGGCCGGCGGGTCGCAGATCACGACGCCGAACTTGCGCGCATGCGTGCCGTTCAGCTTCTCGAGCGCGTCGAACGCCTCGCTCTTCTCGAAGGTCATGATGCCTTCGACGCCGTTCAGCTTCGCCGCGGCGCGCGCCGAGTCGAGCGCGGCGGCGGAGCGGTCGATGCAGGTCACGGCTTTCGCGCTTTCCTTGGCCGCCAGCACGCCGAAGCCGCCGCTATAGCAATAGACGTCGAGCACGTTGGCGTCCCTGGCGAAGCGCGCCATGAAGCGGCGGTTGTCGCGCTGGTCGTAGAACCATCCGGTCTTCTGGCCGCCCGACAGATCGGCCACGAACTTCGCTCCGTTCTCGATCAGCTCGACCGTGCCGTCGGCATCGCCCTTGGCGACCGTGACCTCGCGCTTCAGACCCTCGAGCTCGCGCACCGGCGAGTCGTTCTTCAGCACGATGGTCTTTGGCGACAGCTCGGCCTCGAGCGCCTCCAGCAGCACCGGCGTCAGCGCATCCATGCCCGCGCAGTTGACCTGGACCACCAGCGCGTCGCCGAAGCGGTCGACGATCACGCCGGGCAATCCGTCGGCCTCGGCATGGATCAGCCGGCAATACGGTACGCCCACCAGCCGGTCGCGCAGCGCCACGGCCTGGGCGATCCGCCGGCCGAGGAACAACGCATCGATGGTGGCCTCGGGATTGGAGGTCAGCAGGCGCGCGGCGATCAGCGAATGTGGGTTGAAGGTGACCACGCCCAGCTGCTCGCCGCCGGGCGCGCGCAGCAGCGCCAGCGACCCGGCCGGCAGCGCCTTGGTCTCGGCGTCCATCAGGATCTCGTTGGAGAAGGCCCAGGGATGGCCCGAGCGGACACGACGATCCTCGCCGGCACGCAGCAGCACACTGGGGAGTTTATTGGCCACACTAGTCTCCTTCGGACGACCTCAGTCGCCTTTGGCGACGCCGTCGCGCCGCGGATCGGCGCCCCCTCCCCAGCCATCCCCCTCGCGGCGGATGGCCGTCAGGCCGCCTTCATGTCGGCGGACTTGTACTTGATGGCCCAGCGCGCGCAAGCGCTCCGCCAAAGCCGGCAAATCGCCCTTTTCCTCGAGCTCCGTCGGCCCGTTCATGTTGAGGACCCGCGGCAGGTCGAGGGCCGCCTGGGCCGACAGGTTCCAGTCGAGCATGCCGATCAGGGCCTGGAGCGTGTCGCCGATGATGCGCTGGCCGCCGGCCGAGCCCACCGCCAGCACCAGCTCGCGGTCCTTGTTCAGCACGAAGGTGGGCGACATCGATGAGCGCGGCCGCTTGCCCGGCTCGACCCGGTTGGCCACCGGCCGGCCGTCGCGCTCGGCGACCGCCGAGAAATCCGTCAGCTCGTTGTTCAGGATGAAGCCGCCCACCATCATCAGCGACCCGAACGGCGATTCGATGGTGGTGGTGAAGCTCACCGCGTTGCCCTGCCGGTCGACGATGGTCATGTGGCTGGTGCCGTGCTCGACATAGCCCGGCGGCACGGCACCCTGCACGCCCATGCTGCGGTCGGGCGAGATCAGCGTGCGGCGCTCGGCGAGATAGGCCGGCGCCAGCAGCTTCTCGACCGGCACCGGCACGAAGGCGGGATCGGCGACATAGTGGGCACGGTCGGCGAAGACGAGCCGGCTCGCCTCGGCGATCAGATGAACCGAGCGCAGGTCGTTGGGTTGGTCGCGCGACAGCTCGAACGGTTCGAGAAGGGCCAGCGCCTGGAGGATGGCGAGCCCGCCCGACGAGGGCGGGCCCATGCCGCAGATCGTCCAGATCCGATACGGCCCGCACAGCGCCTCACGTTTGATCACCCGATAGCCGGCGAGGTCGGCAAGCGACAGCGTGCCCGGCCGCGCATGCGCCTGGACGCGCCTCACCATCTCCTCGGCCAGCGGCCCCTCGCGCAGCACGGTCGCGCCCTTGTCGGCCACGCGCTGCATTGTGTCGGCGAGCGCTGCGTTGACGACCGTGTCGCCCTGCTTTTTGGGCGCACCGTCGGCATCGAAGAAAGTCGCGCGCGCCGCCGGCTCCCCGGCGAAGGCCTTCACCTGGTCGAGCCAGGCCGCGAGCCGGGAGGAGACGGGAAAGCCATGACGCGCCGCGTCGATCGAGGTCGCGAACAGGCTGTTCCAGGCGAGCGTACCGTGTTCCTTGTGCGCCCGTTCCAGTAGCGCCACGGTACCGGGAACGCCGACCGACTTGCCCGAGGCCACGGCCTGGCGGAACGGCAAGGGCTTGCCGTCGGCGCCCAGGAACATCGTGGGCGTGGCGCCGGCGGGCGCGGCTTCGCGGCCGTCATAGACGGTGATCGCCCTGGTCGCGCCGTCGAAATAGAGCAGGAAGCCACCGCCCCCGATGCCCGAGGCCTGCGGCTCGACGACGCCCAGCATCATCTGCACCGCGACGGCGGCATCGACCGCCGTACCGCCGCGCGCCAGCACCTCGAGGCCGGCCTCGACCGCCAGCGGATGCGCGGCCGCCACCATCTGCCGCGGCTCGGCGCGCGCGGCGCCCGCCCCGGCCAGCAGGGCCACGGCAACGAGAAGAGGCCGCAGCAGCCTCACGCCTTGCGCGCCACGATGAACAGGCGGCGGAACGGGAACAGCGTGATGCCGTCGGACCGCGTCGGATAGGCCTTGGCGATCATCGCGGCATAGGTCTCGTAGAACGCCTTGCCTTCGTCGGGCGTGAGCGCCTCCAGGAACGGACGCAAGCCCGTGCTCGACGTGTATTGCGCCACCGGATCCTGGCCGGTCAGCACCTGCTGGTAGATCGTCTCCCACACGTCGAGTTCCGCCGACACAGGCTTCAGTACGTCGAAGTAGCGCGACGGCTCCTCGACGCGCGAGATGCCGCCGACACCCTTCAGCTTCTCCTTCCACGGACCCGCCTCGGCCGCCGTGCGCATCAGCACGTGCGACGGCGAGTCGTGGTTGCGCGGCATCTGGATGGCGAGCTGGCCGCCCGAGGGCAGGCACTGCATCAGGCCGGGGAACATGTCGATATGGCCCGGCAGCCACTGGTAGGCGGCGTTGCTGTAGAGGATGGCGGGCGGCGTCGAGGGCTTGAAACGCGCGAGATCGCCCTTCTCGAACGTGACATGCGCGCCGGCCGCGGTCTGGCCACGCGCCTTGTCCAGCATCTCCTCCGAGGAGTCGATGCCGATCACCGGCGTGCCGGGAAAGCGCTCGCCCAGCAGGCGCGAGATGTTGCCGGCGCCGCAGCCCAGGTCGTAGACCGCGCGGCCCGCCGGTAGACCAGAGGCCGGGTCGAGCCGGGCCATCAGGTCGATCGCGGGGCGCATGCGCGCATCGGAGAATTTCAGATAGAGGTTCGCATCCCACTTGGTCGACGCGGCGGCAGGGCTCAGGGCCACGATCAATTCTCCTCGAAGGCCGCGTCGACCGGCACGCGGTAGGCCGAGGCAATCTTGTTGCCCTTCTGCGCGGCCAGGACGACCGCCATGAACTCCTCATGCATCTCGCCGGTCATGCCCTTCTTCGCTGCCATCGCGGTGTGCGAGGCGATGCAGTAGTCGCACTGATTGGCGATCGATACAGCGAGATAAACCAACTCCTTGGTGAGCGGATCGAGCTTGCCCGGTCCCATCGCCATCTTCAGCTCGTCGGCGAAGCGCTCCATCACGTCGGGATGCCTGGCCAGCGCCTTCCAGACATTGTTGATCTCGTCGGGCTTGATGCTGCGGGCGCGGGCGATGCCGTCGACCACGGCCTTCGCGCGCGGGTTCATGTCCTTGTAGGCGACGAGCTTGGGCATGCGAGGCTCCATCAAATGAAAAGGACCGGCGTGCACCGCCGGCCCTCCATCATATCGCCGCGCTGCCGCCGGCGTCAGTACATGTGCTGGCCGCCGTTGATCGACAGGGTCGAGCCGGTGATGAAGCCGGCATCGTCCGCGATGAGAAACAGCACACCGCGCGCGATCTCGTCGGCCTTGCCGAGCCGTCCGACCGGGATCTTGGCCACGATCTTCTCCAGCACGTTGGGCGGCACCGCCGAGACCATGTCGGTGTCGGTGTAGCCCGGCGCGATGGCGTTGACGGTGATGCCCTTGGCCGCGCCTTCCTGGGCAAGCGCCTTGGTGAAGCCGTGGATGCCCGACTTGGCCGCGGCGTAGTTGACCTGGCCGTACTGGCCGCCCTGGCCGTTGATCGAACCGATATTGACGACGCGGCCGAATCCGCGCGCGTTCATGCCGTCCCACGCCGCCTTGCAGACGTTGAAGCAGGAGCCGAGATTGGTGTCGATGACGGCGTCCCACATGCCGCGGTCGAGCTTGCGCATCGTGGAATCGCGGGTGATGCCGGCATTGTTGACGACGATCTCGACGGGACCGAGATCCTTCTCGATCTGCGCCATCGCGGCCTTCACCGCCTCGTAGTCGCTGACGTCGAACTTGTAGACGGCGATGCCGGTGTCGTCCTTGAAGGCGGCGGCCGCCACGTCGTTACCCGCGTAGTTGGCGGCGACGTTGTAGCCGCGCAGCTTCAGCATCCGCGAGATCGCCGCGCCGATACCACGCGTGCCGCCCGTCACCAGTGCAACTCTTCCGGCCATTATGTCCTCCCTTGGCTCTGGACGGACACTCTAGCCGGAAATCAGTCGCAGGCCATCTCCGGCTGGCGCGGCAAGGCGACGGCCCGCGACATCCAGATGACCAGCGCCTGGATCGCGAAGCCCGCGACCGCGAGATAGAGGCAGGTCTCCGCGCCGTAGAGGCCGCCCACGAGGGCACCGAGGCCCGCACCCAGCGGCCGGGCGCCATAGGCCATGATGTTGATGGCCGAGACTCGGCCCAGCAGGCTGGGCGGCGTCACCGACTGGCGCAAGGTCGTGGTGCTGATGACCCAGAGGATCGGACCGGCGCCCAACAGGAAGAAGCTGAGGCCCGCCAGCAGCGGCGTCGGGAACACGGTGGTCAGCGCCATCACGATGGCGGCCATCAGCCCGGCCACCGGGCCGAGGCCCACGACGGTGCCGAAGGAGACGACCCGCAGGATGCGGGTCGCGCACAGCGCGCCCACCACCATGCCGATGCCGTAGGTGCCGAGCACGATGCCGATACCCGCCGCCGACAGGCCGAGCTTATGCACGCCATAGGGCACGAACACCGACTGGATCAGGAACCAGGCGGTATTGAAGATGAATTGCGTGACGAAGACCGGCCGCAGCAGTTCGTGATGGAAGACGAACGAGGCGCCTTCCTTGATCTCCTGCCAGGGATGGCGACGCGGCTTCGGCTCGCGCGCCGGCTCGACGATGCCCGAGAGCAGGACGACCGCGACGATGGAGAGCGCGGCCGCAAACCCGAAGGCCGGGCCCGCGCCGATCCAGCCGACCAGCAGGCCGCCCAGCGCCGGGCCGGCCGCGAAGGCCACCGTGCGTCCCAATTCGATGCGGGCATTGGCGGCCGGCAGCGACTGCGGCGACACCATCGACGGCACCAGCGCGGGGCCTGCAACGCTGTAGACCACGGTGCCGCAGACCGCGACGAAGCCCAGCAGCGCGAGCAGCCAGAGGGTGAGCGTGCCCGTCACGATCGCCAGCAGGATGGCCAGCAGCGCGCCGGCGCGCAGCGCCTCGGCCGCGGCCATCAGGCGGCGGCGCTTCATGCGATCGGCCATCAGGCCGGCGGGAATGGCGAACAGCACGAACGGCAAGGTGAGCGCGGTCTGCAACGCGCCCGTGGCGCCCTCACCTGCCCCCAGCAGCAGCACCGCCACGATCGGCGCGGCGGCGAGCGCGATCTGCTCGGCCGACTGCGCGACGAGGTTCGACCAGACCAGGCGATTGAAGGTCGCCGGCAGCATCGTTTCCTGTTCCTTGAAAGACATCGGGGGCTCCTGGGCTCGCATTCCACGAACCTAGGGAGCCCCCGATACCCGCTCTATCCGGCAACCGCCGGCTATTGCCGTCCTAGGTGCGTTCGACGCACATGGCGATGCCCATGCCGCCGCCGATGCACAGCGTGGCGAGGCCCTTCTTGGCGTCGCGCTTCTGCATCTCGAACAGCAGCGTGGTGAGCACGCGCGCGCCCGAGGCGCCGATCGGATGGCCGAGCGCGATCGCGCCGCCGTTGACGTTGAGCTTGGCGGGATCGAGGCCGAGTTCCTTGCCGACGGCCAGCGCCTGCGCGGCGAAGGCTTCGTTGGCTTCGACGAGATCGAGATCCTTCACCGTCCAGCCGGCCTTCTTCAGCGCGGCCTGCGAGGCCGTGACCGGGCCGATGCCCATGACCGACGGATCGACGCCGGTGGTCGCCCACGACACGATCTTGGCGAGCGGCGTGATGCCGCGCTTCTTGGCCTCGTCGGCCGTCATCAGCACCATCGCGGCGGCGCCGTCGTTGATGCCCGAGGCGTTGCCGGCGGTGACCGAGCCTTCCTTGGCGAAGGCGGGCTTCAGCTTGGCCAGCGTCTCGGCGGTCGTGCCATGGCGCGGGAATTCGTCGGTGTCGACCACCACGTCGCCCTTGCGGGTCTTCACCGTCACCGGGACGATCTCGTCCTTGAAGCGGCCGGACTTCTGCGCCGCCTCGGCCTTGTTCTGCGAGGAGGCCGCAAAGGCGTCCTGCTCGACGCGGGTGATCTGGTACTTCTGCGCGACGTTCTCGGCGGTGTTGCCCATGTGATAGCCGTTGAAGGCATCCCACAGCCCGTCCTTGATCATCGAGTCGACCATCTTCACGTCGCCCATCTTGGTGCCGTCGCGCATGTAGGCGACGTGCGGCGCCTGGCTCATGCTCTCCTGGCCGCCGACCACCATGATGTTGGCGTCGCCGTTGCGGATCGCCTGCCAGCCGAAGGCGACGGCGCGCAGGCCCGAACCGCAGAGCTGGTTGATGCCGAGTGCGGTCTTGTCGACCGGAATGCCGGAGTTGATCGCGGCCTGGCGCGCGGGGTTCTGGCCCTGACCGGCGGCCAGGATCTGGCCCATGATGACTTCGTCGACTTCCTCGGGCTTCACCTTGGCGCGGTCGAGCGCGCCCTTGATCGCGACCTTGCCGAGGTCGTGCGCCGGCACCGTGCCGAACGCGCCGTTGAACGAACCGACCGGCGTGCGCGCTGCGCTCGCAATCACGATATCGGATGCCATTGAACTTCTCCTGAAAGGCCGCCCTTGAGGCCGATGTTATAGACCGGCCGTCCCCTAGGGCAACCGGCTGAAACCGTCGGGGCTCCACTCGTCGCTGCCCACGCCGTTGTGCACGAAGAACAGGCCGTCGGGGTCGTATTTCTGCTTAACGGCACGCAAACGGCCGTAGTTGGGGCCCCAATAGGCGGTCGGCCAATCCTTCTGGAAATAGCTCGATTCCGAGACGTAGGCGCCATTGTCCGGGGCGAGTTTGGTCACTTCGGCCAGGCAGGCGCTGACCGCGGCGGCTTCGCGCTTGGCCCGTGCGAGATCGGGTTCGTGGCCGGCGAAGCCCGCGAAAGCGGGCGCGCCGGAGGCCGAGACGATGGCCAGCGCGAAGGCGTCGAGCACGGATGGGTTCATCGCCGTCTCGCGCGCCGCCGCGAGCGCCTCGGGCGGGGCACCGGCCAGACCCTTGTTGAAGTGCAACTGGATCGACCATTTGCGCGAGGCGGCGAACAACGCGTCGACCAAGCTCGCGCGGCGCGCGGCGTCCAGCAGCCCCTGCGGCAGCCACGCCGATTCGTAGTTGTGCAGGAACCAGCCGGCCTCGCCGACATTGCCCGCCCAGTAGATCGCGTCGGCCGGCGCGCCCGGCCGGTCGTCGGAGCGGATGACCGACGGAATGTTGGCCTTTAGGAACGCGGCATCCCAGAAGAAGTGCGCCGGCGCGGCCAGCACCATCAGCGGCGCGACGAACGAATAGTCGCTCGCATGCGCCGTCACCCAGTCGACGAACGGCTTCCACGTCGCCTGCGCGGCGGCCTGGTCGAGGCCTTGGAAGACCATCTCGATGTCGAGGACGTTGTCGCGCCGGAAGCGCACCGACTCGCCCCAATTCGGATTGAACAGCTTGTCGCGATAGAAGGCCATGAACTCGGCGATCAATCGCTTGTAGGCCTCGTCGGAGTTGGCCTTCACGTTGCCGAAGGCGCCGCCCAGGAAGTTCGGCAGCGCATGCGTCTTGAGCGTGAGGCGCGTGACCACGCCCAGGCTGCCGCCCCCGCCGCCTTTCAGGCCCCAGAAGAGATCGGGATTGGTGCAGGCATTGGCGATGCGCACCTGCCCGTCGGCCGTCACGACTTCGGCCTCGATCAGGCTGGCGGCGGCCAGGCCGAACTTCTTCGAGAAGCTGCCGAAGCCGCCGCTCTGGATCAGACCGCCCACGTTCACCGTGCAGCATCCGCCGCCCTGCACGTAGCGGCCGGCCTTGGTCACGGCGGCATAGGCCTTGAGCCAGATGTTGCCGGCGCCCAGCGACACCGCTGGCTGCGGCGCGTCGGTGCAGCCCTGCCCCACGAACGCGTCGTGCAGCTCGATCCTGTCCATCGGCCGTGTGCGCACGAGCAGCGAGTCCGGCGCGTTCGACGTGCCCTGATAGGAATGTCCGCCACCGCGCACCACGAGGCGCAGCCGGTGCTCGCGCGCGAAGTTCACGGCCGCCGCCACATCGGCGGCACTGCGCGCATCGACGACGTAGGCGCTGGGCTTCGATGCCCAGGCCTCGGCCCAGCCGGTGGTCTGGGTCAACGCGGGATTGTCGCGGATGAAATAGGGGTTCTTGAACTGCTTGAAGACGGCATCGCACGCCGCCTGATCGGCGCCCTTGCAGGCGTCGAGCGGCGACTGCACCGCCGCGAGCTGGCCGCCGACCCTGGCCTTCAGCTCCTGCCACTGCGCCTCGGAGGGCCAGCCCGGCTCGCCCGGCCGCACCCGCTTGAACGGCGCGGTCTGGGCCTGCGCAGACGTTCCCACGACGGGCAGGCAGGCGGCAGCTTGCAGCAGGCGACGACGGATCATGGCGGGCTCCCGGACAGAGTGTGACGGGCCACCGGATAGCCGCCAACGCCCTGTTTCGAGCGGATTTTGTGACGACCGGCGCGCCCCATGGGACGACCGGCGCGACGGATGGGACGTCCGGTCAGGCCTTCACCGGCGCCAGCGCCTCGAACCGGGCGCGGTAGCGGCGGCTCAGGTTCAGCTCGGCGCCGTCCTGCAACCGCAGGCGCCAGTCGCCGCTGACCCACGGCACGACTTCGGCCACCCGCGCGATGTTAACGAGATGCGACTTGTGGACCCGCACGAAGCGCTTCGGGTCGAGCTCACCTTCCAGCCGGGCAAGCGAGGAGCGGATCTCGAAGGTCTCGCCGCCGACATGCAGGATGGCGTAGTTGCCCGACGCCTCGACCCAGTCGATGTCGGCCACGTCGACCATGACCTCGCTGCCGCCGCGCTTGCGGACCGCAAAGCGCTCCGGCGGCGCGGAAGCGGCCGGGACCGGCGCCGCACCCGGTGGCTTCTGCCGCTGGCGCAGATAGTCCATCGCGATGACGCCGGCGTTCATCACGAAGTAGGTGAAGATGTCCTTGCTGAACTCGTAGCCCAGCCGTTCGAGCGTGATCGGAAAGTGGAACGGCTGGCCGAGGATGTCGACGAACCACAGCCGCCGCAGCAGCGCCATGCCGAGCGTGTGCACGATGCTGAACACGACCAGCGCTACGGCGTGCACGGCGATGTTGCGTGGCCGCGTCACGGGAAAGCGGCGCTGCATCCAGTAGACGGCGGGCACCAGCGCCGCGACCACGATATGGCTGGTCGCCTGCACCGCGAAGGACCAGTCGAACGGCGTGATCCGCCCGCGCCGCGCGTCGTCGATCACCGTGATGTAGGACTGGGTGAGGCACGACACGATCAGGATCGCGGCCCAGGCCGCCGGGATCTTCCAACGCCAGGAATCCTCGCGCACCGCCGTCATAGCGCCTTCAGCCAGCCGATCAGCGGCGTCCAGCACAGCTCGCGCGCACGGCCGCTCACCACCATGCCGATATGGCCGAGCGGCACGTCGCGGCGCGTGGCATTCTTTAGGCCGCGCTTGGGATCGGCGAGCGCCGCGGCCGACAGCGGCGGCACGATGCGGTCGCCCGACGGGATCATCACCAGCGCCGGCCGCGCGATCTTGTGCGGCACGATCTTCTTGCCGCCCACGATCCACTGGCCGGTGCCGGTGAGATTGTCGCCGTACCAGCCGATCAGGCAGTCGCGCGCGACGGGACCCGCCAGCGGTGCGCCCTCGTTCAGCCAGTCCTCCAGCAGCACGAACTCGCGCGCGTGCTCGCTCTCGGGGTCCATGCCGAGGAAGCGGCCGAACTTCTTCACCGCGAGCCACGGATCGAGCGACCAGAACAAGGTTTGCAGGATGTCGACCGGCAGTTCGCCTGCGGTGTCGGCGAGCTTGGCCAGCATCGGTCCCGCCGACAGCAGGAACGCGTGTCCCGTCTTGTCGGCATGGAAGTCCCACGGCGCGGCGAGCAGCGCGAGGCCCGCCACCTTGCGCGGCTGGCGCGCCGCCAGCGCCACGGTGAGCGTGCCGCCCATGCAGTAGCCCATCACCGCCGGCGCGCGCCGCGCCCGACGGGCGAGGAAGGCCGCCATGCGTTCGAGACGCTCGACATAGGCCGTCGTGTCGAAGCGGCGCTCCTCGCTATCGGGCGTGCCCCAGTCGACGAGATAGGGCCGCAGGCCTTCCGCCGCCATGCCGCGCAGCAGGCTCTTCTCGGCGGTGAGGTCGAGCACTTCCCAGCGGTTGATCAGCGACGGCACCACCAGCACCGCGCGCGCGCCGCGCTGGCGCGCCGCGGGATGCGTGGCGCCGTAGTCGAGCAGGCGCGTGTTGCCCTCGCTCCAGACCGCCGGTGGATTTTCGAGCGTGCGATGGACGGGATGCCGGCGATAGGCCTGCACGCCCTCGGCCAGGCGATCGAGCCGTCGCGCGATCTCGCGTTGGAGCGCCGCCTCGAAGCGTGCCTCGCCGCCGGCCGGAATCCCGGCCAGCAGGTCAGCGGCCGGCGAGCCTTGCCTCGAGCTGGGCGATCCGTTCTTCCAGAGCTGCCACGCGCTTTCGGAGCTCGCCCACGTCATCAGGGCCGTTCCCAGATGAAGCGGCAGCGGTCGCGGACCCAGACGCGGCGTTGGTGCCATGCATCGCACCTTGGGCGGCTTGTATTGCAGACGCAACCTGGGCATTCGCGGCCGCAAAAAGCCGCGCGATCTGCTCGGTCAGGGCCTGGTCGGACGCCATGCCCGAGAGCTGGCCCTGCCACAGATCGAGATAGCGGCGTGCCAGGGCTTCGAAATCTTCGCCCCCGCCCTCGCCAGGCTTGTCGTTTCCGGACACCATCCCTGCACTATAGACCATCGCGCTCGCCGACGCGTGTTCGCAGGCGCAAAGGCCGCCTTGTCGCACTGCGGCATCGGCGCTAGTCTGACGGACGTCCGGTAAATGGGCGTTCAGCGTGTTCGCGGGGGCGAGAGGAGCGCAGCGTAATGGCCGACCAGGCAGTACCCGAGAGCGGCCCCAAACCCGCTCCGGTCGTCATCAAGAAGTATGCGAACCGGCGGCTCTACAACACCGCGACCTCCGCCTACGTGACGCTCGACCACCTGTCGCAGATGGTGAAGGACAAGACTGACTTCGTGGTCTACGACGCCAAGACCGGCGAGGACATCACGCGGCCGGTGCTGACGCAGATCATCTTCGAGGAAGAGAGCAAGGGCGGACAGACGCTGTTGCCGATCCCGTTCCTGCGCCAGCTCATCTCCTTCTACGGCGACAGCCTGCAAGGCGTCGTGCCGCAGTATCTCGAGATGTCGATGACCCAGTTCGCGCGCAATCAGGAACAGATGCGCAGCTACATGCAGAATGCGTTCGGTTTCAACCCGTTCCAGCAGTTCGAATCGATGGGCAAGCAAAACATGGCGATGTTCGAGAACGCCATGCGCATGTTCAATCCGTTCGGCGCGGGCGGCCAAGGCCCGGCCCAAGGTCCGAACCAGCATGCTCCCGGCGCGATGAATGGCACGCCCGCCGAGCCGCCAAAGGCCCCGTCCGCCGCCGGGGCGCCGCCCAGCGAAGAGGCGATCGGCGACCTCAAGCGCAAGCTCGACGAGCTGCAGAACCAGCTCTCGCAGCTCAGCAAGAAGCCCTGAGGCGAAGCCGATGGCGTTGCCGCCGTCCCCGCAGCCGCGGCGCGTGATGTCGCCGTGCAAGGGCATCTGCATGATGGACCCGCGCGGGCCCTATTGCCTCGGCTGCAAGCGCACCATCGACGAGATCGGCCGCTGGCCGATGATGGACGATCAGGAACGCCAGAAGATCGTCGACGAGCTGAAGGCGCGGAAGCTCAGCCCCCTTTGAAGCTGGGCTTGCGCTTCTCACGAAAGGCCGACGTCCCTTCCTTGTAGTCTTCCGTCAGGCCGGTCAGCACGTTCTGGTCCGCATCCATGTGCGCGGCGAGATCGTCGAGCGCATGCGCGAGGCGATTGACCGACGCCTTGCTCATGCGCACCGGGATCGGCGGTTGCTTGGCGATGCGCTCGCCGAACGCCAGCGTCGCCGCCAGCACCTGCCCGTCGTCGACCACCTTCTCGACCAGCCGCCACTCCAGCGCCTCGGCCGACGAGATGCGATCGGAGGCCAGGATCACCGCCTGCTTGGTGCGCGCCGGGCCCATCAGCGCCAGCATGCGCGGGATCGAGCCCCAGCTCATGTTCATGCCGAGCTCGACCTCGGGGATGCGGAAATGCGCGCCCTTGCCGCAGAAGCGGAAGTCGAGCGACACGACCAGCGCCGCGCCGCCGCCCACGCAGTGACCCTCGACTGCGGCGATCGTCACCTGGTCCATGTCCTGCCACGCCTTGCACATCTTGGGGCCGAGCCGCTGGCGCTGGATGCGCTCGCCGAGCGGCAGCTTGTCGCGCGCGCGGCCGTCCGGGTCCTTGAGGTCGAAGCCGGCGGAGAAGGCCTTGGCGCTGCCGGTCAGGATCACGACCGTGGTCTCGAGATCGTCCTCGAAGTCGCGCGTTACGTCGCGCAGCTCGCGCATCGCCTGATGGCTGAGCGCATTGACGTTGTCGCCCCGGTCGAAGCGCACGACGGCGATGCGTCCCTGCGGCCCCAGCCCCTTCTCCACCTTGACGAAGCGCCGCTCCATGCCGCCGGTCCTCCTGTTGCACGGCAAGCGTAGCCGCTCGCCTTTACAAGCGCGAGCCGCTTCGTTTGACTGCACTCATGACGAACACCCTCGCCGCCATCGCCCTCGAACGCGCCGTCGACGCGCTGTTCGCCCCCTGGACGCGCGCCGGCTCGCCGGGCGCCGTCGTCGGCGTCATGCGGGGCGGCACGATCGAACTGTGCAAGGGCTATGGGCTCGCGAGTATCGAACTCGGCGTGCCGATCGGACCGCGCACGCGCTTCCGCATCGCCTCGGTCAGCAAGCAGTTCACCGTGACGGCGGCGCTGATGCTGGCGCGCGAGGGGTTGCTGAAGCTCTCCGATCCGCCGCACAAATACCTCAAGGAGCTGGCGCCGCTGCCGGTCACGGTCGACCAGATGATGCGCAATTGCAGCGGCCTGCCCGACTTCCTCGAATTGCTGCGGCTGGGCGGCCACGGGCTCGACAAGCCGGCGCGGCCCGAGGACCTGTACGCGGCCTGCGTGCTCAACCGCCATCTCAACTTCGCCCCGGGCAGCCGCTTCCTCTACAGCAACACCAACTTCCTGCTGCTCGGCCTCATCGTCGAGAAGCTCGCGAAGAAGAAACTCGGCGAGGTGCTGGCCGAGCGCATCTTCACCCCGCTCGGCATGACCGACACGACGCTGGCGGCCGAGATCGACACGGTGATCCCGAACCTCGCGACCGGCTATCTCGGCGACGCCACGACGGGCTTCCGCCGCGCCGCGCACGCCTATCCGCAGGGTGGCGAAGGCGGCCTGACCTCGACGGTCGAGGACCTGCTGATCTGGAGCCGTCACTTCGACGCGCCGGTGCTGGGCAAGACCTTGCCGGGTGAACTCGCCGCCGAGAGCGCGCTGACCGGCGGCCACGCCAACCGCTATCGCCGCGGCGTCGCCGTGGGCGACGTGCGCGGCTTCGACACCCTGGGCCATGGCGGCCTGTGGCCGGGCTTCCGCACCGAGTTCCTGCGCGTGCCGGCGGCCGGTCTCACCGTCGTCGTGATCGCCAATCTGGGCGGCATCGACCCGTGGCGACTCGCGCACAGGATCGCGGCCGAAGCCCTGGCGGGCGACAAGCGGCTGAAGCCTGCGCTCGCGCCGATCACCGAGGCCGAGATCAAGCCGCTCGCCGGCACCTGGTTCAACGCCGCCGAGCCGTCGCTGTTCGAGCTGGCGTGGAAGAACGGCGAAGCCGTCGTGACGCAGAACGGCCTGCCGTTCGTGCTGGGCCGCCGCGCCGGCGGCTGGCTGGGCGCCGAGCGCGGCTCGTTCGAATTCATGTTGAAGCCCGGCAACGGCGGCCTGCGCGTCGACCTCGGCGCCGGCCGCGTGCTCACGTTCAGGAAGCTCGGCAAGCGCAAGGCGGTCCCTGCGGCGGTCGCCGGCATCTTCAGCTCGCCCGACACCGGCGCGACCTGGCACATCCGCCGCGGCGGCGCGGACTGGTCGATGGCGGTCTACGGTCCCCTGGTCTCGGGTGGGGCTGCGTGGACCGTGAACGGCGTCGACAGCGACACGATCGAGATCGTCTCGCCCGGCGCGTGGATCAAGTCGACCCAGCTCGCCCGCCTCGAACGCGACAAGGCCGGCAAGATCGCCGCCCTCGTCGTCTCGACCGGCCGCGTGAAGAACCTGCGCTTCGAACGCACGGGCTGACCAAACAAAAACGGCCCGCAATGCGGGCCGTTCTACTTCGCGCGGCGCGAAACCTCAGATCGTGCGCTCGACCAGCAGCTTCTTGATCTCGGCGATCGCCTTCGCCGGATTGAGGCTCTTGGGGCAGGTCTTGGTGCAGTTCATGATCGTGTGGCAGCGATAGAGCCGGAACGGATCCTCGAGGTTGTCGAGGCGCTCGCCCTTGGCTTCGTCGCGGCTGTCGGCGATCCAGCGATAGGCCTGGAGCAGGATGGCCGGGCCGAGATAGCGGTCGCCGCTCCACCAGTAGGACGGGCACGAGGTCGTGCAGGAGAAGCACAGGATGCATTCCCACAGGCCGTCGAGCTTGGCGCGCTCTTCCGGCGATTGCAGCCGCTCGCGCGTCGGCGGCTGGCTGGTCGACTTCAGCCACGGCTCGATGGTGGCGAGCTGCGCGTACGGCACCGTCAGGTCGGGCACCAGGTCCTTCACCACCGGCATGTGCGGCAGCGGGTAGATCTTGATGTCGCCCTTCACGTCGTTGATGAACTTGGTGCAGGCCAGCGTGTTGGTGCCGTCGATGTTCATCGCGCACGAGCCGCACACGCCCTCGCGGCACGAGCGGCGGAAGGTCAGCGAGCTGTCGATCTCGTTCTTGATCTTGATCAGCGCGTCCAGGACCATCGGGCCGCAGGTGTCCATGTCGACTTCGTAGGTGTCGACCGTGGGCTTGTTGCCGCTGTCGGGCGACCAGCGGTAGACCTTGAAGGTCTTGATGTTCTTGGCGCCCGTCGCCTTGTAGGTGTCGCCGACGCCGATCTTCGAATTGGCGGGCAGTGCAAACTCAGCCATCGCTTCCTCGTATGCCTTAGTAAACGCGGGCCTTGGGCGGGAACGACTGCACGTCGTTGCTCATCGGCTGGAGGTTGACCGGGCGGTAGTCGATCCGGGTCTTGCCGGTCTCGGCGTCGACCCAGACGGCCGTGTGCTTCAGCCAGTTCTTGTCGTCGCGCTCGGGGAAGTCCTCGTGCGCGTGCGCGCCGCGGCTCTCGTGCCGGTTGGCGGCGGAGTAGATCGTGCCCATCGCCTGGACGATCAGGTTCTCGAACTCCAGCGTCTCCATGAGATCGGAGTTCCAGATCATCGAGCGGTCCTTGACCCGGACGTCGTCCTTGCCGGCGAACACCTTGTCCATGTTGGCGCAGCCTTCGGCCAGGCTCTTGGTCGTGCGGAACACCGCGCAGTCGTTCTGCATGGTCTTTTGCATGCCGGCGCGCAGCTCGGCGGTCGGCGTGCCGCCGTTGGCGTGCCGCAGCTTGTCGAGGCGCGCGACGGCGTTCTCGCCGGCGTTCTTCAGGTCCTTGTGCGGCATGCCGGGCGTCATCTGCTCGGCGACTCGGTTGGCGGCGGAGCGGCCGAACACGACCAGCTCGAGCAGCGAGTTCGAGCCCAGGCGGTTGGCGCCGTGCACGCCGATCGAGGCGGCCTCGCCCAGCGCCATCAGGCCGGGCACGGCGCTGAACGGATCGCCGTCCCTCACCGTCATGACCTCGCAGTGATAGTTCGCCGGGATGCCGCCCATGTTGTAGTGGCAGGTCGGCAGGATGGGGATCGGCTGGCGCGTGACGTCGACGCCCGCGAAGATGCGCGCGGTCTCGGCGATGCCCGGCAGGCGCTCGTGGATGATCTTCGGATCGAGATGCTCGATGTGCAGCTCGATGTAGTCCTTGTTCGGGCCGCAGCCGCGGCCTTCGCGGATCTCGACGGTCATCGAGCGCGAGACGACGTCGCGCGAGGCGAGGTCCTTGGCCGAGGGCGCGTAGCGCTCCATGAAGCGCTCGCCGCTGGAGTTGGTGACGTAGCCGCCCTCGCCGCGCACGCCCTCGGTGATCAGGCAGCCCGCGCCGTAGATGCCGGTCGGATGGAACTGCACGAACTCGAGGTCCTGGAGCGGCAGGCCGGCGCGCAGCGCCATCGCGCCGCCGTCACCGGTGCAGGTGTGGGCCGAGGTCGCCGTCGCGTAGACGCGGCCGTAGCCGCCGGTCGCCAGCACCACCTTGTGGGCGCGGAAGCGGTGGATCGTGCCGTCGTCGAGGTTCCACGCCATGATGCCGCGGCACACGCCCTCGTCCATGATCAGGTCGAGCGCGAAGTATTCGATGAAGAATTCGGCGTGGTTCCTGAGCGACTGCTGGTAGAGCGTGTGCAGGATCGCGTGGCCGGTGCGGTCGGCCGCGGCGCAGGTGCGCTGGGCGATGCCCTTGCCGTAGTCGGTGGTCATGCCGCCGAACGGACGCTGGTAGATCTTGCCCTCGGGCGTGCGCGAGAACGGCACGCCGAAATGCTCGAGTTCGATGATCGCCGGGATGCCGTCGCGGCACATATATTCGATCGAGTCCTGGTCGCCGAGCCAGTCGGAGCCCTTGACCGTGTCGTACATGTGCCAGCGCCAGTCGTCCGGACCCATGTTGCCGAGCGCCGCCGAGATGCCGCCCTGGGCCGCCACGGTGTGGCTGCGGGTCGGGAACACCTTGGTGATGCAGGCGGTCTTGAAGCCCTTGTTGGCCATGCCGAACGTGGCGCGCAGGCCCGCGCCGCCGGCGCCGACCACGACGACGTCGTACTCGTGATCGATGACCGTGTAGGCGCGGCCGCCGATGTTCATGGTGCCAGCCTTGGCGTCGCTGCTCTTGCCGTTGCTCTCTGCGGCCATGACTAGCCTCCGAAACCGATACGCATGATCGCCACGATGGCGCCGAGGCCGAACACGACAGCGATGAACTTGGTGAGCACGATCATGACGACGCGCAGGGCGCCGTCGGTGTAGTCCTCCCACACGACCTGCATGCCGAGCTGGCCGTGATGCAGGCCGATGCCGATCGTCAGGATCAGCAGCACCATGACCAGCGGCGAGCCGATCCAGGCGCGCACGACGGCGTAGTCGGCACCGCTCATCATCACCAGCGAGACGGCGAACCAGACGACCAGCGGGATCAGCGCGATCGCCGTCAGGCGCTGCATCCACCAATGGTGCACGCCGTCCTTGGCCGAACCGAGCCCGCGGGCGCGGGCGAGAGGAGTCCTGAGATCGGTCATCTTGTCCTCACATCAACCGCAGGCCGACGATCCACGACAGCGCCGTGGCGACCAGCGAGACACCGACGACGATCCAGCCGCTGCGATACGCGTCCTTCAGCTCGAAGCCGTAGCCCGCGTCCCAGAACAGGTGCCGGATGCCGTTGCACAGGTGGTAGAAGGCCGAGAACAGCCAGCCGCCCAGCACGATCCGGCCGACGATCGAGCCGTTGAACTCCTGGAACATCGCGTAGGCCTTGGGGGTCGACGCGGCGTAGATCACCCAGGTCGCGAGATAGAGTGCCCCGACCGACAAGGCGATACCCGTGGCACGGTGCAGGATGGAGAGGGCGGACGTAAGCTGCAGCCGGTAGACTTGCAGATGGGGAGAAAGCGGCCGGTTCGACGGCCGATTGGCGACGCTCATCGCGTTAAAACCTCAATGCGCCTGAAGGCAGGACGTTTTTAGCGCCCACGGCCTCCAAGTCAATGAAGGGCGGCCTTGCAGAGGTGTTAAGCCCCGGATTCGGCAGCGAAATTCAGATGCGAACGGTTCTCATGAGCCGCGGCGCGGCATCAGCACCCAATAGTCGAGATCGAGGACCGCCGCCGGGTGGTAGCGGCCGTCCGGCCCCTTGTGCGGGAAGTCGGCGCAGGCCTGGTTCTTGGCGGCGACCGTCCGCAGCCGCAGCGCGCCCACATCGGCATGGCCCGGCAGCTCCGCCGTCTCCAGCACCTCCGACCAGGCATAGATCGTGTCGCCGCCGAAGGTCGGTCCGACATGGCTGCCGGCGTTGAAGGCGGCGACGCGGAAGGCGTTGGCCAGCCCGTTGAACGACAGCGACCGCGCCAGCGAGATCACATGGCCGCCATAGGCCAGCCGGCGGCCGAAGCGCGTGGTCTTGCCGCGCACCGCGTCGAAATGGACCCAGGCGTTGTTCTGATAGAGACGCGTCGAGAACATGTGGTCGGCGTCCTCGAGCGTGTAGCCGCTCACATGGTCGATGCGCTCGCCGGCGGCATAGTCCTCCCAGCGATAGGCCGAGCCCGCGGCGCCGTCGTCGTAGC
>JAFEFH010000249.1 GCA_018240695.1 Pseudomonadota bacterium | reverse complement strand
CGACGCCGAGCGCGATCGCCACGGCGGCGTGATACATGAAGTTCATTGCCAGGTTCATGCTGAACTTGATCTTGTAGATGCCCATGTTGAGCTGGAAGACGCGCTCGATTCCCTGCTCTTCCGGCACGCCCGTGGCGACGATGTCGCCGCCGACATGGCGCAGGGTCTGCACCCGCTCGGCCGCGCGGCGGTTGATGGCGTGCTGCATCAGCGGCACGAACAGCATCTGCGGTAGCAGGAAGCCGGCGCTCAGCGCCAGCGCCCACGGCTCGAGGAACGTCATGTAGCCGATCACGCTGACCAGGATGCCGATCTGGAGCAGCGGCTCGGAGATCGCCATACCGACGAATCCCCCGATCGGCTCGGCCTCCGACACGACCATCGCGGCATGCGTGCCGATCTCGCTGTCGTCGTCCTGGCTGGCCTCGCTGCGGCCCTCCCGCTGGACGTCGCGCCGCGCCGGCTCGTGCAGGCCCGACTCGCGCAACGCCTTGCGCAGCGTCCGCACCGCGTTCTCGCTCACCCAGCCGCGATAGATGTTGAGCCCGCACTTCATTACCTGCTCGGCGAGCGCCACGCCGGCATAGGCCGCCGCCAGCCACAGGATGGTGGCGGTCGCACCATTCTTGATCGCGTCGTTGACGATCCGGCGCTGGATCTCGAGCGGCACGGAAGTCAGGCCGAAGACGCCGGCCGCCAGCACCGCGAGTCCGATCTGGTGCACGCCCGACGACCGCAACACATAGCCCATGATGGTCTTGGGAAGGACGGTGGCGGGCATCGCATGGCAACGCCCGCCGCCGGGCGGTGTTCCCTCTCGCACTAGAGGCCCAGCACGGCCTTGGCGATGATATTGCGCTGGATCTCGTTCGATCCCGCGTAGATCGTCGAGGCGCGGTTGTTGAGATAGAGCGGCATGGCGGTGATGCCAGCCGCTGGCGCCACGGTCGGCGCATTGTGCCCGAGATGGCGCGCCTCGGGTTCGAACGGCGCCGCATACCAGCCGAGCGCCTCGACGCCGAGATGGTCGAGCTTCTGCAAGGTCTCGCTGCCCCGGATCTTCATCGACGAGGAGACCGTGCCGGGATTGCGGCCGCGGCTGAGATCGGACAGCACCTGCATCTCGATCATCTCCAGCGCGGAGATGTCCATCTCGATCTCCGCCAGGCGCTCGGCGAACGACCGGTCCGCAAGCAGGCAGCCGCTGCCATCGGCGGCTTCCTCGCGCGCGATGCGCCGGATGTCCTCGAGGCGGGCATGGAGGTTGGGCGTGTAGGCCTCGCCGCCCCGTTCGAATTCGAGCAGATACTTGGCGACCGTCCAGCCGGCATTCTCCGGCCCGATGCGGTTGGCCACCGGCGTGCGTACATTGTCGAAGAACACCTGGTTGACCTCGTGGTCGCCGGCCAGCGTGAGGATCGGCTTCACCGTCAGTCCCGGCGTCTTCATCGAATCGATCAGCACGAAGGAAATGCCGTCCTGCGGCTTGCCGTCGGCGGCGGTGCGCACGAGGCAGAACATGTGGTCGGCGACATGCGCGCCGGTCGTCCAGATCTTGGTGCCGTTGATCACGTAGTCGTCGCCGTCGCGCACCGCGCGGGTCTTGAGGCTGGCGAGATCGGAGCCCGAGCCCGGCTCGGAATAACCCTGGCAGAAGACGATGTCGCCCGAGACGATGCGCGGCAGGTACTTCGCTTTCTGCTCGGGCGTGCCGAACTTCATGATGACCGGCCCGACCATGCGCAGGCCCATCGAGAAGATGCGCGGCGCGTCCATCGCCGTGCACTCGCGGGAGAAGATGTAGCGTTCGGTGGCGGACCATCCGGTGCCGCCATGCTCCTTCGGCCAGGCCGGGGCCGACCAGCCCTTGCCCGCGAGCACCCTGTGCCAGCGCCGGCCGGCTTCGAAGTCGGCGAAGACGCCGCCGGTCTTGGCCCCCGCTTCGCGCAGATCCTCGGTCAGGTGCGTGTCGAGGAAGCGCCGCACCTCGTCGCGGAAAGCCTGGTCCTGCGGGCTGAGGTCGAGATCCATGGCGCGCTTCCTTCGGTCTGCGATGGCCACGAGGCTAGCAGGGGCCCATCGCGGGCGGTATGGTTTTCGTCATGCGCGCCTTCGCCCGCCGGTTCGCCATGCTGCTCGCGGCCCTTGCCGTGGCGGGCCCCGCCTGCGCGCAGGACCGCAAGGAAGTGGACCTCGCGCTGGCGCTCGCCATCGACATCTCCGGCAGCATCGATCCCGAGGAGGCACAGCTCCAGCGCCGCGGTTATGTCGAGGCGTTCCGCGACCCGGTGATCGTCAAGGCGATCCTGGGCGGCGCCAACGGGCGCATCGCGGTATCCTACTTCGAGTGGTCGGACTCGTGGATGCAGAAGCTGCTGATCGACTGGACGCTGCTCGACAGCGAGGACTCGATCTCGGCCTTCGCCGGCCGCCTGGCCAGCGCGCCGATCTCGATCGCCCGCCGCACCTCGATCAGCGGTGCCATGCGCTTCGCCATCCCGCTGTTCGGCCGCGCGCCGTGGGATGCGATGCGCAAGGTCCTCGACATCTCGGGCGACGGCTCGAACAACGACGGCGGGCTGGTCACCGACATGCGCCACGAGGCGCTGAAGGAGCGCATCGTCATCAACGGCCTGCCGGTGATGAACGACCGCGCCAATCCCTTCGGCTTTCCCGCCGAAAACGACCTCGACAAGTACTACCTGCACTGCGTGACCGGCGGCCCCCGCTCGTTCGTCGAGGTGGCGCGCAACTTCGAGGATTTCCCGCGAGCGGTGCGCAAGAAGCTCCTCCAGGAAGTGGCGGACCTCGATCCCGCCCCGGGTGGCCCGGCCCTGCTCGGGGGCGTGCAGCTCGCGCAGGCCGGCCGGCCTCACGCCGCCCTCCCGCAGGACTACACGAAGTTCGTGCGGCCGGAATACGAACTGGGCTGCGACATCGGCGAACGGCGCAGCCGCGAGTTCTGGCAGCGCCGTTTTGGCACCAGCCCGGATTAGTCCCGCGCCAGTCCAATGGGTAGTCGTAGCGGATGAAGCCGCGGAACACCGCGACTGCGGTTGGCGGCGCGGAGCGGTGCGAGCATGCCGCCTTGCAGCGCCGCTAGAACGGCCTGACGACCGCCAGGCCGGCCAGGCGCTTGGCGGCAAAGTCGACAAAGGCCTCGACCTTGGCGGCGCGGTTGTGCCGACCCTTGGTGACGAGTTGCACCGGCAACGGCGCCCCCTCATGGGCTTGCAGCAGCCGCACCAGCGCTCCCGAGGCCAGTTCGTCGGCCACCTGATAGGACAGGAGCTGGGCGATGCCGCGTCCCGCCTTCGCGGCGCGCAGCCGTGTCTCGACATCGTCGGCCCGCAGGCGGCCCTTGAGGCGCACGGGTGCGCCGCGCCGCGCGCGGGCGAACACCCATTCCCGGGCCATCGCCGAGGTGCCGAGCAGGATCTCGTGCTGCGCGAGGTCGGCCGGCGCCTCGGGAGTCCCCCGCCGGGCCAGGTACGCGGGGCTGGCGACCCACAGGCGCCGCACCTCTCCGACCGGCCGCGCGACGAGGCCGGAATCGGCGAGCGCCCCGATGCGCACGGCGACGTCGATCGCCTCCTCGATCAGGTCGATGTTGCGGTCGACCAGCACGAGGTCGACGTCGATCTCCGCGAAGCGATCGAGGAAACGTCCGACGATCGGCGCGACATGGCGGCGGCCGAACAGGACCGGCGCGGTGATGCGCAGCACGCCGCTGGGACGCGCATTGCGGGCGCCGAGCGTGGCGCCGTCATAGTCGGCCCGCAGGGTGCGCGCCTTGTCGAACAGGGCGCGGCCGGCCTCTGTGGCCGCCAGCCGCCGTGTCGTGCGGTCGACGAGACGCTGGCCCACCCGATCCTCGAGCGCGGCGAGCGCGCGCGTGACCGACGGCGGCGAGCGCCGCAGCCGGCGCGCGGCGCGCACCAGGCTGCCCTCCTCCACGATGCGCACGAAAATGGCCAGCTCGTCGAGACGATCCATCCATTATTCCTATATCTGGAATTATGATTTGTCCAAATGCGCGTTTAATGCCGATATGGAAAGGCCTATCTGTTGCTCGAGACAACGGAGCAACCGATGAGCGCCATCTTTCATCCCGACGAATTGGCAGCCCAGGCCCTGGCGGGGCAGAGTTCCAGCGGCGCCGGCATCCGGCCGGCCATGCCCGACCAGCACCGCGACTTCTTCCGGCTGTTGCCCTACCTGTTCGTGGCGACGACGGACGTGCGCGGCGCGCCGATGGCCTCGGTGCTGACCGGACCCGTAGGCTTCGTGCACTCGCCCGATCCCACGACCCTGCGCATCGACGCCCTGGCGGCGCCCGAGGATCCGGCGGCCTCGAACTTCTACGAGGGCAGCGTGATCGGCCTGCTGGGCCTCGACCTCACGACCCGCCGGCGCAACCGCGCCAACGGCCGTGTGAAGGGGCTCGATGCCCGTGGGCTGACGGTCGCGATCGACCAGAGCTTCGGCAACTGCGCGCAATACATCCAGACGCGGCGCCCGACGCCCCATTCCCGGACCGGCACGGCGGCCGAGGAGCTGGCACGGCTGGACCCGGCCGCCCGCAGCACGATCGCGGGCGCCGACACCTTCTTCGTGGCCAGCCGCTCGCGCGCCGACATCGCCGAGGCGAGCGGCCTCGACATGTCGCATCGCGGCGGCCGGCCGGGCTTCGTGGGCCTCGAGGGCGACACGCTGGTCGTGCCGGACTTCCGCGGCAACCGCTTCTTCAACACGCTGGGCAACCTGCTGGGCGACCCGCGGGCGGCCCTGCTGTTCATCGACTTCGCGTCGGGAGACCTGTTGCAGCTCCAGGGCAAGGTCGCCATCGACTGGTCGGCAGATCGCGCCGCGGCGGTCGCCGGCGCCCAGCGCCTGTGGCGGTTCGCCGTCGAGCGCGCCTGGCGGCGGCTGTCGGCCCTGCCCTTCGACTGGGCGTTCGACGCCTATGCGCCGACCACCCTGGCGACGGGCGTCTGGACAGGAGCGACGGCCGCTACTTCCTGAGGCGCGCCACCATGGCGTCCAGCGCCATGACATAGGACTGGATCCCGAAGCCCGCGATCATCCCGACCGCGGCTTCGGAGGTCACCGACCCGAAGCCCCGCTTCTCGATATTGGTGATGTGGACCTCGATCGCCGGCGCCCGGATCGAGCGCAGGCAGTCGCGCAGGGCAT
>JAFEFH010000248.1 GCA_018240695.1 Pseudomonadota bacterium | reverse complement strand
AAGGTCGTGGCCGGCCTGCCGCAGGGCAAGGTCGTGCTGCCGGGCCTCGATCGCGACATGGACGAGGCGAGCTGGGAGAAACTCGATCCCTCGCACCCGCAGTTCGGCCTGCACGAGCTGCTGGCCCATTTCGGTTGCACGCGTACCGACGTGGCGGACTGGCCGGGCGTCCCGGGCGATCCGGCGCGGCGACAGCTCATCGCCGAGCTGATGCGCCCCGCCGAGACCAGCGACAACTGGAAGCGGCCCGAAGCCGCCGCACTCGACCATGTGACCCGCGCCGATTGCGCCACCGCCCAGCAGGAAGCGCTGGTGATCGCGCTGGCGCTGCGCGAGGCACTGGAAGATCGCACCCGGACCGCCGCCCTCGTGACGCCCGACCGCGACCTCGCCCATCGCGTCACCGCCGAGCTCAGGCGCTGGAACATCGACATCGACGATTCGGCCGGCGCGCCCCTGTTCGACACGCCACCGGCGGTGCTGTTGCGCGTCCTGCTGGCGGCGATCGACTCGCGGTTCGCGCCCGTCGACTTGCTGGCGCTGCTGAAGCATCCGTTCTGCACGCTGGGCTTCGATCGCGCCGTGCTGCTCGATGCCGCGCGGCGGCTCGACCGCAAGTGCCTGCGCGGGCTGAGGCCCGAGGCGGGTATGGCCGCCCTGCGCGCCCGCGTCGACGGCACGTCGTTCGGCGACAAGGCCGACTGCAAGGCCGTGATGGCGACGGTCGCGGCACTGGACAACGCGACGGCCCCGCTCGCCTCCTTGATGAACCATGGCGCCACGCCAGCCGCGCTGCTCGACGCCACTATCGCCGCGGCCGAGCAGATCGCGTCGCCCGACCTGTTGTGGGCCGGCGAGGCCGGCGAAGCCCTGGCCGACGCGCTGGCCGGTGTACGCGCGGCTTGGCAGGACGCGCCCCCGATCTCCGGTGCGGAGTGGCCGGCCTTGCTGGCGGCCCTGCTGGCGCCCGAAACGATCCGGCCGCGCTTCGGCCGCCATCCGCGCCTGTCGATCTGGGGCCCGCTCGAAGCCCGCTTGCAACGCGCCGATCTCCTGATCCTGGGCGGACTCAACGAAGGCACGTGGCCGCCGTCGGTCGAGACCGGCCCTTGGATCAACCGCCCGATGCGCGCGGCCCTCGGCCTGCCGCAACCGGAGCGGCGTATCGGCCTGTCGGCGCACGACTTCGCCTCTGCCCTTGCCGCCGAGCGCGTGCTGCTGACCCGTGCCGAGCGCGAGGGCAACGCGCCGACCGTGCCATCGCGCTGGCTGGCGCGGCTCGATGCGCTGTTCGGGTACGATCCGGAGAAGCCGGCCACGACGCCGGAATATATCCAGCGCGGCCGGCGCTCCTATCTCTCCTGGGCCGAGCAGCTCGACAGCGCGGCCGACTACAAGCCATGGCTGCGGCCGGAGCCACGACCGCCGCTCGAAGCCCGGCCGAAGAGCTTGTCTGTGTCGAGCATCGAGCAGTGGCGGCGCGATCCCTATGGCCTCTATGCCCGGCAAATCCTGAAATTGCGGATGCTCGATCCGCTGGAGCAGGAGCTGGGCGCCGCCGACCGCGGCTCGGCGCTGCACGAGGCGCTGGACGAGTTCCTGCGTGACCACCCGTCGGGCCTGCTGCCGCCAGATGCGTTGCAGAAGTTCGAGGCGCTGGGCGAGGAGAAGCTTGCGGCGATCCTGGCCGCGCCCGCCGAGCGGGCCTTCTGGTGGCCGCGCTTCCAGCGGCTGGCGCGCTGGTTCGTGGCGGTCGAGAATGCGCGGCGCGCCAACGGCACGCGCCTTCTGGGCGGCGAAACCGACGGCGCGATCACGGTTGGTCCGCCCAACCACCCGCTGCGCATCGAGGCACGCGCCGACCGGCTCGACGAAGTCGAGCCCGGCACCTGGGAGATCATCGACTACAAGACAGGCCGCGTGCCCTCGACCAAGGAACTCGACGCGCTGTTCGCGCCGCAGCTCCTGCTCGAGGCCGCGATGGCCGCTCAGGGCGGCTTCAAGGAGATCGAAGGCAAGGCCGAGGCGGTGCATCTGTCCTATTGGCAAGCCAACGGTCTCGATGACGGCGGCAACGTGAAGGAAATCAAGAAGGCCGACGAGCTGATCCCGGCGATGCTGGCGCTGGTCGCGCGCATGGCCGAGCACTTCGCCAATCCCGCGACGCCCTACGCCGCTTTGCCCTGGCCCGAGTTCGTCCCGCACTTCAACGACTACAAGCATCTCGAGCGCGTCGCCGAATGGTCGACCGCGGGCGGTGGCGAGGAATGAGCAGCGTCGCCGACATCCTGCTCTACGCCAGCGGCGCGCAGCGCCGGGCGACCGATCCCGGGCATTCGGCCTGGGTCGAGGCCAATGCCGGCACCGGCAAGACCAAGGTGCTGACCGACCGCGTGACACGCCTGCTGCTGGCCGAAGTGATGCCGTCGCGTATCCTCTGCCTCACCTTCACCAAGGCGGCGGCGGCCGAGATGCGCAACCGCCTGGCCGGCCGGCTCGGCCGCTGGGCGATGGCCGACGACGCGACTCTCGACAAGGAGATCGCAGGCCTGATCGACCAGCCTGCGACGGCCGAGCAGCGGACCATCGCACGCCGCCTGTTCGCACGCGTGCTCGATGCGCCGGGCGGGATCAATATCCTCACCATCCACGCTTTCTGCCAGGCACTGCTGAAGCGCTTCCCGCTGGAAGCCGGCGTGCCGCCGGGCTTCGACGTCATGGATGAGGCCGACGCCGGGAGCCTGCTGCGCGGCGCGCAGGACGAGCAGATCGCGCTGCTGGCCAGGCCGGAGGCGCCCAAGCCATTGGTCGAGGCGCTGGCCGCCGTCGCCAACAAGGTCTCGATCGCTGAATATTCCGAGCTGATGGCGCGCCTGCTGGGCGAGCGTGCCTGGCTGCTGGCGCGTATCGCCGACGACAAGGGCCTCGCGCGCGTGCGACGTCTCCTGAGCAAGCGGCTGGGTTGCGATGGCCACGTCGCTACCGCGCCCGATGAGAAGTCCCTGCGGGCCGCGGTCGGCGCGCTGGCGGCAGGCGGCAAGCAGGACCTGCAACGCGGCCGCGCGATCGCCGAGTGGCTCGATGCCGACGCCGAGGCCAGGCCGCGCTTCCTCGATGCCTATCGCGCGGCGTTCTTCACCGAGAAGGGCGAGGTGCGCAAGGCGCTGGCCACCAAGGCCGCCGTCGCGGCGATGGTCGACATCGACACGGTGCTGCGTCGCGAGGCGGAGCGCCTGGGCGCGGAGCTCAATCATGCCAAGGGCGTGGCGCTGGTCGACCTCACGATCGGATTGCTGCGGCTCGGCCTCGACATCACGCAGCGCTACGGGGCCGCCAAGCGGCGGCGCGCGACACTCGACTATGACGACCTGATCGTCGCCACGCGCCGCCTGCTGGAAGGCGCGGAAAGCGCTTCGTGGGTCCTATACAAGCTCGACGGCGGCATCGACCACGTGCTGGTCGACGAGGCGCAGGATACCAATCCCGATCAGTGGGAAGTGATCCGACGGCTGACCGAGGAGTTCTTCGCGGGCGCAGGCGCCGTCGACCGCAACCGCACGATCTTCGCGGTCGGCGACACCAAGCAGTCGATCTTCGGCTTCCAGCGCGCCGACCCGCGCAAGCTCGCCGAGATGCGCGACTGGTTCGAGGCGCGCAGCCAGGAGGCCAACAAGCGCTTCGCTCCCGTCGACCTCACTGTGTCCTTCCGCTCGACACCGGCCGTACTCGACGCCGTCGACCGCGTGTTCGCGCAGGAAGAGGCCGCGCGCGGCGTCGCCACGGCGGGCCAGGTCGAGCATGTGCCGAGCCGCCAGGCCGAGCCCGGCAAGGTCGTATTGTGGCCGCTGGTCGGCGCCGACAAGACGGAAACCGACACCGACGATCTCGACGGCGCACGCGGTGGACTGGCACAACCGCATGAGCGCCTGGCGGCCCTGATCGCGGCCCATGCCGGAAGCCTGATCGGCAAGGAGCGGCGCGCGCGCTCCGGCGACAAGGGCGGCGAGAAGCTGAACGCCGGCCACTTCATGGTGCTGGTACGGCGGCGCAATGCCTTCGTGAATGCCCTGGTAAAAGCCCTCAAGCGCGAACGCATCGAGGTCGCGGGCGTCGACCGCCTCGACCTAGGCGAAGAGCTGGCGATCCAGGATCTGCTGGCGCTGGCGCGCTTCGTACTGTTGCCGCAGGACGACCTCAACCTCGCCTGCCTCCTGAAGTCGCCGCTGGTCGGGCTCGACGAGGACAGGCTGTTCACGCTCGCCTGGAAGCGCACCGGCCACTTGTGGCGGGCGTTGCGCGAGCGCGCGGGCGATCCCGCCTTCGCGCCGGCCTACACGCTGCTCTCGACGTGGCTGCGACGGGCGGACTTCACCACACCGTTCGATTTCTTCTCGCAGGTGCTGGGTCCCGAAGGCGGCCGGCGCCGCCTGCTCGAGCGGTTGGGCCGCGAGGCGGCCGACCCGATCGACGAGCTGCTGGCGCGCGCGCTGCAATACCAGCGCGCGGAAGCAGGCTCGCTCCAAGGCTTCTTGCGCTGGTTCGAGGAAGGCGGTGGCGAGATCAAGCGCGACCTCGACGCCAACCGCCGCCACGAGGTGCGCATTCTCACCGTTCACGCGTCGAAGGGCTTGCAGGCGCCGATCGTCTACCTGCCCGACACCACGCGCGTGCCGCAGAGCAACGACCGGCTGCTGGCCGATGAGGACGGCACGGCGCGACTCTGGATCCCGCGCAGCGACGATGCCAACGACGCCGCGCGCGAATGGCGCACCGCGACGCGCGACCGCGCGCTCGAGGAACAGAACCGCCTGCTCTATGTCGCCATGACCCGCGCCGAGGACCAGCTCTTCGTCGGCGGCTGGATCGGCAGCCGCAAGCCCGACAAGGGCTGCTGGTACGAGCGCATCGCCACCGGCCTCGCCGTCAGCGACGCGACGCCCCGGACCTTCGACTTCAGCGGCTTGATCGGTGCCGAAGGCTGGCAAGGCGAGGGCTTCGAGCTGGTGCGCGAAGGCCGTATCGAGCCGCCCGAGCAAGAGGAGCTGCCGCTATCCGAGGGCGACGCACTCCCAAAATGGATCGCCGTTGCGCCCGAACCCGAGCCCGATCCGCCGACACCGCTCGCTCCGTCGCAACCGCTGCCCGACGAGGCGACCTCCGAGCCGCGCGCCTTCAGTCCGCTCGCCGTCGGCGACGCGGGGCGCTGGCGGCGCGGACAATTGTTGCACGACCTGCTGCGTCATTTGCCGGCATTGCCCGCAGCCGACCGTGCCGCGGCCGCGACCCGCTATCTCTCCCAACCCGCGCACGAGCTCACGCCCGAGGAGATCGAGA
>JAFEFH010000247.1 GCA_018240695.1 Pseudomonadota bacterium | reverse complement strand
CGCACGATCTCGGCCACGAAGGCGCTATGGTAGAGGCCGAGCGCGAAGACCGCGGCGACGAACTGGAAGCCGTAGTCGCGCAGCACCAGCAACAGGCCGGTCGGCAGGATGACCGTGGCGGAGAAATACCAGAACAGGATCTGGACCAGCGGCGGGGTGTTGCGCAGGAACTCGACGTAGAACCAGCAGACCGGCTGGAGCGGCTTGATCTCCGACCAGCGCACCACGCCGAACAGGAATCCCAGCACCAGCGCCAGCACGAGCGCGCCGCCCGCCAGCTCCAGCGTGACCAGTGCGCCGCTGAGGAGAAGGCGTCCGCCTTCTCCCCACAGGATGCTCCAGTCGAGCTGGTACATGGGCGGCTACTCCCATACCTCCATCTTGAAGCCGATCTCCGACTTGTCGAGGTTGAGCTTGGTGCCCGGTCCGATCCACTTGGCGTAGATCTTGTCCCAGGCGCCGTCCTTCCACATGTCCTGAAGCGCGAAGTTGAGCGCGTCGCGCCACTTCGAATCGTTCTCGCGAACGCCGATGGCGTAGTCGCCGCCGCCCAGCGAATCGCCCACGATCATGTAGTCGCCCGGCGCCGGCGAGTTCGCGCGCAGACCCGCGAGGATGATGATGTCGGCCACCACCGCATCGACCAGCCCGCGCTGCATGGCGAGGAACGCCTCGGGATAGCCCTCGAAGGTCTGGCCGATCGCCTTGGGCTGGGCGTTGGTGAGGTTCTTGAGCGCGAGCGCGCCCACCGTCGTGCCGGCGCGCTTGCCGGCCATGTCGGCGACCGAATGGATGCCGCTCGCCTTCTTCACCATCAGCTTCTGGCCCGTCCAGAAGTAGCCGATGGTGAAGTCGACCACCTTGTCGCGCTCGCGATAGTGCGTGAGGGTCGCGGCGATCATGTCGATGCGGCCCTGCTGCAACAGCGGGATGCGCGTCGCCGCCGTCACCGGCACCAGCTCGATCTTGACCCCGAGGCGCGTGGCGATCTCGGTCGCCACGTCGATGTCGAAGCCCACGATGTTGCCCTTCTCGTCGACGATGCCGAAGCCCGGCACGTCCTGCCGGACGCCGGCGCGCAGCACGCCGCGCTTCTTGACCTCGTCGAGCGCCGTGCCTGCCGGCGCCTGCGCCAGAGCCGCGGATCCCAAAATCGGCGCCGCCCCCAGGACCAGCCCCGACATGACCATCAATTGACGTCTGTTCATCCCACTCTCCCTTCGACCGACATCTGCTGCCCCAAGACGGTACGCACGAAACGCCGCGCTTCTTCGCTGCGCGGCGACTGGAAGAACTCGGCGGGGGTGCCCGCCTCCACGATGGCGCCGGCGTGCATGAAAGCCACGCGGTCGGCCGCCTCACGGGCGAAGTTCATTTCATGGCTGACGATCACCATGGTCATGCCCTGTTCGGCCAGCCCGCGCATGACGTCGAGCACCTCGGCCACCATCTCCGGGTCGAGCGCCGACGTGGGCTCGTCGAACAGCATCAGCGACGGCTGCATGGCGAGCGCGCGGGCGATCGCCACGCGCTGCTGCTGGCCGCCGGACAGGAAGTCGGGAAAGGCGTCGGCCTTGTCGGAGAGGCCGACGCGCTCGAGCAGACCCTGCGCGATCTCCTGCGCCTCGGCCGCGCTCTTGCCCAGGATCTTGCGCGGGCCCAGCGCGACGTTCTGCCGGGCCGTCAGGTGCGGGAAAAGATTGAACGACTGGAACACCATGCCGACGCTGCGGCGCAGGTCGCGCAGGCCCGAGCGCGTCTTGGGCACGTCGGCGCCACGGAAGCGGATCGTGCCGCCGTCGGCTTTCTCCAGTCCGTTGATGCAGCGCAGCAGGGTGCTCTTGCCCGAGCCGCTGGCGCCGCACACGGTGACCACCTCGCCCGCCTCGACCACGAGATCGACGGCCTTCAGGACCCGGAGCGATCCGAAGCTCTTGTCGAGGCCGGCGATCTCGAGGAGTGCGCTCATTTGGGCAAGGCCCGAAGCAAGGCCCGTGCCCCGTCGAGGATGGCCGGCAGCGGCCCCACGAGATTGACCCGGATATGGCCCTCGCCCGAGCGGCCGAAGACCGCGCCGGAGGTCACCGCGACGCCCGCTTTGTCGAGCAGATGTGCCGTCATCGCATCGCTCGACATGCCGAAGCGCGTGATGCCCGGGAAGAGATAGAACGTGCCCTGCGGCGCCGGTGCCTCGAAACGCGCATCCTGGCGCAGGATGGCAAGACAGGCGTCGCGCTTTTCCTGGTAGGCCCGGCGCAGCATCGGCGCCCACTCGGCTTCCTTGTCGAGGGCGGCGCAGGCGACCTTCTGCGACGCGAGGCTCACCGAGGAAATGAGCTGCTGGGTACAGTTCGCGATCAGCCGGCAGATCTCCTCCGGCGCGACCAGCATGCCGATGCGGTAGCTCGGCAGCGCGAACGCCTTGGAGAAGCTGTAGAGCAGGATCGTGCGGTCGCGGATGACGTCGAACGTGCCGGGGCTCAGATGCCTGCCGCCGTCGAACACGAAGAGATCGAAGCTCTCGTCGCAGATCAGCCACAGGCCGCGCTGCTTCACCAGATCGGCGAGCGCGGCGAGCTCGCCCTCGGTGAAGACGCGGCCGGTCGGATTGTGCGGCGTGTTGATCAGGACGGCACGCGTGCGTGGCGTGATCGCCGCTGCGATCGCGGCCGTATCGAGCCGGTTGCCGGGCTGCGCCAGCGCCACCGGCACGGCGCGACCGCCGGCCAGCTCGATCGACGGCGCGTAGGTCACCCAGCACGGATCGATGACGATCACCTCGTCGCCCGGCTCGAGCAGCGCCATCGCCGCGAAATACACGCCCTGCTTGGCGCCGATGGTCGCGACCATCTCGCGCTCGGAGCGCACCACGCCATGACAGCGCGCGAGCCGCGCGGAAAAGGCCTTGCGCAGGAACAGCTCGCCCCACGGATCGCCCAGGGAATTCTCGTTCGCCGTGATCGCCGTTCCGGCAAGGCCGACCGGCGGGCCGGGATCGGGGGCGCCGCCCGAGAGGTTGAACACGCTTCGGCCCTCGGCGCGCAGCGCCCGCACCTTGTCTCCGACGGCCAAGGTCCCCGAGGGTGGCAGAGTGGCGAGACGGACGGCCATGCTCAGCGCTCCTGCTGCTTTTCGAGCGCTTCGGCGTAGGCCACCGTCACCCGCGTCAGGTTCGAGGTGATGTGGCTGACCGTCATGCGGCGCGCGAGCTTGAAGTTGCGGGCGCGGATCGCCTGCGTGATCTCGTGGTGATACTCGTAATCGGCGCGGCCGGAGAACTCGTTCGACAGCAGCAGGAAGCGCACCGGCAGCGACATCGCGTTGACCTGGTGCAGGATCGTGCGCAGCACCGAGCTCTCGGTGCTGTCGATCATCAGCTGGTGGAACTCGATGTTGGTCGAGAAGTAGCCCTCGAGGTCGCGCCGGATGGCGAAGGCGCGCATCACCGCGTTGGTGCGGTCGAGCACATCGCACAGGCTGCTCACGTCCTTGGTCGACAGCGCGTCGATCACCTCGGACTCGAGCTGCGCGCGCAGCCGGTAGAGATGGCGCAGATCGTCGGTCGTGTATTCCTTGACCTTGAAACCGCGGCGCGGCGCGTGGATCACCAGGCCTTGCAGCTCGAGGATGCGCAGCGCCTCGCGCACCGGCCCGCGGCTCGCGCCGTATTCCGCGGCGAGATCTGTCTCGCGCAGCGAGCTGCCGGGCGGGTAGCGCCAGCGGATGATGCCCGCCTTGATCCGGTCGGCGAGGAAGTACGGAATCGTCTCGGGCAGCGACACGACATTGCCCGCCTCGCCCGTCCCGCTTTGCAGTCTGCTTGCAACCGCCATCGCCCGATCTCAAATTGTAGACAATTTACACTTGACTATATTGCGGCTGCTTTCGCATGCTGTCCAGACATTCAGTGGAGGAATTTGATGGACGCCAAGCAGGCGAAGGCGATCGCGGAGCAGTGGATGATTCCGACGCCGGCAGGCGCCTACATGGCCGGCCTCGAGAATCGCCCGATCATGGAGCGCGCCGAGGGAATCGAGATGATCGACATCACCGGCAAGCGCTACCTCGACTTCGGCTCGGGGCAGATGGCGGCCGCGCTCGGTCACAACCACCCGCTCTACGTCGAGGCGGTCCAGCGCAACCTCAAGACCATCAGCCACTCGACCAAGACGTTCCTGAACGTCGACCGGCTCGAGCTGCACGAGCGGCTGGGCCAGATCCTGACGCCGCCGCTGCAAAAGACGCTGTTCCTGGTGAGCGGCAGCGACGCCATCGAGGCCGCGATCGATCTCGCCCGCAAGGCGACCGGCGGCGTCGACGTGCTGGCGCTCGACATGGCGCTGCACGGCTCGACCTCGTTCGTGACGCGCTCGCTGACCTTCGGCTGGGGCCGCGCCAAGCACAAGCTGGCGGCGCCCGGCACCTCGGCGATCCTGACGCCCTACGCCTATCGCTCGCCGCTCGCCGGCGGCAACGACTTCGTCGAGAAGCTGCTGCAGACCAGCTTCGAGATCGCCGACGCCAACTTCACCGCCAAGCCCGCCGCCGTGATCCTCGAGCCGGTGCTGAGCGCGGGCGGCATCATCGTGCCGCCGCCGGGCTACGTGAAGGCGCTCATGAAGATGGCGCACGACCGCGGCATGCTGGTGATCATGGACGAGTCGCAGACCGGCCTCGGCAAGACCGGCAAGATGTGGGGCCACCTGCACGAGGACGTGGTGCCGGACATCATGACGGTGTCGAAGCACTTCGGCGCCGGCCTGCCGGTCAGCGCGGTCTGCACGACCTCGGCGATCGCCCAGCAGGCGGTCGACAACGGCTACTTCGCCACGCGCAGCCATGCCTGCGACCCGATCGTCTGCGCCGCCGGCGTGGCCAGCATCGACATCATCCAGAAGGAGAACCTCGTGGAGCGCGCCGCCGCGATCGGCCGCCGCATGCAGGCGAGACTCGAGGCGATGGCCAAGGACATCCAGGAGATCGGCGACATCCGCGGCCGCGGCGTGCTCTACGGCGTCGAGCTGGTCGAGAACCGCGGCACCAAGGCGCCGGCCAGCGACCTCTGCCGCGCCGTCGTCGCGCAGTGCCAGAACGATGGGCTGCTGGTCCAGTCGCGCGGCAGCCATGGCCGCATGAACGTCGTGCGCCTCGTGCCGCCGATGGTCTCGACCGACGCCGAGATCGACCGCGGCATGGATATCCTCGAAAAGGCGCTGCGCGCCGCCGTCCGCGGCCAGACCAGGAAGGCGGCGTAGGCGCCTAGCGCCACGCTCCTGCGCGCGCCCGCCGTTGCGAGCGCGACAGCATGGCTGCCGGCACCAGGGCCAGCAGCCCCACGACACCGACGA
>JAFEFH010000246.1 GCA_018240695.1 Pseudomonadota bacterium | reverse complement strand
TCCGGGCCCGACTTGTCGGTGTGGCCGGTCGCCGTGATGCGCGCGCTACCCTTGGTCTTGTAGGCGCCGGCGGCCTGGCGGATCGTGTTCATCGCCTGGGCCGAGAGGTTCGAGCGGTCCCAATCGAAGAAGACCATGAACGACGGCGCCTGCGGAGCGGCCGGCGGCGGCGCGGCGGCCGCGACGGTCTCCGGCGCGCCGAACTTCATCTGAAGCTGCAACATCGCGATGAGGTTGTTGTTCTGGAAGCCCTGGCCCAGCGAGGTCGGCGTCGAGGTGCCGAAGTAGCGGCCCTCGAGGTTCACGCGGAACTGCGAGTCGATGTTGTAACCGACACCGATGATGCCTTGGTAGGCGAAGGCCGTGGTGTTGTCCTGCTGGCCGAGCGCGGACTCCTTGATGAAGGCGACACCGGCACCGGCGCCGATATAGGGAACGATCGTCCCGCCCGCATTGAAGTCGTAGTACAGGTTCGCCATGGCGGCGATTTCGTCCTTGGTCGCGCCATAGGCCGCGGTACCGCCGCTCACGGTCGCCTTGCTGTTGTTGTAGAGGCCTTCGAGGGCGACGCGGGGGCCGACGAAGTCGTAGCCGATCATGCCGCCGAACGAGTAGCCGATGTTCGGGTACATGTTGGCCTGGCCGAACGGCGAGGTGATGCCGCTCTGGAACATGTAGTTGCCGCCCGCTTCGACGCCGGCGAAGAAGCCGGGATACTGGAGCGACTGGGCCTGGGAGGCCACCGGCAGCAGCGCGAGGGCGGCGGCTCCGAACAGTGCGTTTTTCATAAAGACATTCCTTTTACAAATTGAGCAGCCGAGTCCCCGTGACCCGCTGAAGCAGCACCAGCACAACGGAGCGACGGGAAAATCCGTTGCGCTTCTGGGAACCTTGGCGGCGACTTGGAGGCAGCCTGTGGCGGACGGGCAACAGTTTGGATTCCCGCCCCGTGCGGGAATGCCCCTTTGCCGTGTCGGCTTGTGTGAATCTTGGATGGCGGCCCATAAATATTGTGGCCGGCTGCCTTTATTGGGCGTACGCTTCCGCCTATCAGCACAGGAGGTAGCTTATCCGTCCAAGGACGATGCGCCCCGACGGAACGTGGATCACCGATGGATCTCCCATCGCGTGCCCTGTCAGCCGCCTCCCTGCTCGACCTTTGATCGACGCCTCCGCTTTGCGGGGGCGTTTTTTGTTTCCCAAACAGTCTCCGGAGTCCGCCAATGGCCAAGCGCGCCGCACGCCGTGCCAAGTTGCACGCCATCGATAGCGACCGTGTCCACAGCCTCGTCTTCGATCACGCGCCGGCCAATGACAGGGATCAAAGCTATATCCGGAAAATACGCCCGCGAAGCGACAATCAGCGGCTTCTCATGGAGGCGATCGACAGCAAGCCGCTGACCATCGCCGTCGGCCCGGCCGGCACCGGCAAGACCTACCTGGCGATCTGCGCCGCCGTGGAAGCCCTGGAGGCCGGTACGGTGTCGCGCATTCTGCTCTCCCGCCCCGCCGTCGAAGCCGGCGAGAACCTGGGTTTCCTGCCCGGCGACATGCGCGAAAAGCTCGATCCCTACCTGCGCCCGCTGTGGGATGCGCTGAACGATCGGCTGGGCGCCAAGCGCCTGCGCCAGTATCTCGACGACGGCACCATCGAGATCGCCCCGGTGGGTTTCATGCGCGGCCGTACCCTGAACAACAGCTTCGTGCTGATCGACGAGGCGCAGAACTGCACCTACGGCCAGCTCAAGATGCTGCTGACACGGCTGGGCTGGCACTCCACGATGGTCATGACGGGAGACCCCGACCAGACCGACCTCCTGCCCGAACTTTCGGGACTGGGCGATATCGCCCGCCGGCTGGAGAGTTTCGAGGACGTCGCCGTGGTGCGCCTGCTCGATACCGACGTGGTGCGCCATCCGCTGGTCGGGCGAATGCTGTCGGTGCTCTGAAGCGACCGATTTTATCCACACATCGAAGCGCGACAGCCGATTGGGGCAAATAGGGAACATCGGCTGTCGCAGCAAATTTTTGCAGGCTTTCCCCGTCCTGAATAAGCAAGTCCGAACAATGCACTAGGTTCAGGGTGGCGGCGCGCTGCCACCCTGCCTACATTGAGTCAATACAGTGACTCCCGTGTAACGCCGGGAGCCTTTCGGACTTTCTCACAGATTTCCCCACACCCCCGTGATCGACGAAACCGACCCCGAACAAAAGCCGAGCGCCGGGCCTTTCGAGGCCTCGCCTGAAGCCATGTCCGAGGCCCCGCCCCAAACCCCGCCGGAGGAGGCTGCGCCCAGCGAAGGAACGCTGGCCGAAGGCACCCAGATCATCGCGGAATTCGTGCGCACCCTGCCGCGCAAGCCCGGCGTCTACCGGATGATCGCGGCCGACGGCGAGGTTCTGTACGTCGGCAAGGCGCGGTCCCTGCGCAGCCGGGTCGCGGCCTATACCCAGCCGACGCGGCTGGCGACCCGCCTGATCCGCATGGTCTCGGCAACCAGGACCATGGAGTTCGCCGTCACCGGCAGCGAGGCCGAGGCGCTCCTGCTGGAGAACAACCTCATCAAGCGCTTCCGGCCGCGCTTCAACGTGCTGCTGCGCGACGACAAGTCGTTCCCCTACATCGTCATCCGCCGCGACACCCAGTGGCCGCAGCTCGCCAAGCACCGCGGCGTGCGCCAGCCCGGCAACGAGTATTTCGGGCCGTTCGCCTCGGCGACCGCCGTCAACCGCACGCTCTACGCCCTCCAGCGCGCCTTCCCGCTGCGCTCGTGCTCGGACGGCGTGTTCTCGACGCGCACGCGGCCCTGCCTGCAATACCAGATCAAGCGCTGCACCGGCCCGTGCGTCGGCCGCATCGAGAAGCCCGAATACGACGCCCTCGTCGACGAGGTGCGCGGCTTCCTCGGCGGCCGCAACCGCGAAGTCCAGCAGAAGCTGTCGCAGCGCATGGAACAGGCTTCGGCCAACCTCGAATTCGAGGGTGCCGCCGTCCTGCGCGACCGCATCCGGGCGCTGGCGCACATCCAGTCGCACCAGGCGATCAGCCTGCCGTCGATCGACGAGGCCGACATCTTCGCGGCCCATGCCCAAGGCGGCCAAGTCTGCGTGCAGGTCTTCTTCCTGCGCGCGGGCCAGAATCTCGGCAACCGCGCCTACTTCCCGAGCCACGCGCGCGAACTCGACGAGGGCGCGGTGCTGACGGCGTTCATCGGCCAGTTCTACGAGGCGCGCCCGGCGCCGTCGCTGATCCTGGTGAGCCATCCGCTCGCCGAGACCGAGCTGATCGAGAGCGCGCTCGCGCTGGCGGCCGGCAACAAGGTCGAGATCCGCAACCCCAAGCGCGGCGACCAGAAGGATGCGCTCGACCAGGCCGTGCTGAACGCGCGCGAGGCGCTGGCGCGGCGGATGGCCGAGCGCGGCACGCAGCGTCAGCTGCTCGAAGGCGTGGCGCGCGTCTTCAATCTCGACGCGCCGCCCGAGCGCATCGAAGTCTATGACAACAGCCATATCCAGGGGCATGCGCCGATCGGCGCCATGATCGTGGCCGGTCCCGACGGCTTCACCAAGAACAGCTACCGCAAGTTCAACATCAAGACCGAGGGCGCGGCGGGCGACGACTTCGCGATGATGCGCGAGGTCATGCAGCGGCGCTTCGGCCGCCAGCTCAAGGAAAATCCCGAGCGCGACGAGGAGAGCTGGCCCGACCTGGTGCTGATCGACGGCGGTCAGGGGCAGCTCGAGGCGGCGCGCGCCGTCATGGTGGAACTCGGCCTCGAGGACATCGCGCTGGTCGGTATCGCCAAGGGACCCGACCGCGATGCGGGACGCGAGCGCTTCTTCATCCACGGCAAGCCGCCCTTCTCGCTCGAGCCGCGCGATCCCGTCCTCTATTTCCTCCAGCGCCTGCGCGACGAGGCGCACCGCTTCGCCATCGGCACCCACCGTACCCGGCGCGCCGCCGACATCACGCGGTCGGCGCTCGACGAGGTCCAGGGCATCGGCGCCAGCCGCAAGCGCGCCCTCCTCCATCATTTCGGCAGCGCCAAGGCGGTGAGCTCGGCCACGCTGGAAGACATCAAGTCGGTGCCCGGCATCTCCCGGGCGCTCGCCCAGAAAATCCATGACCACTTCCGGGGCGAACGCTAAGGTCCGCTCGATCATGCTGAACACCGCCAACATCCTGACCTTGTCGCGCATCCTGGCGATCCCGCTGGTCGTCGCCTGTTTCTGGCTCGACCGCGGCTGGTCGCAGTGGCTGTCGATGAGCCTGTTCGTCGCCGCCGGCATCACCGACTATTTCGACGGCTACTTCGCGCGCCGCTATCACCAGATCTCGCGGCTCGGCCGCTTCCTCGATCCGATCGCCGACAAGCTGCTGGTCGCCGCCGCGCTGCTGATGCTGGTCGAGCACGGCCCGCTGAACGGCCTGAACGTCCTGGCGGCGCTGATCATCCTCGCCCGCGAGATCCTGGTCTCGGGCCTGCGCGAGTTCCTGGCCGAGCTGCGCGTCGGCCTGCCGGTCAGCCAGCTCGCCAAGTGGAAGACGGCGGTGCAGATGGCGGCCATCGCGTTCCTGCTGGTCGGCGACGCCGCGTACCCATGGGTCGCCACCGCCGGTCTCTATCTGATCTGGATCGCCGCCGGCCTCACGCTGATCACCGGCTACGACTATCTGCGCACCGGCCTGCGCCACATGGCCGAGGACTCGCCGCCCGGTGCGGCGGAATGAAGGTCCGCTACTTCGCCTGGATGAAGCGCACGGTGGGCGTGCCGGACGAAGACGTCGATCCGCCCGCCGATGTCCGCACCGTGGGCGATCTCGTCGTGTGGCTGCGCGCGCGCAGCCCCGGCCATGCCGAGGCGCTGGCCGAGAGCGCGGCGTTCGGCGCCGCCGTCGACAAGCGCACGGCCACGTTCGACGTGGTGCTGGCCGGCGCGAACGAGGTCGCGTTCTTCCCGCCTTTCACCGGAGGCTGATCCGATGACCGTGCGGGTCCAGGAAGCGGACTTCGACGTCGGCGCGGAACTCGACCGGCTGACCGCCGGCAACCGCCGCATCGGCGGGCTCGCGGTGTTCGTGGGCCTGGTGCGCGAGATGCACGTGCGCGAGGGCTATCACAGGGATCGCGTCGACGCGCTCACCCTCGAGCACTATCCCGGCATGACCGAGAAGGCGCTGGAAGACATCGAGGCCGAGGCCAACCGGCGCTGGCCGCTCGAAGCCACGCTGATCGTCCATCGCCACGGCCGCATGGATCCCGGCGAGCGCATCGTGCTGGTGGCCGTCGGCTCTCCCCATCGCGAAGCCGCGTTCGAGGCGTGCGAGTTCCTGGTCGACTGGCTGAAGACCAAGGCGCCGTTCTGGAAGCTCG
>JAFEFH010000245.1 GCA_018240695.1 Pseudomonadota bacterium | reverse complement strand
CCGGCACGGGCGCGCGCGCCATGACCTGCGTCGGCGCGAAGGTCACCACCTCGCGCGGCAGTTCCTCGACCGGCGGCGCGGCCTCCTCGGGCGCGGACTGGTCGGCGACCGCCTTGCGGCGCGAGAAGATCGGCTCGATGCGCAGGCCCGCGAGACGGTCGAACAGCGTGCGTTCACGCACCGATTCCGCCGGCACAGGCGCGGGCGCCGCATCGTCATAGACCACGTTTTCGTAGGCCACGGGAGCATGCGGATTGAGCTCGACGGGAGCGGCGGGAATTTCCGGCGCCGGCCGCTCGAGCGGCGAGAACGGCGCGTCGACCATCAGCGTCTCGCGGCCGGGCAGGCTGACGCCCTCTTCCGGGATCGGATCGAGGCGGTTCTCGAAGCGCGACGGATCGTAGTGACTGGCGTCGATCTCGCCCGGGATCTCGGCATAGCCGACCGACGGGCCCGGCGGCTCGACATCCTCGTCCGTCGACTGCGGCCCGCCGCGCCACAGGCCGACGAAGGCGCGCATCAGCCAGACGCCCCAGATGAACGGCGCGCGCAGGATGCGGAAGATCAGCGGCAGGTCCGTGCGGTTCATGCCGAGCGCCGGCGCCATGGCGATGAACGCCAGCGCCGCGCAGCCCGGCTCGATCAGCGCGAGGCTGCCGCCGCTCGAATGGCTGAGCACGAATTCGCGGAACTGGCCGATCAGCGCGATGCCGACCAAGCCGCCCGCGCCGGCATGGGTGGCGGCGCCGCCGACATCGCCCAGCCCTTCACAGGCGACGCTCATCATCAGCAGCGCCAGCAGCAGCAGCGACAGGCGCAGGCCGAAGAAGCCCAGGTGGTGCGTGCGCACCATGCGGACGCCCCAGGTGATCATCGCCACCGGCACGAGGCAGATCGCGAGGCCGAAGGTCTGGAGCAGCAGGTCCGAGATATAGGCTCCGGGCAGGCCCATCAGGTTGGCGGGCGCATTGCCGGTGGCGTGGTTGAGCGACGGATCGGCGGCGTTGAAGGTGAAGACCGACATCAGCAGCAGCACGCCGCCGACCGCGAGCACCGCGCCCACGATCTCCATCATGCGGCGGCGCAGGAAGTCGCGCCCGCCCTCCGGCAGGATGGTCATCTTGCGGCTATCCGCCGAGCCGATGCCCATCATGGCCATCGTGCAGCCCTCACAGCACCGAGGCGAGGCGCGACAGGCCCTCGCGCGTGGTCTTTTCGTCGTGCACCAGCGCCACGCGGATGTAGCGCGCCGCGGTGTTGACGCCGTCGGTCTCGCGGCAGGCATAGGCGCCCGGCAGCACCTTCACGTGCGCGTCGCGCCACAGCTTGCGCGTCGCCTCCTCGCCATCGCCGACATCGAGCCACAGGAAGAAGCCGCCGCCCGGCGTGTAGTAGCCGAAGCGGTTGTGCAGGATCTGCTCGGCCACCTTGAAGTTCCTGACGTACCACTCGCGCGTCGCGACCGGATGCGTCTCCTCGTTCCACAGCGCCACCGAGGCCTTCTGCACGCCGATCGGAATCTGCGGGCCGCCATAGGTGCGCCAGCGCAGGATCATCGCGACGACCTTGGGATCGCCCGCGACGAAGCCCGAGCGCAGGCCGGCCGCGTTCGAGCGTTTGGACAGCGAATGGAAGACCACGAGATTGTGGAAGGGATCCGCGGCCCCGGTCTCGTCGATCTCGAGCGCGGCTTCGAGCGCGCCCGGCGGAGCCGCGCCGGTGTAGATCTCGGCGTAGCACTCGTCGACCGCCAGCACCGTGTCGTGCTCGCGGCAGAGCCGCAGCAGCTTCTGCAAATAGGCCTTGTCGGCGATCGCGCCCTGCGGATTGGCCGGCGAGCAGAGATAGGCCACCGTCATCCGCTTCCAGGTCGCCTCGTCGAGGCCCTGGTAATCGGGCAGGAAGCCGTTGGCCTCGGTCGCGTTGACCAGCAGCGGATCGGCGCCCGACATCACCGCGCCGCCGAGATAGGCCTGGTAGAACGGATTGGGCAGCGCCACGACCGGCTTGGCGCCGTTCTTCTGCTGCGGCGTGCAGACGGAGGCGATGATGTAGACGCCTTCCTTGCTGCCGGCCGTCGGATGGACGTGACGGTTGGGATCGAGAAGGCCCTTGGGCAGCTTGTAGCGTCGCGTCAGCCAATCGCAGATCGCGGCGTTGAGTTCGGGCAGGCCCTGGTTCGGCGGATAGCGGTTCCAGCCGTCGACCTCGTCGTTGACGATCTGGCGCGCGAAGGCGGGCATCGCACCCTGCGGCTCGCCGACCGACATGTTGATCAGGCCGAGATGGGCCGGCGGCGCGATCGGGGCCAACAGGGCGTTCAGCCGCGCAAACGGGAAGTCGGTCAAAGTCTCGGTAAGGCGCGGATTGAACATCCAGGACCATCGCAACGAACAGGGCCGGTCGCGGACGGCCCGCGCCGGAGCAACTACGGTGCCATTCTATGAAACAAATTACCCAATAACAACAATGAACTAGGGACCATTCTTAACACTTGACTACGATGAAACCGGGCCGCTGCGGGCGGGGCGACGCGCTTCTACGGCCGCGGGCCGCCTGCCGGCGCGGTACGCGCGAGCCAGGAAAGGCGCGGCCAAGCGCTACTGCACGCGCTCGCCGTGCAGGACCGTGTCGAGGCCTTCGGTCTCCTCGTCCTTGGTGACGCGCAGGCCGATCATGACGTCGATCACCTTGAGGATCACCCAGGTCATGGCCGCGCAGAACGCGCCGACGATCAGCACGCCGCAGATCTGCGTCAGGATCAGGCCGGCATTGCCGTCGACCAGGCCGAGCGCCGCGCCCTTGTTCACGTCGTTGATCGCGCGCGTGGCGAAGACGCCGACCAGGATCGAGCCCAGGATGCCGCCGACGCCGTGCACGCCGAACACGTCGAGCGTGTCGTCGTAGCCCAGGCGGATCTTCAGCACGATCGAGGCCCAGTAGCAGACCGCGCCCGCCATGGCGCCGATCGCCATCGCCGCCCACGGCTCGACATAACCCGCGGCCGGCGTGATGGTGCCCAACCCCGCCACCGCGCCGGACAGGATGCCCAGCACCGAAGGCTTGCCGCGCGTCACCCATTCGATCGCCATCCAGACCAGCGCGCCGGCCGACGCCGAGACGTGGGTGTTGAGCATCGCGTTGCCCGCGAGCTCGCCCGAGGCGAGCGCCGAGCCCGCGTTGAAGCCGAACCAGCCGACCCACAGCAGCGAGGTGCCGATCAGGGTCAGCACCAGGTTGTGAGGCGCCATGTTCTCGTGGCCGTAGCCGTGACGCCGGCCGAGCACGAGGGCGCAGACGAGGCCCGCCATGCCGGCGTTGAGGTGCACGACGAGGCCGCCCGCGAAGTCGAGAACGCCCATCTTGGCGAGGAAGCCGCCGCCCCAGATCGCGTGCGTGACCGGCACGTAGACCAGCAGCAGCCACAGCGCCATGAACCACATCATCGCCGAGAACTTCATGCGCTCGGCGAAGGCGCCGGCAATGATCGCCGGCGTGATGATGGCGAAAGTCGCCTGGTACATCAGGAAGACGTTCTCGGGCACCGTCTTGGCGAGCGCATGCGCCGAGCCTTGAAGGCCATGACCGAAGGTCTTCGAGAAGGAGCCGATCACCGCGTTCAGCGCGCCGCCGTCGGTGTAGGAGAGCGTGTATCCGACCGCGAACCACAGCACCGTCACGAGCGCCGCGACGGCGAAGGCGGTGACCGCGGTGGCCAGCACGTTCTTCTTGCGGACCATGCCGCAGTAGAAGAGCGACAGGCCCGGGATGTTCATCATCAGGACCAGAGCGGTCGCGATCAAAATCCAGGCAGTGTCACCGGTGTCGATGTTGGGTTTGTCGGCAGCGTGCGCGACCGAGATGGTTGCGATGCCCGCCGCGGCGGCAGCGGCAAGGCGCAAGGCAGCACTGCGCATGATTCCCCCAATGCGTATTACCAGCCCTATACCTGTAAAATCGCGCCGGAAAAAGTCCGCCGCCCGGCGCGACGATTCACAGCGGTTGCTAGAGCGCGTTGGAGCCGGATTCGCCGGTGCGGATGCGGACGGCCTGCTCGACCGGCGTGACGAAGATCTTGCCGTCGCCGATCTTGCCGGTGTGGGCGGCCTTCTGGATCGCCTCGATGGCGCGCTCGACCTGGGTGTCGTCGACCACGATCTCGATCTTCACCTTGGGCAGGAAGCTCACGAGATATTCGGCGCCGCGATAGATCTCGGTCTGGCCCTTTTGGCGGCCGAAGCCCTTGACCTCGCTGACGGTGAGGCCCGAGACGCCGACTCCGGTCAGCGCATCGCGCACGTCGTCGAGCTTGAACGGCTTGATGATGGCGGACACGAGCTTCATCGATTGTCTCTCCTGCGAAGACGGCAAGAGTGGCGCGTCCCCGCGGCGCCGTCAAACTCGCGCCGCAGGCACACCCTCTCCGCACATAAGAAAGTCCGGCGGACAAGCCGCCGGACTTGAGGTGTCGCCGCGGAGCGGCGGATCGGAAGCCGGGAGGGAGCTTCCGGGTTCGCGAGCGTCCTAGTGCACCGTCTCGCCGTGCAGGTTGATGTCGAGGCCTTCGACTTCCTCTTCCGTCGTGACCCTGAGGCCGATCATCGCGTCGATGATCTTGAGGATGATGAAGGTCGCCACCGCGCACCACGCGATGCAGACCAGGCAGCCCCAGAGCTGGGTCAGCACCTGGCCGGCGTTGCCGTCGATCAGGCCCTTCTTGCCGTCGCCGCCGATCGCCTCGACCGCGAACACGCCGGTCAGGATGGCGCCGAGGAAGCCGCCGACGCCGTGCACGCCGAAGGCGTCCAGCGAGTCGTCGTAGCCCAGCGCCTTCTTGAGGCTGGTCGCCGACCAGAAGCAGACCACGCCGGCCGCGAAGCCGATCGCGAGCGCGCCGGTCGGATTGACGAAGCCCGAGGCCGGCGTGATGGCGACGAGGCCCGCCACCGCGCCCGACACGATGCCGAGCACCGACGGCTTGCCTCGGATCAGCCACTCCGCGAACATCCAGGCGAGGGCCGCGGCGGCCGTGGCGATCTGCGTCACCGCCATCGCCATGCCCGCGCTGTTGCCGGCACTGACGGCGGAGCCGGCGTTGAAGCCGAACCAGCCGACCCACAGCAGCGCCGCGCCGATCACCGACAGCACGAGGTTGTGCGGCGCCATGTTCTCGGTGCCGTAGCCCTTGCGCTTGCCCATCACGAGGGCGCAGACGAGGCCGGCGACGCCGGCGTTGATGTGCACCACGGTGCCGCCCGCGAAGTCGAGGACGCCCCAGTCGCCGAGGAAGCCGCCGCCCCACACCCAGTGGGCGATCGGCGAATAGACCAGCAGCGACCACAGGCCCATGAACCACATCATCGCCGAGAACTTCATGCGCTCGGCGAAGGCGCCGG
>JAFEFH010000244.1 GCA_018240695.1 Pseudomonadota bacterium | reverse complement strand
CGAGACGCTGGTCGTCTCGGTGCTGAAGGGCAGCTTCGTGTTCGCCGCCGACCTGATCCGCGCGCTGAGCCGCGCCGGCGCCAACTGGTCGATGGATTTCCTGACGCTGTCCAGTTACGGCACGGGCACGCAGACGTCGGGCACGGTGCGCATCGTGCGCGACATCGTCGACGACGTGCGCGAGCGCGACGTGCTGCTGGTCGACGATATCCTGGAGTCCGGCTTCACCCTGTCGTTCGCCAAGCAGATGATGATGGAGCGCGGCGCGCGGCGCGTCTGGATCTGCACCCTGCTCGACAAGCCGCACAAGCGGCGCACGCCATTGAAGGCCGATTTCACGGGCTTCGAGGCCGGCGACGAGTTCCTCGTCGGCTACGGGCTGGACTGGGCGCACCGCTTCCGGGGGCTGCCCTATATCGGCGCCGTCGAAAAGACCGGCTGAGCCCTCGCAACCTCGCCGCGGTGGTCCCGTTTACATCGGGCGAGAAGCGACCTCCCCCACCTTCTCGTGCCAACGACTGGGCCCGCCTTGCTGCTTCGGCAGCGGCGGGCCTTTCTTCTTCGTATCGGTAACCAATCGTAGCGGGCGCGCGTTGGCAGTGGATGAAGCACTCGTCGTTCGCCGCCTTTGCCATCCTGCTGCTGGTCGTGGCCGTCGTGGTCGCCGCGATCACCGGCACGTCGGCCTGGCGGACGACCGACGTTCAAGTGCACAAGCAGACCGGCACAAAGGAATGACAATAATGAAGCGCACGCTCCCGGTGATCGCGGCCGCACTCCTCCTCGGCGGCATGACGGTGCAGGCCCACGCCCAGTCGAAGATGCTCGACATCACGTTCACGCCCAAGGACAGGATCGAGAAGGTCGATCTCACGCCCAGCGCGCCGCACGCCACGACCAGCGAGGCGACCGGCAACACCCGCAACACCGTGGGTACGACCCTGATCGACCAGCGCGACAAGACGCTGTCGACCGACTCCCTCCGGTCGCGCTGAGAACTTTCGATCAGTAGGTCTTGAGCAGGCGATCGATGTAGTCGAGCTCTTCCTTCGGCCGCGCCTGCTCGCCGGCACGCCGCCGCAGCTCGTCGAGAATCTCGCGGCTCTTCTGCCGCTCCAGCTCGAGCGGAACCTTGTCGGTGCCGCTGTCGACCGAATCGCCGTAGTTGCCGTCGGAACGGCCGAGCGGATCGCGGTCCTCGCTCTTCTTCTCCCGGTCCTCGATCTCCGCCGCGTCCTGGCCGTTGCCGGGCCCACGGTTGTTGCGCATCTGCTCGGCCATGTCGCCCATGCCCTGTTGCAGATTGTCCAGCGCGCGCCGCTGGGCGCGAGCCGCCTCGCGCGCATCGCCGCGGCGCAGCGCTTCCTCGGCCTCGCGCATCGAGCGCTCGGCGCGGCCCAGCGATTCCGGCATCGGCATGCCGTTCTCGTCGAGCTTCTTCATGAAGTCGCCGAGCTGGTTGCGCAGGCCTTGCTGCTGGCCGCGCTGGCCCTCGCCCCACTGCCCATCCTGCTGACCCTGTCCCTGCTGACCCTGGCCCTGCTGGCCGCGCTGACCCTGTTGCCCCTGCTGGCCGCGTTGCCCCTGCTGACCCTGCTGCTGGCGGCCTTGGCGTTCGGACTCGCCCAGCAGCTGGTTCTCGCGCCGAGTCATGCGGTCGAGCTGGTTCATCATCTCGCGGCCCTGCTGGTTGCCCTGGCCCTGCTGTCCCTGCTGCTGTTGGCCGCGTTGCCCCTTCTGGCCGGGCTGCGCCATCATCGGCGTGGCGTTCTCCATCATCTTGCGCAGCTCCTCGAGCGCGCGCTTGGCGCCTTCGCGGTCGCCGTTGCGCGCCATCTCGCGGATCTTGTCGAGCATCTTCTGAAGATCGTCGCCGGTGATGGTGTTGTTCGGATCCATCTTCTCCGCCTGCTCCATCATGCGGCGGCGCTCTTCCGGATCCTGCATCTTCTCGGCCATCTCCTTCTGCCAGCGGTCCATCGCGCTGTAGAGCTGCTGGATGAGCTTCTCGATCTCCTCGTCTCCCGCCTGGCGCTGCACGGCGTCGCGCAGGTCCTGACGCGCCTGCTCGAGCTGGCGCTGGGCGTCGTTCACCGAGCCGTTCTCGAGGCGCATCGCGAGGTCCCACAGGAGCTTCTGGGCCTCGGTGATGTGTTCCTTGTCGCCGCTCTCGGCCAGCCGCCAGCCGCCCATGCGCAGGCCGAGCTGGACCACCGGATCGTTGCGGTAGCTCTTGGGGTCGTTGCCGATCAGCGTCATGCCGTCGACCACGTCGGAGCGCAGCGCCTTGGGGTCGCGCGTCAGCTGCTTGCGCAGCAGGATCAGCGCGCGCGCCGTCGGATCGCTGAACACGCGCTCCGGCAGCAGGAAGGTCTGCACCGAGCTGCGGCCCTTTTGGCCGAGCGCATCGGAGGCGAACAGCATCATCGTGACCTTGAGGCCCGCCCACGGCGAGCTGGTGAGGTCGCGCACGAAATTGTCGGAGACTTTCTTTGCGCCGCCCGGCACCGGCAGGTCGATGCGCATGACCTCCGGCTCGTCGTCGTCGGTCAGCATGTCGGAGCCCAGCACCGAGCCGTGCAGGCGGATTTGCAGCTGCACGCCGGTGACGCCGAAATCGTCGCCGGCCATGTACTCGACCTTGGTCGACCACTTGTCGACGCCCACGCTGCGCGCAAACTCCACGGTCGGCGCGAGGTCGGGAATGATGTGCAGCTTCCAGCGCGCCTGGCGGTCGCCGCGCGCCTCGAGCGCGATCTCCTTGCCCGAGGTGATGGTCTGCTCGATCTGGTACTTGCCCTTGCCGACGGTGTTGAACTCGACGCTCGTGCCGTCGACCGTAAGCTTGGGCGGATGGCGGCCGCGCGTGTCGTCGACGAAGCCCGCGATCTTCGAGCCGACGGGCACGCGCAACAGCTTGTCGTGCTCGGCCATGTCGAGATAGATCGGCGGCTTGCCGGTATAGGCCGGCGGCGCGATCCAGAGATTGGCGACGACCGGCGGCGGCGGCGGGAAGGCCGGCGTGAACGCCGCGGCCATGCGGTCCGAGCGCCAGCCGCCCGCGATCACCACGGCGACGACCAGCGCCAGCAACGGCACGACGCGCAGCGCCCAGGTATCGAGCAGCGCGAGGCCCGGCCGCGGCGGCGTGTTGGACAGGCCGGCGAGCCGCTCGGCCTCGCGGCGACGATGGGCCTGCCACAGGGCGGCGGCCATCGGATCGCTCTCCCCGGCGGCGAGCTGGTCCTGGACGGCGACGAGCGGACGATGGGCGACGCCCGAGTCGCGCTCCAGCCGGCGGATCGCCGCCTCGCGCGCGGGCCAGCGGAAGCCGCGCAGCAAGAGCCAGCCGCCGACGCCGAGACCGATCGCCAGGGCGGCGAGGATGCCGGTGTGGACCCAGGGGTCGAGGCCGCCGAAAACGTCGAGGTGCGCGGCCGCCACGAACAGGGCGATCACCGCCACGAGCGGCATCAGCCGCGGCCAGAGCCCTTCCCACGCGAGCGCCGCGCGCGCCAAACCGATCTTGCGCTCCACTCCGAAGCTCGCGATCGTCCTGGTCTCCGTCGCGTCCATCGCGTCCTTTCGATCTCTAGGTCTTCGGGCGCTCCATCCACGGCGGGTACCGTTCGGTGGAGAATATGTCTTCGATCGACGGCCTGGGCCGGGTGACCGCAAACCGCGTGCCATCGACCATCACTTCGGGCACCAGCGGGCGCGTATTATAGGTCGACGCCATCACCGCCCCGTAGGCACCCGCCGAGCGTACCATGACGAGATCGCCCGCAGAAAGCCGCGGCAAATCACGGTTTTGTGCCAGATAGTCCCCGGATTCGCAGATCGGGCCGACTATATCGCAGCGGATCGTGGCCGCATCGGGGCGCGGTTGGCGGACCGGGACGATGTCGTGCCAGGCGTCGTAGAGCGTCGGCCGGATCAGGTCGTTCATGGCCGCATCGACGATCACGAAGGTCTTGGAGGCGCCCGGCTTGACCAGGATCACCTCGCCCACCAGCACACCCGCCTCGCCGACCAGGCGCCGGCCGGGCTCGAAGGTCAGCTCGCAGTCGAGACCCTTTGTCGCCTTCTTCACCATGGCGAGGAAGGCGGCGATCGAGGGCGGCTTCTCCTTCTTGTAGACGATGCCGAGGCCGCCGCCGATGTCGAAGCGGTCGATCCGGTGGCCGTCCTCGCGCAGCTGGGCGATGAACTTCGCCACCTTGGAGATCGACTTGGCGTAGGGCGCGAGCGTCGTGAGCTGCGAGCCGATATGCATCGCAACGCCGACCACGCGCAGATGCGGGAGCTTGCCGGCCTTGGCGAACGCGTCGCGCGCGAGGTTGAGGTCGATGCCGAACTTGTTGCCCTTCTTGCCGGTCGTGATCTTGGCATGGGTCTTGGCGTCGACGTCGGGATTGACGCGGATGGTGATGTCGGCGCGCTTGCCGAGCTGGCCCGCGACGGCGTTCAGCGTCTCGAGCTCGGCCACGCTCTCGACGTTGATCTGTCCGACGCCCGACTGGAGCGCGGCCATCAGCTCGGTCGCCTTCTTGCCGACGCCGGAATAGATGATCTTCCTGGCGGGCACGCCGGCGGCCAGCGCGCGCTTCATCTCGCCCTCGGAAACGATATCGGCGCCGGCGCCCATGTCGGCGAAGGTCTTGATCACGGCGAGGCTCGAGTTCGCCTTCATCGCGTAGCAGACCGAGGCATTCATGCCCTTCATGCCGCGCGTGAATTCTCCCAGCGCCGCGCGCAGCGCGCCCGTCGAATAGCAATAGAACGGCGTGCCGACCTGCTGGGCGATGGTCTTGAGCGCCACGCCCTCGGCGTGCATCTCGCCTTTCTTGTAGGTGAAGAAGCTCACAGGAACCTCCGGCGCGCTTCCTTGACGGCCTTCGCGACATTCGCCGGCGCGGTGCCGCCGAAGCTCTTGCGCGCGGCGACGGAGGCCTCCACGGTGAGGACCTTGTAGATGCCGCGGTCGATGCGCGGCTCGACCGCCCGCATCTCGGCGAGCGAGAGCTTGTCGAGATCGACACCCTTGTCCGCGGCGATCCCGACGAGACGGCCGGTCACGTGATGGGCCTGGCGGAACGGCAGGCCGAGCTTGCGCACCAGCCAGTCGGCGAGGTCGGTCGCGACCGAGTAGTCGGCCGAGGCGACGGCGCGCATGCGCTGCGGGTTGGCCTTGAGGTCGCGCACCATGCCGGTCATCGCCGCGATGCCGAGCTCGAGCGAGTCGGCGGCGTCGAACAGCGGCTCCTTGTCCTCCTGCATGTCCTTGCCGTAGGTCAGCGGCAGGCCCTTCAGGATCGTGCACAGCGCCACGAAGGCGCCCATGATGCGGCCGAGCTTGGCGCGCGTCAGTTCGGCGGCGTCCGGGTTGCGCTTCTGCGGCATGATCGAGCTGCCGG
>JAFEFH010000243.1 GCA_018240695.1 Pseudomonadota bacterium | reverse complement strand
CTCTCGTAGCGCATTCGGCCGTCGCCGAAGGCATGTCGTGTCAGGATACCGTTGTCCGTCAGTTTGTTGAGTATGCGGTAGACCGTGCCACGCGCGACGCGCTGGTTTGCGGCCACGCGGCCGTGAATCTCCTGCGCAGAGGGATGATCGGCCGCAGCCTCGATCACGGCTAGAACCCGTCGGCACGATCGCGTGATCCTGAGGCCGTTCTTCTGGCAAAGCGTCTCGAGGCTGCTCATCGCTCATCTCCTCAGGGCGAACTGGATGGGTACGACCAAGTCCATCGACTCACCCGGCTGGTCCGGCGGAAAAGGCGGCATCGGCTGGGCACGGTTCAGAAGATCGAGCCCTTCCTTGTCGAGGCTCGCCACCCCGGAACTGCGTTCGACGCGCGCGGCAAGCACTCGCCCGCCTCGGCTCAGCGTGAAGCGCATGTAGACCACGCCTTCCTGGCGGCGACTCTGCGCGTCGGAGGGATAGCGCTTGTGCTTCTCCAGGTGGCGCAGCAGCAGGCCCTTCCACGTCGGCAGGCTGTTCGACGGCGGCTCGATCGAGGCGCCCGCGCGCGGCGCCGCCGCGGTCTGCGACTGCTCCGGCGCGGCCTGTGGTGCCGATTGTTTGGGCTGCGGCGGTTTGCGCTCCACCTTCTTCTTCTCGACCGGCTTGGGTGGCGGCGGCTTGAGGTCGACCGGCGGAGGCGGCTCGGGGTCCGGCAGCGTTATCTCGGCCTTCACCGGCGGCGGCTTGAGGTCGACAGGCGGAGGCGGCTCGGGTTCTGGGACCACTTCGCTGAGCTCGGGTCCCGGCGGCGCGTCGTCGGGTGTCGCAGCGGGGGCGGCCGGCAACGGCGCCAACTCCAGCATCACCGCTGCCGGCGGTGGTGCATAGGGAACCGTGGCCTCGGCCCAGCCCAGCGCCAGCAGCACCGCGCCCGCATGCACGCCCATCACGATCGCAAAGCTGCCGCCCCAGCGCGCCAGCTCCTGCTTCATTTCTCGAGCCCGACCAGCGCCACTTTCAGATAGCCGGCGGCGCGCAGCGCGTTTAGCGCCTCCATCAACTCGCCGTAGGGCACCGCCTTGTCTGCCCGCACGAAGATGCGCTCGTCCTTCTTGTTGCCGGTGGCCTTGTCGAGTGCCGCGGCCAACCCCTCGCGCGCCACCGGCGCTTCGCCCAGCGCGAACGACAAATCCGCCTTCACGGTGAGGTAGACCGGTGTCTCGGGTTTGGGCTGGCGCTCCGCCGTCGATGCCGGTAGGTCGACGGCCATGTCGACGGTCGCCAGCGGCGCGGCCACCATGAACACGATCAGCAGCACCAGCATCACGTCGATGAACGGCGTGACGTTGATCTCGTGGTTCTCCGAGAGATCGTCCTCGCCGTGATCGAGCTTCACCGACACGACCGTCAGCTCCGGCCGAGATCGCGCGACACCACGCGCAGCACCGCCGCCGAGGTGTCCCCGACCAGCGCCTTGTAGGCTGCGATCCGGCGCGCGAAGTGATTGTAGATCACCACCGCCGGGATCGCCGCCACCAGTCCCAGCGCCGTGGCCAACAGCGCCTCGGCGATGCCGGGCGCCACCACGGCGAGATTGGTCGTGTGCGCCCGTGAGATGCCGATAAAGCTGTTCATGATGCCCCACACCGTGCCGAACAGGCCCACGAAAGGTGCCGTCGCGCCGATTGTGGCCAGTATGCCGGTGCCCTTCAGCATGTGACGGCCCATCGCAGCTTCCAACCGTTCCAGCCGAGAGGCGACGCGTTCCTTCACTCCGTCGCGATCGGTCAGGACGTCGGCCGACATCCGGAGTTCCTCGCCCGCGGCCGCGACCAAGTCGTCCGCCGGCGCCTCGCCGAGCGTGCGTGCCGCGTTCACCTCTGCCAGTAGGCGGCGCTGGCGGCGCACCGCGGCCTCGATCTCCAGCGTCTTGGCCACGAATGCCGTCCACGTCACGATCGACGCGAAGGCCAACCCGATCATCACTGCCTGGACCACCCAGTCGGCTTGGCTGAACATCCCCCACACCGATAAGTCTCGCGGCAGGATCTGGTTCGCCAAGGATGTGGAAACGCCCGTCACCGCTGTCGGCGCCGCCGACGTCGCTGCTTCGGCAGCGGCGGCCGGAGCCTCGACCGGCTGGGCCCAGGCGGTCCCGGACAGAAGAACAAGGATTACGCACAAATAACGGAGAAACATCCAACGCCACCCAGATCGCATATCGCGGCCCCTGCCGGCGGCCGACGGTACGGGCAGAACATTCCCCCGCTAAAGATTAAGACGAACGAGACGGCAGAATATTTAGCTGTCACGACAATTTATTCGTTTCCGCCGTGCAAGGCTGGCCGTGCCTGCCTCAAGGCGCCTTTTCCGGGCCGATTCGAGGGAAAAGGCCGGGTCCACTCAATCCCGGCGCGACCTCGCGAGGCAGATGGCGATCGTCGCCAACGGCGAGGAGAGGGCGAGCCACGACAGAATCCACCACACGCCGCCCTCGCCGAGCAACGCCGCGATCAAGCCGAATATCGTCCATCCGGCCAGCAAGAGCGGCCACAGCCATATCCGCCGGAAAGGGCTCATTCCGCGGCTTGCAACTCGGCCAGACGGGCCTCGATCGGCGAGCGGCGACGCGAGAGCCACAGGTAGAGGCCACTGCCCAGGACCATGATCGTTGCCAGGTCGAGCAGCGCCCAGATGATTTTAAGGGGCATCCCCCCATAGTCGCCGAAGTGCAGGGGCCGCGATACTTCGAGGGCGCGTAGATACCAGGGCATGTCCACAACCATCGTCACCTTCCCGGTCCGCGCGTCAAGCAGCACGGGGCTGAAGAGCCGGGACGTCAATGCCTGCGATCCCTTGGTCCATACTAGATAGTGATGCGCACTGCCGAGCCGACCGCCGGGAAAGACCACACTGGTCACCGTCATTCCCGGCAGGGTCCGCTTCACCGTGTCGTAGGCCTGCTGCACTGGCGACAGCTCGTCACGTCGAGGCGGCACCAGCCCGCTATAAGGCCGCACGAGCGCCTGCACGTCGGTCCGCTGCCAGATGAGGAAGAGCGGCTGTGCCAGCTCATTGACGACGCCGGTCACGCCGACGACGAGCACCCAGGCCAGAGTCGTCACGCCGAGAAGATTGTGCAGGTCGAGCCATTTGATCCTCGGCGACCGCGTCCTGCGCACGTCGCCGAAACGCTGCCGGCCCACGAACGGCGCATAGAGGACGATCCCCGAGATTGTCGCGACCAAGAACAGTAGGCCCATCGCGCCGAGGAAGAGACCTCCCGGCAGGTCGGTGAAGAGATCCCGGTGCAGGCGCAGCATCACGTCGTTGAACGTCAGCGGCCGTGTGGCCTGCGGCTCGATCTCCTTCAGGACCTCGCCGGTCCGGGCGTCGAATTTCAGGTAGCGCGCCAGCGCGCGATCCGCGTCGAGCGAGGGTAACATGCCGACGACGACCCTGGGCTCGTCGTCGTCGACGTAAACGTACCAGATGGACTGGTCGGGATGGCGCTGCCGCGCGGTGTCGACCATGCGGTCGAGGTTCGCCATCGGCGTCTCCGCCGGCAGCGCCGCATAAGGCGGATCGTCGTCGAGCCAGTCACCGATCTCGTCGTGAAACACCAGCGGTAGGCCGGTCACGCACAGCATCAGCAGGAATGCGGTGCAGATTAGGCTCGTCCATTTGTGAATGAGCGCCCAGCGTCGGAGGGATCGACTCGACACGGGCTCAAAATCCCGACGTGAGCGACACCAGGAACGTGCGCGGCGCACCGTTGGAAAGGCCATAGGTCGAGCTAGCGGCCGCCCAGTAGTTCAGGTCGAACACGTTTTCGACGTTGAAGCGCGCAGTAACGGGTTTGCCGTCCGCGCGATCGAAGGTGTATCGCACGCCTGCATCGAAGCGCGTCCAGGCGGGGATGCTCTGGGTGTTCGCGGCGTCGAGATACTGCTGGCTGGTGTAGATTGCGCGTCCGGAAAAGGTGAGGCCGCGCAGGAAGGTCGCGTCCCATTCCCCGCCGAGATTGAGCTGCACGTCCGGCACGCCTGTCGCCTTCATGCCGTTCGTCGTGGCGGAGGCGGTATTGACCAGCGTGCCGTTCATGAGGGTAACACCGCCGAGCACGCGGAAACCAGCGAAGGGCTCACCGAAGATGTTCCATTCCAGGCCGGTGTTGCGCTGCTTGCCGCTGACCGAGAAGGTCAGGGTCGCCGGATCGGTGATTCCCGACGGCTGCTCGATCTGGAAGGCGCTGAGTGTCATGGCGACCTTTCCGAAGTCGACCTTCGTGCCCAGTTCGAATTGCCGCGACTTTACGGGCGGAAACATCTGTCCGCCGTTGGTCGTTCCGGGAGGTGCCGTAGGACCCTGCTGAAGCGCTTCGATATAGTTACCGTAGAACGACACCATTCGCCACGGCTTGAAGACAAAGCCCACGGCCGGCGTGATCGCCTCCTGATCGTAGAAGGACGTCATGGCACCCGTAATGCTGCTGAAATTGCCGATCTGTACACGCTGATAGCGTCCGCCCAGGATCAGCTGGATACGTTCGTCCGCCGCCGACAAGACGTCGGCCAGTGCCAGGCTCGTCAACACAGTGGAACCGGTCTTCGGCGGGCTGAGTGCTGTTACATTCGGCTTGTTGACGAAGGTCGGTGAATAGAGATTGGATGGAACACTGACGATCACAGGAAAAAGACTACCCGTCTCGAGCTGAAGACGTGTGCCCGTAAATGCGAGGCTGTGCTTGAGAGCCCCCGTCTCGGCCTTGCCGCGCACGCCCAATTCTTCCGTGTTGGTGGAGCTCCAACTCGGGAAGTTGAAAGGGGCGTCCGTCAGATTGCCGTTGGCGTTCGTGATCGTTGCAAAGCCCATCAACGAGTCGAGACGCGCCCTGCGCCCGCCCGCGGACGCGAACAGGGTCCAGTCGGAAGACACGTCGAATTCGACATGAGCCGCACCGAAAAGATCTTCGTTTTCAGAATAGCTCCAGGGCTGGAACCAGTTCGCTCTTCCTCCCGGAGAGGTCGGGACCGATATCCCGGCGGCAACATAAGTGGGCCGCAGCGGTGAGTTGACCCGTTGCTTCTGATATCCGTAGTCGAGCGACGCCCGAAATCGGTCGCCGCGGAAATCCAGTCCGAAAACGGCGGCCGCCATCTCCTGGGTTTGCCGGTCAACCGGCGTGTCGCCGTTGCGATATACGCCGTTGAAGCGAACGCCAATGTTCCGGTCTTGCCCAAAGCGACGAGAGAAGTCGAAGCTTCCGCCGAGCTGCGCATTCGAGCCGTACGTGGCCGTTACCTCGTTCAACGGCTGTTCGCCTGCCCTTTTAGGAACGAGATTGATCGTGCCGCCGACACTGCCGAAAGGTGCCATGCCATTCAGCATGGCGCTTGGTCCCTTGAGGATCTCCACGCGATCAACGTATTCGGGCGTCACGCTCA
>JAFEFH010000242.1 GCA_018240695.1 Pseudomonadota bacterium | reverse complement strand
CTGCGCCGAGGGCGTCGAACGCTACGACGCCACGGTCGAGGCGCAGAAAGCCATGTCCGCCATCGTCCGCACCGGCGAGCGCTTCGGCCTCGAGCACCTGATCGCGATCCTGACCGGCAACGGCACGGAGAACGTGCTGAAGTACAACCACGACAAGCTGCCGACCTTCGGCGTCGGCAAGGACCGCACGCCGGCGCAGTGGCGCTCGATCTTCCGCCAGATCTCGGCGATCGGCCTGATCGTCCAGGACATGATGGAGCACGGCCGCTGGTGGGTGACCGACGAGGGCTGGAAGGTCCTGAAGGGCGAAGGCCGGATCGAATTGCGCAAGGATCTCGCGACGGCGGCCAAGGGCTCGCGCCGCGATCGCCGCGCGGCGGCCGCTTCGGCCATCGCCAGCGATGCCGACGGCGCGCTGCTGGAGGCGCTCAAGGCGTTGCGCTCGAAGCTCGCCCGTGGCCAGAACGTCCCGGCCTATGTGGTGTTCTCGGATCGCACCCTGGTCGAACTCGCGACCCACAGGCCCGGCAGCCTCGACGTCATGCGCGAGATCCACGGCATCGGCGATGCCAAGCTGGAGCGCTACGGCAGCGCCTTCCTCGACGTCGTCAAAACGCACAAAAACTGACGGAACCCGGCAGCCGGGCTTTTCGTTTGCGCGCCGTTTCCCCGTATCGACGTACGATTCTTGAGCCGAAAAAGGGAGCCTTTTCAGGGGTCAAGGCGTTGGGGCCGAGGTCGGGAAAGCGAACCCGGTCCGGAGGTTCAGAGAGACCAGATATGGAAACGGCGCACGTCGACTACCCCAAGGCTCGAACCGGCATCCCCGGACTGGACGACATTCTGCTGGGGGGGCTTACCAAGGAGCGGGTTTTCCTGCTCGAAGGCCTGCCGGGTACCGGCAAGACCACCATCGCTCTCAAGTATTTGATCGAAGGCGTGAAAGCCGGCGAGAAGGGCCTCTACATCACCCTGTCGGAAACGGCGGTCGAGTTGCGGCAGACCGCGCAGTCGCATGGCTGGAGCCTCGATGGGATCGAGATCTTCGAGGTCGTGCCGCCCGAAAGCCTGCTCGACGCCAGCCAGCAGCAAAGCCTGCTCTACAGCTCGGATCTCGAGCTGGGAGAGACCACGAACGTCATCTTCGAGAAGGTCGAGGAGGCGAAGGCCACGCGCGTGGTTCTCGATTCGCTCTCGGAAATCCGCCTGCTGGCGCAAAGCTCGTTGCGCTATCGCCGGCAGATCCTGGCGCTGAAGCACTACTTCGCGCGCCATCGCTCGACCGTGCTGCTGCTCGACGATCTCACGACCGAGCACAACGACAAGACGGTGCATAGCGTCGCCCACGGCGTGGTGCGGCTCGAGGAAATGACACCGGACTACGGCGCCGAGCGCCGGCGCCTGCGCGTGGTCAAGTATCGCGCCCAGGGCTTCCGCGGCGGCTATCACGACTTCACCATCCGGCCGGGCGGCGCCATCGTTTTTCCCCGCCTCGTCGCCGCCGAGCATCGCCGCCCCAGCCATCGCGGCATGATCGGCACGGGTATCCCGGAATTCGACAGGCTGCTGGGCGGCGGCATCGAGGAAGGGTCGAGCACGGTGGTGCTGGGGCCGGCCGGGTCGGGCAAGAGCCTGATCTGCCTGCAATTCATCAAGGAGGCGATCGCGAAGGGCGGCAAGGCCGCGTTCTTCGCCTTCGACGAGGAGCTCAATCTCCTGATCGAGCGCGCCAAGCCGCTGGGCTTCGACCTCGCCACCATGCGTGCGGCGGGCAAGCTCTCGATCACCCAACTCGATGCGGCGGAAATCTCGCCCGGCGAATTCGCCCATTCGGTGCGGCTGGCGGCGCGCGATCCCGCCGTGAAGACCGTCGTGATCGACAGCCTCAACGGCTATCATGCCTCGATGCCGCAGGAAAACTCGCTGATCCTGCACATGCACGAGTTGTTGCAGTACCTCAATCGGCAGGGTGTCTCTACGTTCCTCACCGTCGCGCAGTCGGGCTTCATCGGGGAGATGCGCTCGCCCGTGGACATCACCTACCTGGCCGACTCGGTCATCCTCCTGCGCTTCTTCGAGGCGCATGGCCAGGTACGCCGGGCGATCTCGGTGGTGAAGAAGCGCACCGGCTTCCATGAGGATACGATCCGCGAGATGCGGATCAAGGATGGGCTGATCATCGGCGAGCCGCTGGCCGAATTCCACGGCGTCATGCGCGGCGTGCCTTTGATTCCGCCGGATTCGCTGGCGAAAACACCGAGAGGCGAATGAGCATCAGCCTCTCGGAGCGACCCCTGCACATCCTGATCCTGGCGCCGAAGGGCCGCGATTCCGAGGTAGCAAGGTTATTGTTCCAGCAGCTCGGGCTGGACAGCATCCTCTGCAACGACGTGCCCGATATGGCAGCGCACCTCGACGACGATGTCGCGTTCGCCTTCATGACAGAGGAGTCGGTTCGGGGTGTGGACCTCCGGCCGCTCGGAATCTGGATTTCGCGCCAAGCCACCTGGTCGGACCTGCCCTTCATCCTGGCGACGCGCCGCAGCGGCGAACGCGAGCATACGCCCTTGTCCACGCAGATGCTGGAGGCGCTGTCGAACGTCTCCTTCATCGAGCGCCCGTTCCATCCCGCTACCCTGCTCAGCCTGGCATCGGCGACGCTGAAGAGCCGGCAACGCCAGATCGAGTCGCGTGGCCTGCTTGAACAGCTCAAGCAATCGGCCGACCAGCTCGAACGCCGCGTCGACGAACGCACCCGGCAGCTCCAGCTGGCGCACAGCCAACTCGTCGCGCAAATGGCCGAGCGCGCGCGCACCGAAGAACAGCTGCGCCACATGCAAAAGATCGAGTCGATCGGCGAGCTGACCGGCGGCGTGGCGCACGACTTCAACAACCTGCTGACCGCGGTGCTGGGCAACCTCGAACTGCTGCGCAAGCGGCTGCCCGCCAACCCGTCGACCGACCGGCTGATCGACGGTGCGATGCAGGGCGCCCAGCGTGGCGCCGCGTTGACGCAACGCCTGCTGGCCTTTGCCCGCCGGCAGGCGCTGGAGCCCAAGCCGATCGACCTCGCCGAGCTGGTGCGCGGCATGACCGATCTGCTGCGGCGCTCGATCGGTCCCTCGGTCGAGATCAGCATCGACCTGCCGGCCGGCCTGCCGTCGGCCATGGCGGACGCCAACCAGATCGAGCTGGCGCTGCTCAACCTCGCCGTCAACGCGCGCGACGCCATGCCCGACGGCGGCACGGTCGCGATCTCCCTGTCGCTGGCGGAGAGCGGCCTGTCGCCCGACCTCGAGGCCGGGCGATACCTGCGCCTGTCGGTGGCCGACACCGGCGTCGGCATGGACGACGCCACGCTGCGCCGGGCGATCGAGCCGTTCTTCTCGACCAAGGAGATCGGCAAGGGCACCGGCCTCGGCCTGTCGATGATCCACGGCCTGGCGCTCCAGTTGAAGGGCGCGCTGCGGCTGTCGAGCCAACCGGGCAAGGGCACGCGTGCCGAACTCTGGCTCCCCGTGGCGACGCGCGATGCGCCGGCGGCCGCGAGCGAGGCGCCGCCGGCGGAAGCCAGTGGCAAGCTGGGTGCGACCCTGCTCTTCGTCGACGACGATTTCCTGATCCGCATGAGCACCGCGTCACTGCTCGAGGACCTGGGCTACACCGTGCTCAAGGCGGGCTCGGGGGACGAGGCGCTCGAACTGCTGCGCGCCAACGGCAAGATCGACATGATGATCACCGACTATGCGATGCCGGGCATGACCGGCCTGCAGTTGGCCGAGCAGGTGCGCAAGACCAATCCGCAGATGCCGATCCTGCTGGCGACCGGCTACGCCGACCTGCCGGCGCGCACGACGCTCGACCTGCCGCGCCTGTCCAAGCCCTATCACCAGCGCGATCTCGCCGAGACCATCGGCGGCATGCTGGCCTGAGGCGCCGTCAGTCGGCGGCCTTGGCCTGCTCGTCCGGCCGCTCGGCGGCGGGCGGATTTTTCTGGAATTCTTCCTTGATCGCGCGATTGAGGTCGAAGCGCGTCTGGAGCGCGTCTTCTCGCGGCACCCAGAGACGGACGATCACGACGAAGTCTCCTGCATTCACGGCGTCGATGCCGATCTGTGCCACGCGCGTGATGCGATTGTCGTGCGCCACAATCGCCTTCACGCGGTCGATCGCCATGCCGATGTCGTCGGTCAGCGGCCGCGTGAACTTCAGTTCGACGCGCTCGGTGTCGTTGCGGGACGGCACCTTGACGATCTTGCCCCACAGCTCGCCGTTGGGGAACACGATGCGCACGTTGTCGTCGGTGTCGAGCTCGCTGTAGAAGAGGTTGATCTCGCGGATCGTGCCGACCACGCCGCCGGCTTCGATGCGGTCGCCGATGCCGAACGGCCGGAACAGCACCAGCATGATTCCCGAGGTGAGGCTGCTCAGCGTGCCTTGCAGGGCAAGGCCGATCGCCAGGCCCATCGCGCCCAGCACCGCCACGAAGCTGGTCGTCTCGATACCGAAAGTGGTGAGCACGGCGCTGAAGGTGAAGACCAGCGCCGCGTAGCGCGCGGCATTCGCCAGGAACAGCGCCATCGTGCGGTCGAGGCGGGTGGAGCGCTCGCACAGGCGCACGATCGCCGTGTAGATGGCGCGCGAAACGGACCAGCCGGCGATCAGGATGATGATCGCGCCGATGACCCGGAAACCATAGGTCGCCACCAGCGTCACGACGACGCTGGTGGCGTTACTCACCTGATGCTCGATATCCATCGATCTTTGCTACTACGCGCGCGAAGGCGGCGGCTAAATCGGCCGCCGATCTCAGCGCCAGTGGCCGTCGACGAACACCCATCCGCCCGGACGGCGGTCGTAGTGCGCGGGAACCCACTCGGCGTGGGGACGCGGGCGGGCGACGTAGCGGCCCTCGTGCCACACATGCTCGTGGCCGTTCCAGCGCCAGTAACCCGGCTGCCAGACGTCGATTTCGGCGCGCTCGCGCGGCAGCACCGGAATGACCTCGGTGCGCATCGGCGGCGCTTCGCGGGTGATGATGATTTCCTGCGCCATGGCCGGCGCGGTGACGGCGGCGAGGCTGGCCGCCAGGACGACGCCGGTCAGCATGCCGCGGCGATTGAGGTTGCGCATTCGATCTCCTCCAGTTGATCGAACCACAACGATCCGCGGCAAGGCGGGTTGCCGTCCCGCCTTGGTGTCGCCGTCAAACGTTCCCGAGATGTCCGGGGCTTATGCGTGACCCGGCCGGGCGGTGTCGTTGGCGCGGATGAAATCGCGCACCCGCGGCAGGATCTGTTCGCGCCATTTGCGGCCGTTGAAGATGCCGTAATGGCCGACTCGCGGCTGTTCCCAGTGCACATGCCGTGCACCCGGAATGTTCGGCGTCAGCGCGTGCGCGGCCTTGGTCTGGCCGACGCCCGAGATGTCGTCGAGCTCGCCCTCGACCGTCATCAGCGCGGTCTCGATGGCGGAC
>JAFEFH010000241.1 GCA_018240695.1 Pseudomonadota bacterium | reverse complement strand
GACCACGCCGCCGGCCGCCCTCGCAATGTGCGAAGCGGGCAACTACGACCAGGGCATCCCGGCTCTCGAGAACGAGCTGATCGATCTCAAGATCCCGCTGCCGGCCCCGGGCTATCGCTGGCCGGGCCGCCCCTACACCCCGGCCTAAGGCCTCGGGATTAGGGTATCCACGAACAGAGAAGGCGGTCCGCAAGGACCGCCTTTTTTGTTGCCTGCGAATGGGCGGCACAGAAAAGGGGCGGAAGCCGAAGCTTCCGCCCTTTCCCGTTGTTCGAGAGGGATCGGTCAGTTGCCGTCGAGCGACAGCGGGCCGATGCCGGCGCTGTCCGTCACGACCGTGCGGCCGGACGGAGTCTGACGCTCGGTCGATTCGCTGTGGTACGAGCAGGCGGCGATGGCCAGCGAGGCAAGCGCCAGGACGATGATGGTGCGCATCTGTTTCTCCTCGGGTTGCGACCCACACAACGCGGGCGTCGACCGAGGGGTTGCGTGACCGTCAGGGGGCGAGACCCAGCCTTTCGCCGCGATATTCGCCGCTCATCACGCGCTCCCACCAGGCGCGGTTGTCGAGGAACCAGCGCACCGTGTCTGCAAGGCCGGCCTCGAAGCTGTGACGCGGCCGCCAGCCCAACTCGCGCCGGATCTTGCCGGCGTCGATCGCATAGCGCGCGTCGTGGCCGGGCCGGTCGGTCACGAACTCGATCAGCCTCTCGTGCGGGCGATTGGCGCTGGCGGGCAGCATTTCGTCGAGCAGCCGGCAGATGCCGCGCACCACGTCGATGTTCGTGCGCTCGCTGTCGCCGCCCACATTGTAGGTCTCGCCAGGCCGGCCTTTCGTGAGGACGGTGACCAGGGCCTCGGCATGGTCCTCGACATGCAGCCAGTCGCGCACGTTCTCGCCCTTGCCGTAGACCGGCAGCCGCTCGCCGCGCAGCGCGCGGATGATGACCAGCGGGATCAGCTTCTCGGGGAAATGATAGGGCCCGTAATTGTTCGAGCAGTTGGTGGCGAGCGTCGGCAGTCCGTAGGTGTGGTGCCAGGCACGCACCAGGTGGTCCGACGCGGCCTTGCTGGCGGAATAGGGCGAGTTGGGCGCGTAGGGCGTGGTCTCGCTGAACTTGCCTGTTGGACCCAGCGAGCCGAACACCTCGTCGGTCGAGATGTGCTGGAAGCGGAACCGCTGCCTGGCCGCGGCATCGAGGGTGCGCCAGTAGGCGAGCGTCGCCTCGAGCAGGGTGTAGGTGCCGCCGACATTGGTCTCGATGAACGGCGCCGCGCCGGTGATCGAGCGGTCGACATGGCTCTCGGCGGCGAGGTGCAGCACGGCGTCGGGCCGGGCTTCCGCGAACACCGCGTCGAGGCCGGCACGGTCGCAGATGTCGACCTTGTAGTGGCGATGGCGGTCGCTGCTGCCCGCTTCGGCCAGCGAGTCGAGATTGCCGGCGTAGGTCAGCTTGTCGACGTTGGCGACGCGCCAACCGGTCGTGCGGATGACGTGACGAACGACGGCGGAGCCGATGAATCCGGCGCCGCCCGTGACCAGGAGATTCATGGCGCCAGACTAACGCAACAAGCCTGGCGCAAGAAGCCTAGCCGTGATGCAGGATCTGGCCGAGGAAGGTCTTGGTGCGCTCGTTCTTCGGGTGGGCGAAGAACTCTTCCGGCTCGTTCTGCTCGACGATCTCGCCGCGGTCCATGAAGATCACGCGGTCGGCCACGGCGCGGGCGAAGCCCATCTCGTGCGTGACGCAGATCATGGTCATGCCTTCCTTGGCGAGCTCGATCATGACGTCGAGCACTTCCTTGACCATTTCCGGGTCGAGCGCCGAGGTCGGCTCGTCGAACAGCATGATCTTGGGCCGCATGGCGAGCGCCCGCGCGATCGCCACGCGCTGCTGCTGGCCGCCCGAGAGCTGGCCGGGATACTTGTTGGCCTGCTCGGGGATGCGCACCCGCTTCAGCAGGCCCATCGCGATTTCCTCGGCGTCCTTCTTCGGCATCTTCTTCACCCAGATCGGCGCCAGGGTGAGGTTCTCGAGGATGGTGAGGTGCGGGAAGAGGTTGAACGACTGGAACACCATGCCGACCTCGCGGCGGATGGCCTCGATGTTCTTCACGTCGTTGGTGAGCGTCACCCCGTGGACGACGATGTCGCCCTTCTGGTGCTCCTCCAGCCGGTTGATGCAGCGGATCAGCGTCGACTTGCCCGAGCCCGACGGGCCGCAGACGACGATCTTCTCGCCCTCTTTCACGTCGAGGTTGATGTCCGACAGCACGTGGAACTGGCCGTACCACTTGTTGACGCCCTTCATCTCGATGACGGAATTGGTGGCCATTAGCGGCGAGTCCCCTTGTTGAGCTCGACTTCGAGGTACTTGGAGTAGCGCGACATCGAGAAGCAGAAGCAGAAGTAGACGAAGGCGGCGAACAGATAGACCTCGGCGGGGAAGCCCGCCCAGTTAGGATCGACCAGCGCCTGGTTGGCGGTGTTGAGGAAGTCGAAGATGCCGATGATCAGCACCAGCGACGTGTCCTTGAAGAAGCCGATGAAGGTGTTGATCAGCGGCGGGATCACCACCCGCAGCGCCTGCGGCAGGATGATCAGGATGGTCTTCTGCGGATAGCTGAGCGCCATCGCGTCGGCGGCCTCGAACTGGCCCTTAGGCAGCGATTGCAGGCCGCCGCGGATGATCTCGGCGATATAGGCGCCGGCGAACAGGATCACCGCCACCAGCGCGCGCAGGAACTTGTCGATGGTCGTGCCCGAGGGCAGGAACAGCGGCAGCATGACCGAGGCCATGATCAGCAGGCTGATCAGCGGCACGCCGCGGATCAGCTCGATGAAGCCCACGCACAGGCCCTTGATCAGCGGCAGGTTGGACCGGCGGCCCAGCGCCAGCAGGATGCCGTAGGGGAAGGCGAAGGCGAGGCCGTAGGTCGCCAGGATCATCGTCACCGGCAAGCCGCCCCACAGGCCGGTCTCGACATAGTCGAAGGCGCGGATGTTGAGCGACCAGGCCGGCAGGATGTCGAGGATGCGCAGGACGAGGCCGACCGCGCCGATCGCGGCCATCGCCCGCCAGCCGTTGACTTCGACGGCGGTGCCGACGCCCGCGCGGGCGAACATGCCGATGCCGCCGCAGATCAGGGCGATGGTCAGGAAGAAGCTGATCGAGAAGGACAGCACGCCGAACATCAGCAGGAAGGTGATGAACGTGCCGACCAGCCAGATCACCACGAGGCGGCCGTTCCACATGCGCCGGTCGGCGCTCGAGACGAGCATCGCCAGCATGGTCAGGACCGCGAGCAGGGGCCGCCAGTGCTGCTGGTAGGGGAACGAGCCGAAGAAGATGTAGCGGTACTTCTCGTGGATCAGCGCCCAGCAGGCGCCGTGGCCGCGGCACGCCTGGCCGTTGGGCGCGGTGAAGGTGGCGGTGAAGACCGCCCAATGCAGGAACCCGCTCAGCAGCCAGGCCACCGCCGCGATCAGCACGATCGTGGTGATGCCATTGCCCCAGCTCGAGAACAGGTTGCGGCGCATCCAGCCCATCACGCCGGTATGGTCGACCGGCGGGGCGAGTTGCCGGCGTTCGCCGGTCGGCATTGCGTCGCTCATCTCAGCGCTCCCGGAGCGCGATGCGCTTGTTGTACCAGTTCATGAAGGCCGAGATCGACAAGCTGACCGTCAGGTACGCGGCCATGATGATCAGGATGTTCTCGATCGCCTGGCCGGTCTGGTTGATGGTGACGTTCACCGAGGCCACGAGGTCGGGATAGCCGATGGCGATCGCGAGCGAGCTGTTCTTGGTGATGTTGAGATACTGGCTGGTCATCGGCGGCACGATGATGCGCATCGCCTGCGGCAGCAGGACCAGCCGCATGATCTGGCCGCGCGACAGGCCGATCGCGGCGGCGGCTTCGCTCTGGCCCTTGTTGAGGGCGAGGATGCCCGAGCGCACGATTTCGGCCACGAACGCCGAGGTGTAGAGCACCAGGCCGACCAGCAGCGCGGTGAACTCCGGCTGGATCACGGTGCCGCCCACGAAGTTGAAGCCCTTGAGCGCGGGCCAGCTCATGCCCACCGGGGCGCCGAACGCGAGCCAGACCAGCGCCGGCAGGCCGACCAGAAGGCCGACGCCGGTGTAGATCGTGTGGAACGGCTGGCCGGTCGCTTCCTGGCGCTTGCGCGCCCAGCGCGCCATGAACCAGGTGGCGACGACGGCGACGAGGAAGGCGACGCCCATCCACTGATGCGCGGGATTGGCGAGCGGCACCGGGAAGTAGAGGCCGCGGTTGCTGAGGAAGAACGAGTTCAGGACGTTGATGGCCTGGCGCGGGCCGGGAAACGCCTCGCTGATCAGCTTGTAGATCAGGAACAGCCAGAGCAGCAGCGGCACGTTGCGGAAGATCTCGACATAGTATTCGCAGATCTTGGAAAGCAGCCAGTTGGGCGACAGGCGGCCGACGCCGATCAGCGTGCCGAGGATGGTCGAGAGGACGATGCCGATGCCCGCGACCTTCAGCGTGTTGAGCAGGCCGACGAAGATGGCGCGGGCATAGGTGTTGGCCGGCGAGTAGGCGATCATGGTGTCGCCGATCTCGAAGCCGGCCTCGCGGTCGAGATAGTGGAAGCCCGAGGCGATCTTCTGGCGTGCCAGGTTCTCCAGCGTGTTGGAGACCAGGAACCAGGCCAGGGCGACAACCAGCCCGACAATGACGATCTGGAAGACCCATCCGCGCACGGTCGGATCGTTCCAGGGTGCTACCCTGGTGGTGTGTGAGCGGGAGCCGACTGCCTCGACCGCCATATATCTATCCCCCTGCCTATGCCCAATGACGCGGTTTGCCCGCGTGTCTCTCGAGTTGGCTGCAAGTGTAGGAGGGAATCCCACACTTGCAACACAGCCTTTGGTCCTGCGGGCCGCCCCCGCGGCCCGAGTCCGTGGTCCGACGCTAGCGGATCGGCGCGGCGTACTGGAGACCCCCCTGGGTCCACAGCTTGTTCAGGCCGCGCTCGATCTTGAGCGGGGTTGCCTTGCCGACGTTGCGCTCGAAGCTCTCGCCGTAGTTCCCGACCTGCTTGACGATGTTGTAGACCCACTTCTCGTCGACGCCGAGCGCCTTGCCCATGCCCGGCGTGACGCCGAGGATGCGCTTGATGCCCGGGTTGTCGCTCTTCAGCATCTCGTCGACGTTCTTCGAGTTGATGCCGTATTCCTCGGCCTCCAGCATCGCGTACTGCGACCAGCGCACGATGTCGGTGAACTGGTTGTCGCCATGGCGCACGGCCGGGGCGAGCGGCTCCTTGGAGATGATCTCGGGCAGCACGATGTAGTCGTCGGGCGTCGCCGGCGGCGGCACGTAGGCGGCGCGCGTGGCGTAGAGCGTCGACGAGTCGTTCGTGTAGACGTCGCAACGGCCCGAGAAGAACGCCGCACGGACCTCGTCGACCTTCTCGATGACGACCGGCTTGAAGGTCATCTTGTTGGCGCGGAAATAGTCGGCGAGGTTGAGCTCGGTGGTGGTGCCCGGTGCGACGCAGATCGTGGCGCCGTTCAGCTCCTTGGCG
>JAFEFH010000240.1 GCA_018240695.1 Pseudomonadota bacterium | reverse complement strand
TTTCATGTTCCTCTCCCCCGCTAGGGGGAGAGGCTAGGAGAGGGGGCAGCGAAGATTGTGCTTAACCCCCTCTCCCTACCTCTCCCCCTAGCGGGGGAGAGGAGCCTGAAAGTATTGCCGCCGCCTCAGTGCATCTCCGCCGCGCGCTTGGCGGCGATGGCGTCGGCGGCGAACGGGTAGGGGCCATCGAAGCGGCCGACCTGGACGGTGTGGTTGATGATGCCCACGCCCTCCTGCCACAGGTGCAGGTGATAGCCCGGCGGCTCCATCGTGAAGGTGGCGTCGTCGTGCGGGTTGAGGTCGAGATGGACCTGGTGCGCGACGCTGGGCGCCACGCTGCTGATCGTGCCGGCCCAGCGCATGTTGATCGAACGGTGATGGTGGCCGCAGATCACGCGCTCGATGTTCGAATAGCCGCTCAGCAGCTTGCCCAGCGCGTCGCCGTTGCGGCAGTTGATCGAGTCCATGTGCTGGAGGCCGGTCGGGAAGGGCGGGTGGTGCATGAACACCAGGGTCGGCCGGCCGGGCTGCTCGTCGAGCCGCGCCTTCAGCCAGGCGAGCCGCGGCGCATCCATCTCGCCATGGCCCTTGCCCGGCACGACCGTGTCGAGGCCGATCATGCGCAGCGGCCAGTCCTCGATCGTGTAATGGAGATACTCGCCGTCCTTCGGCAGGTAGCCGTCGGCGGCGAACGTCTGGCGCATCGTCTCACGCCGGTCGTGATTGCCGGGGATGAGATAGACCGGCATCGGGAACGGCTTCAGCACGTCGCGCAGCAGCTCGTATTCCTCGATCAGGCCCTTGTCGGTGAGGTCGCCGGTGGCGAGCACGAGGTCGGGCAGGCGGGGCTGCTCCAGCACGGAGGCCACGGCGGCGCGCAGCATGGCCTCGGTATCGACCACGTTGTAGGCCTTCAGGCCGGGCGGCCGCATGTGCATGTCGGTGATCTGGGCGATCAGCAGGGGGGCGTTCTGGGGCATCCCCCGCTTATGCCAGAAGTCATCCCCGGCTCACACAAGAAGGCGCTGTGGACAGCGAGAACATAGCTAGAACTTGTGTCAATAAGTTTAAGTTCGTCAGCGGGTTAATTCCCGTCTTGCGGTATAGAACAAAATGCGTACAGTTATCCGCATTGCCGCTCCTGACAGGGGCATGGAATACAAGGGAGGCAGCCAATGACGGCGGCGCTGAAACTGGTCGAGAAGCAAGGCATGGACAACAAGAACAAGGCTCTGGACGCGGCGCTGGCGCAGATCGAGCGCGCCTTCGGCAAGGGATCCATCATGAAGCTGGGGCAGCGCGAAGCCCTGGAAATCGAGGCGATCTCGACGGGCTCGCTGGGCCTCGACATCGCCCTCGGCATCGGCGGCCTGCCCAAGGGCCGCATCGTCGAGATCTACGGTCCGGAAAGCTCGGGCAAGACGACGCTCGCGCTGCACGTGGTGGCCGAGGCCCAGAAGAAGGGTGGCGCCTGCGCCTTCGTCGATGCGGAGCACGCGCTCGACCCGGCCTACGCCAAGAAGCTCGGCGTCGACATCGACAACCTCCTGATCTCCCAGCCCGACGCCGGTGAGCAGGCGCTCGAGATCGCCGACACCCTGGTCCGCTCCGGCGCGATCGACGTGCTGGTGGTCGACTCGGTGGCCGCCCTCGTGCCGCGCGCCGAACTCGAAGGCGAGATGGGCGACTCGCTGCCGGGCCTGCAAGCCCGCCTGATGAGCCAGGCGCTGCGCAAGCTCACCGCCTCGATCTCCAAGTCGAACACGCTGGTCATTTTCATCAACCAGATCCGCATGAAGATCGGCGTGATGTTCGGCAGCCCCGAGACGACGACGGGCGGCAACGCGCTCAAGTTCTACGCCTCGGTCCGCCTCGACATCCGCCGCATCGGCGCGCTGAAGAACGGCGAGGACGTGGTCGGCAACGCCACTCGCGTCAAGGTCGTGAAGAACAAGGTGGCGCCGCCGTTCAAGGTCATCGAGTTCGACATCATGTACGGCGAAGGCGTCAGCAAGAGCGGCGAGCTGATCGATCTCGGCGACAAGGCCGGCGTCGTCGAGAAATCGGGCTCTTGGTACTCCTATGACGGCCAGCGCATCGGCCAGGGCCGCGAGAACGCCAAGAAGTTCCTCAAGGACAATCCCGAGGTCGCCAACGCGATCGAGAAGAAGATCCGCGAGAACGCCGGCATCCTGGCGGCTTCCCTCGACGGCTCGAAGGAAGAAGACGACGAGGACGAAGAAGAATAGCCCACTCGGATCCCCTGTCTCCGATGGTCTACGGGCGGCGCCATTCCCCCACGCAATGGCGCCGCCTTTTTTTGTCCGGACGGAAGGCGGCGAATCGGTTAGCGCAGTTAGCGCTAGTGCGCTGTCGTCACACTCCCGAGACGGCGCTGCGAAATAGCGCAAATAGCGCTAGTGCGCTGTGCACCCCTTCATCATCACTCCCTCCCCCGGAGGGGGATGGTCGGGGAGGGGGATCTCTCTGCCGTCGCTTCGTTCGTAAGACGCACCGAGTCCCCCACCCTAACCCTCCCCCTGCGGGGGAGGGGATTAGATCAATGCCCCGTGCCGAGATTCTTGAGGAAGCGTTGCACCCATTCCGGTCCAGTCCGCCGCGCGCCGGTTCGGGGCCTTTGGCGCGACCACGCCATCAGAAGGGCGAGCGGGAACCAGCCGTCCTTCTCTTCCTGGAGTTTGCGGGCGCCGAGCGAGAATTTCGGCACGGCCACCGGCGTCACGCCGTCCTGCGCCGGGCCGGCGCACAACTCGGGCGGGGAGGTCACGAGATACTCGCGGCAGACCAACGGACGGTCGGCATGGATCGAGCAGCTTTCCTCCTCGAGGAAGGGGCAGGGCAAGCCCCGCGCGAAGTACGCCGTCGACAGCTCGCGGTCGGTCTTGCCGGTGCGGTCCATGAAGCCCGCCGGCACGAGCACGGCCTCGGCGGCCGCGAAGCGCCGCTTGATCTCGCCGCGCCGTTCCTTCGGCAGGGCATCGACGAGATCGAGCAGGCGCTCGCCCTCGGTGCGCGAGACCGGCACGAGCTGGCGGCAGCAGGCGCCGCAGCCCTTGCGGCAGGAGATCGCCTTGCCGCTCTCGGCGGCGGCGACCACGGCGTTCACCAGCCCCTGCAACGCCGGCACCACGTCGCGGGCCGGCACGGGCGCGTCGGGGACGGTGATCGGGTGGGCGATGCGGAGCTCGCCTGCACTCAGCCTGAGAGTGGCCGTGGAAGTGGTTTTTTCGGCCATGGACCGGCAATTTCCCCGTGTGGACTTGGCCGCCGCGCGCACGCTACAAGGATCGCATTATGGCAAGCGTCAGCGACATCCGTCGCACATTCCTAGAATACTTCGGCAAGAACGGCCACGCGATCGTCGAGTCGAGCCCGCTGGTCCCGCGCAACGATCCCACGCTGATGTTCACGAACGCCGGCATGGTCCAGTTCAAGAACGTCTTCACCGGCCTGGAGAAGCGCCCGTACACGCGCGCGACCACGTCGCAGAAGTGCGTGCGCGCCGGCGGCAAGCACAACGACCTCGAGAACGTGGGCTATACCGCGCGCCACCACACCTTCTTCGAGATGCTGGGCAACTTCTCGTTCGGCGACTACTTCAAGGAAAACGCGATCGAGTTCGCCTGGAACCTGATCACCAAGGAATACGGCCTGCCCAAGGACCGGCTGCTGGTCACCGTCTATCACGACGACGACGAGGCGGCGGGCCACTGGAGCAAGATCGCGGGCCTGCCCGAGAGCAAGATCATCCGCATCCCGACGTCGGACAATTTCTGGGCGATGGGCGACACCGGGCCGTGCGGCCCATGCTCGGAGATCTTCTTCGACCACGGCGACCACATTCCGGGCGGCCCGCCGGGCAGCCCGGACCAGGACGGCGACCGGTTCATCGAGATCTGGAACCTGGTCTTCATGCAGTTCGAGCAGGTGACCAAGGACCAGCGCGTCGCCCTGCCCAAGCCGTCGATCGACACGGGCATGGGGCTGGAGCGCATCGCGGCGGTCCTGCAGCACAAGCACAACAACTACGACATCGATCTCTTCCGCGCGCTGATCGAGGCGGTGGCGCACGAGACCGGCGTCAATCCCGACGGTCCGCAGGCGGCCTCGCACAAGGTGATCGCCGACCATCTGCGCGCCTCGTCGTTCCTGATCGCCGACGGCGTGCTGCCGTCGAACGAGGGCCGCGGCTACGTGCTGCGCCGCATCATGCGCCGCGCGATGCGCCATGCGCACATCCTCGGCGCGCAGGATCCGATCGTCTACAAACTCGTGCCGACTCTCGTGAAGGAGATGGGCGACGCGTTCCCCGAACTGGGACGTGCGCAGCCGCTGATCGCCGAGACCCTGAAGCTCGAGGAGACGCGCTTCAAGGCGACGCTCGGCACCGGCCTCAAGCTTCTCGAAGACGAGACGCGCGGCCTGACCGCGGGCGGCACGCTGAAGGGCGAGGTCGCGTTCAAGCTGTACGACACGTTCGGCTTCCCGCTCGACCTCACGCAGGACGTGCTGCGCGCGCGCGACATCAAGGTCGATACCGCGGGCTTCGAGAAGTCGATGGACGAGCAGCGCGCCAAGGCGCGCGCGGCGTGGGCCGGCTCGGGCGAGACCGCGGACCAGGCGATCTGGTTCGACGTGCGCCAGAAGGTCGGCGCCACCGAGTTCCTGGGCTACGACACCGAACGCGCCGAGGGCAAGGTCACGGCGGTGATCGTCGACGGCAAGGAAGCCGCGTCGCTGAAGGCCGGCCAGACCGGCTGGCTGGTCGTCAACCAGACGCCGTTCTACGCCGAGTCCGGCGGCCAGCAGGGCGATGCCGGCCAGTTCGTGGGCGCCAACGGCTCGGCCGCGATCGCCGACGTCCAGAAGATGGTGGGCGATCTGCACGCCCATCACGCCAAGGTCGAGAAGGGCGAGATCAAGGTCGGCGACGACGTCGTCATGACGGTCGATGCGATCCGCCGCGCCCAGCTGCGCGCGCATCACTCGGCGACCCATCTGCTGCACGAGGCGCTGCGCCGCCATCTCGGCACGCATGTCACGCAGAAGGGCTCGCTGGTCGCGCCTGACCGGCTGCGCTTCGACATCAGCCACAACAAGCCGATCGCCGCCGAGGAGCTGCGCAAGATCGAGGACGAGGTGAACGAGCGCATCCGCCTCAACAGCTCGGTCGACACGCGCCTGATGACGCCGGAGGAGGCGATCGCGGCCGGCGCCATGGCGCTGTTCGGCGAGAAGTACGGCGACGAGGTGCGCGTGCTGTCGATGGGCGGCGCGCACGGCGAGAAGTATTCGGTCGAGCTGTGCGGCGGCACGCATGCGCTGCGCACCGGCGACATCGGCCTGTTCCGCATCGTCGGCGAGGGCGGCGTGTCGGCGGGCGTGCGGCGCATCGAGGCGCTGGCCGGCAATGCCGCCGAGCAGCATGTGCGTCACCAGATCGACCTGCTGAACGAGGCGGCGGCGGTGATGAAGGTGCGCCCCGAGGATCTGCCGGCGCGGCTCGCTGTGCTGGTCGACGGTCAGCGCAAGGTCGAGCGCGAGCTGAGCGAGGCCCGCCGGGCGCTGGCGCTCGCCGGCGGCGGCGGCTCGGGCGGCGGCGCGGCCG
>JAFEFH010000023.1 GCA_018240695.1 Pseudomonadota bacterium | reverse complement strand
ATGCGGGCGGCCTCAGTCGAACAGGGTGGCGGCGGCGAGGCGCTGCTTGATGGCGTCGGCGATGTAGAGCGCCAGCGCCTGGATGGTCGACGTCGGGTTCACGCCGCCGGAGGTCACCCAGATGCTGCCGTCGATCAGGAACAGGTTCTTCACGTCGTGGCTGCGACCCCACTCGTTGACCACCGAGCGCTCGGGATCGGTGCCCATGCGCGCGGTGCCCATGAGGTGCCAGCCGCCGTTCATGATCGGCGCCTCGACGCCGATGGTGGCGGGATCGGCGCCGGCGGCCGCGAGGATCTCCTTCGAGCGCGCCACGCCGTGCGCCATCATCTTCTTGGTGTTGTCGCCCAGCGTGTAGTCGATCCGGGGCGCGGGGATGCCGCTCGAGTCCTTCAGCACCGGATCGAGCGTCACGCGGTTGTGCTCCTCCGGCAGGTCCTCGGTGATCGTCGACATGCCGAGCCGGTGGCCGAGCAGCTGGCGATAGACGCGGTGATGGTCCTCGCCCCACGGCAGGCGGCCGGCGAGCGTGCTGACGATCGCCTCGACGATCGAGCCGGTGCCGCGATGGAGCTGCAAGGTATAGCCGCGCACGAAGTCGCGGCTGCGATCGGTCTCGTAGAACTCCTGGCTCCACAGGTTGAGCGGCGGGCCCTTGTTGCCGTCCATCTCGTCGGCGACGTAGCCGTAGGTGAGGGCGAAGGGATGCAGCATCAGGTTCTTGCCGACCAGCCCGCTCGAATTGGCGATGCCGTTGGGGAAGCGGCCGGACTGCGAGTTCAGCATCAGCCGCGGCGTGCCGACGCCGTTGCAGGCCACGATCACCATCTCGGCCGGCTGGAAATGCTCGCGGCCCTTGTCGTCGAAGTAGACGGCGCCGGTGGCCATGCCGTCGGGCCCGACCGAGATCTCTCGTACCCGGCAGCGCGTGCGCAGCTCGACGCCGGCACGGATGGCGTGCGGCCAGTAGGTGATGTCGGTGCTGGCCTTTGCGCCCTGCGCGCAGCCCGGCGTGCAGTGGCCGAGGTTGATGCAGGGGCTGCGGCCGTCATATTCGGTGGTGGCGATCGCGGAGTCCGACGGCCACCAGTGCCAGCCGAGCTTGTTCAGCGCCTGGCCGAAGCGCACGCCCGACTTGCCGAGCGGCAGCGGCGGCATCGGCGGATGGTGCAGCGGATAGGCGGGATCGCCCGAGAGGCCGGAGATGCCCATCATGCGGTCGTTCTCGGCGAAGAAGGGGTCGAGCGTGGCGTAGTCGACCGGCCAGTCGTCGGCCACGCCGTCCAGCATCTTCACCTTGAAGTCCGACGGGTGCAGGCGCGGATAGTGCGCCGTGTACATGATCGTGCTGCCGCCGACGCCGTTGAAGTTCACGACCTTGATCGGCGAGTTGGCGTCGTTGATCGGATAGTCGGTCTCGCGCGCCCGCCGGTTGGGATTGATGGCGAAGTCGGCGAACAGGCGCGCCTCCCAGTCGCGGCCGTTGGTCGGATAGTCGGTCGGCTTCACCCAGTCGCCCTGTTCCAGGCAGAGGATGCGCATCTTCGTATCCGCGAGGCTCCAGGCGGCGGCGGCGCCCGAGGCGCCGGAACCGATGATCAGGACGTCGACCTTGTCGTGCATGCGCGCGACCCTAGAGCGCGCGGGGCTCCGGCCGCAAGCGGCTCAGCGATAGGGCTGGATGAATCCGACGTCGATGCCGTCGGCCGGGGTCGCGGCCGGGCGGAACTTGGCGATGTAGTCGGCATTGAGGTCGCCGGTGCCGCGCAACGTCGCGGCGATCGCGAGGACGCGGCGCAGCATCGAGGGACCGCCATAGTCGAGCAGGCCCTGGAGCAGGGCGCGCTTCAGCGGGTTGCGCGGCGGATGGGTGATGTAGTAGCGCGTGCCGCCCCACGCCTTGAACGCCTGGTGCAGGCGCGGCACGTACTCCATCGCCAGCGGCACGCCGGCCCATTCGTTGAGCAGCGCCATGATGCCGTTGCGCATCGACACGGCGTAGCGCTCCCGGTCGGGCCGCGGCAGCAGCAGGTCGGACCACTTGAGCCAATAGCGCAGCGGCGAGATCAGGCGCATGGGATTGCGTGCGGTGGTCACGCGTGGGCCGGGATGCATGCGCACGTAGTACATGCCGGCGCGCCGGCCCACGATGTGCCGGCCCGACAGGATGGTGCGGCCGAACATGTCGAAGTCCTCGTTGAAGCCGAGGCTCTCGTCCCATTTCATCGTGTCGAACACCTCGCGCGGCCACAGGATCGTCGAGTGGGTGATGGTGCGCTGGCTGGTCGGTTCGAGGAACTCGTTCAAGGTGTCGGCATCGGTGCGGATCGACGGCGCGCAGAAGGCGGGCGCCAGCACGATCTCGCCGTCGGTCACGGCGAAGTCCCGCATCGGTCCGCTGACGATCGAGTTGGGCGGCGCGTCGAGCGAGGCGGCGTGCAGCTCCTCGAGGTGATTCGGATGGATCAGGTCGTCGTCGTCGAGGAAGAACAGCCAGTCGCCGCTCGAGGCGGCGAGGCCCACGTTGCGGGCGCCGCTGACGCCGCGCGGCGTGTCGTTGCGCACGACGCGCGCCTCGGGAAAGTCGCGCGCCAGCATGACGGCGGTGTCGTCGGTCGACGCCTCATCGACGACGATCAACTCGACATTCGGCCAGCTCTGGTCCCGTACGCAGCGCAGAGTCGTGGCCAACAGGTCGCGCCGATTGCGCGTCGTGACGACGATGCTGATCTTGTCGCTCATGCAGCCCCAAAAACGTCAGGGCAGCATCCTACGCCTCGTCAGTTCGGCAGAGACGCCCTCTGCGACCAAATGGTTGCCAAGTGCGCTGTGATGCCACCCTCCGTAGAGAGCCTTCACACCTTGTGCTCTGACGGCATCGTCGATCAGCGAATATGAATCGTAGGTCTGGAGGCCGGCGGCTTCCGCGCAGCGCAGCACGACCTGTGACAAACGGCGCTGCTCGGCGGCCCACTCCTTGTCCTCGGTCCAGAGGTGCGGCCGATATTGCGCGACGACCAGGGTCGGCACGCCGATGGCTGCGACACGCTGCATCATCAGGCATGCAAGTCGCTCGCCGCTGCCGGCCGGCAAGGCCTGCTCGTCCTGCCAGAACCACTGCGAGTAATGCCCGAAGTGGCGCATGTACTTGTCGACCAGCATCGACCAGCCGAACCAGCGTTGCCAGAACGGCAGGGTCGCCCAGCTCACCGGCTTGTCGAACGCGGGTTCGTGGCGCAGCACGAGCTTGCCGTCGGCGATGTCGAAGTACGGCTTCTCGCTGCCATAGAGGCGGCCCATCTCGTCGCGTTGCAGATCGTCGGCGATGAAGCCCAGCAGCATGACGTCGGGGTGAAGTTTTGCCGCGAGCTGCTCGCCGCGCAGGATGCTCTGGTCGAGGCCATAGCCCGGCACGCCGCCGTTGGCGATCCGGCGATGAAGCATGCCCTGCAAATAGGCAGGCCAGGTCTCGTCGTTCTTGACCTCGTCGCTATAGGTATAGGAATCGCCGACCGCGAGCAGGAGTGGCCGGTCGGGGGTATCGGCCGGCGCCGGCGGCATGAGGCGCAGCCCTTGCGCATCGTGGCTGTGCTCGGGGCCCTTGCAGTCGGGCTCGGGCACGTAGCCGAGCTTGTCGTCGTGCACGAACATGCAGGGCTTGCGGTGCTGATCAGCCTCGAGCAGCACGAGGTTGGGCCAGTAGACGAGGAACCACGGTCCGCGCAGCAGGCGGCAGCCCAGTTCCATCGCGAGCAGCGCGAACAGCACCGCCGCGGCGACGAGAAGCGCGCGGTTGCGCCACTCGCGCCGGGAGATCACGCGTGCTTCCGGCCGCGCACGGCGGCGACGATGCGCGGCTGCATGCCGTAGTCGAGCAGGTGGGCGATCGCGAAGCTCAGCAACAGGACGATGAGGGCGTTGACGACCGGCGTGAAGGGGTGGGCCTGGTAGAGGACGTGCAGCACCGGATAGTGCACGAGATAAAGGGCATAGGAGAGGCCGCCGACATAGGTCATGAACGGCAGGAGGGGGCGAACCAGCACCGTGACGATGCGCACCATCCTGCCGGGCAGGACCGCAAAGGCCACGACCAGAGCGGTCATCACTTCCTTCATCTCAAGGAAGGAGTCCGACCACCGCCACAGTCCTGTCAGCACGACCGCGGAGATGACGGCGCGCACCACGAGATTGAAGTGATGCACGCGTGAGACGCCCGGCATTGCCTGCGTGACCAGCGCCCAGACCAGGAAGGCGAAGCCGATACCGAAGTTGAACAACAGGCCGAAGTCGAACTTGGCGGGGCTGGAGAACGGCTCGCGCGACAGGCAGAAGCCGACGGCCATCATGAACGCGCCGGTTTCGATCGACACGCCGTGCCCGCGCCGCACCAGCCACGTCACCAGCACGCCGGACAGCCAGATCGAGAAGAAGGCGAAGGCGCGCAGCAGCGCGTTCACGGCATCGGGCGGCTTGGGCGTGAAGTAGAGCGCGATGCCGACGCCGAGGCTGGCCACGAACAGTGGCAGCAGCAGGCGCGGCCAGGCGAGGATCGCGAGGAAGCCGATATAGTACCAGATCTCGTAGGACAGGCTCCACGACTGGGCGTACCAGTTCAGCGGGTTCGCCGGCGACCAGTCGAGCGTTTGGAGAAACAGCGCGTTGGCCACGAGGTTCGACGCCGGGAAAGCCACGCCGAAAGCCAGCATCGCGACCGCCGAGAAGATCAGCATCACATAGTAGTTCGGCACGATGCGCACGAGCCGGGCGCGCAGGTAGTTGGCACGGCTGCCGTAATCCTGCATCGAGATCAGGCAGCCCGAGAGGACGAAGAAGCCGACCACGGCCTCGGTGCCGAACGATGTGGCGCCGAGGAGGATCCTGTTGGGCGCGATGCCCATCTCCGTGCACAGATGCCCCGCCAGCACCATCAGCGCGCAGGCCGCCCGGAGGAAATCGAAGCTGTGCAGGCGGAGCGTCATGATCGGCTGAAGAACTCTACCATCAATTCCTCGGCCGCGCGCCGCGCGACGGGGGCCGTGAGGTCATGGTCCATGCCGGGAACGACTTTCATCGCGGCGCCAGCATAAGCGGCGAGGCCCTCCGCCATGGGGCTGAACTCGTGGGCGAACGCGCCGTCGGCCTCCTCGCCGGGCGAGAACAGGAACAGGATGCGGGCGCCACGCTTGGCCAATGCGGCCAGCGACTCATGGGCATAGCTGCGTTCCCGCACCAGACCGGTCCGTCGCGCCAGGCCAGAGGCGCGCTGGTTCAGGCGGTTTTGCAGGCGGCCGAGCTGGCCGAAGAAGACGGTCCGGAAGTCGACCTTGCCGCTGAACAGGGTGACCCAGGTGCGCGGGCGGAAAAGTTTGGCGATGTAGTCGGCCGGCGACAGGGCCTTCTGCTGGAGGAAGCCCAGCACGTTGCCGCCCGGCATCGAGAAGAAGGGGATGTTCACCACCAGCACGGCGCCGATGCGCGGGTCGGCCACGCCGGCGCGGAAGGCGTGAAACGCGCCCGAGCACAGGCCCTCGATGCCAAAGCGCCGGAAGCCCATCGCCTGGAGCGCGTCGATCGCGGCCGACACGTCGGCAGTCCGGTCGACGGCGAAGACATGGCTCAGCATCCGTTCCTTGCCGGCCGGCCCGGGACTGTCGCCGAGGCTCGCATAATCGAGCCGCAGCGCTGCCACGCCCTGACGGGCGAGCTTGCGCGACAGCGTCACGGCATGGCGCGCCGAGGCATAGTGCGGATCGTGTCCGGCATTGCCGAGCAGGACGGCGGTCTCGGCGGCGCCGCTTTCGGGCCGGCACAGAACGCCGAACAGCCGGCGATCGGGCCCGAAGCGCAGGGGTGTTTCGACACAGCCCGGCAGCCGCAGGACGGCATCGTCGGTGTGGACGATCGTGTCGTTGGGAGCGGGCGGCACCGCGCCGCGCAGCCACGCCAACTCTGTCGTGAAATCGGCCAGCGAGTCTTCCTCGATGATCTTGTGCTTCACCAAGGGCATCAGCCCGTCCCAGCCGAGGGAGACGACATCGGCGCCGCCGGCACGCCACGCCGTGGCGGCGTCCTCGACGACCTTGCTCTCGGTCTGCGCGGCGAGCGCGACCCTGGTGTTCGGCTTCAGCACCACCTTGCGCAGGTCGATCTCGCCGATCTCGGTCAGCGTGGCGGGGGAGAACCGGAACTCGCGCAGGTGCAGGTCCTGCCCTTTGTCCGGGCGGCTGCCGCTCAGCAGCTCGGCCTCGAGGAAGAGTTGCCGGACATAGGCGCGGCCGCTCGGCACGGGTTCGAAGAGCAGCAAGCCGGCCACGTCGTCGCGGCGCACCGCGGCGAGGGTCGCCAGGGTCGTGCCGAGCCTGAGGCCAACCAGCACGAGGCGCGTGGCGCCGGTGCGGGCCTTCAGCCAGTCCGCAGCCTCGTCGACGGTGCGCTGCCAGGCCGTCCAATGGCCGACGCGCTCGACCGCCTCGTCGCTGGAATCGCCGGTCGCCGGGTAGTCGAAACGGAGCGTGGGGTAGCCGGCCGCGGCAAGGTCGTCGGCCAGTACGCGCAGCGAGCCATAGGCCAGGATCGCGTCCTGCAGCAGGCCAGTGCAAATAAGCACCGCAACGTCGCCGCCCGTCCGGTCACGCGGGGCGTGAAGCCAGCCGAAGCATCCGGCGAACGTAACGGGCGTCATGTTGAATCGCTCTATACGAAAGGATATCCTAAGTGCAAGCAACGACTGGCATTTTTCAGCCCGACTGGCGTGGGAGCAAATCGTGTCTTCTGTCCGTGAACGGGTCCGCGCCCTGCTGAAGACGACGGGCTGGCTACAGACCGACATCGATACTTTGGCCGACGACGCCGACCTTTACACCGCGGGGCTCACCTCGCATGCGACCGTCACCCTGATGCTGTCGCTCGAAGAGGCGTTCGACGTGGAATTCCCCGACAGCCTGCTGCGCCGGCGCACTTTTTCCAGCGTCGATACCATCGTCGAGGCGCTGACCAGCATCGGCGTCGACAAAGCGGCCGTATGACCGACTGGATTGCCGCCGCCCGCGCGGCCGGTGACGTCGCCGCCCGTCACGCCGACGAGGTCGACCGGCAGGCGCGCTTTCCCGCCGAAGCGATGGCCGCGCTGCGGGACGCCAAGCTGCTCGGCCTGCTGGTGCCGAAGGACGAGGGCGGTCCGGGTGCCGGTATCGCCGACATCGTGTCGATCTGCCACCTGCTCGGTCAGCGCTGTGCAGCGACGGCGATGATCTACGCCATGCACCAGATCCAGGCGTCGTGCCTCGTGCGTCACCATGGCGGCGCGGCGTGGCAGCGCGCGTTCCTGAAGCGCCTCGCGAGCGAGCAGCTCTTGCTGGCCTCGGCCACGTCCGAGGCGGGCGTGGGCGGCGACGTGCGCTCGAGCGTCTGCGCGGTCGAGGAGAAGGACGGCCGCTTCGCGCTCGCCAAGCAGGCGACCGTGATTTCCTATGGCGCGGACGCTGACGGCATCCTCGTCACCGCGCGCCGCACGCCGCAGTCGCCGGCCTCCGACCAGGTGATCGTCGTCGTGTCGCAGAAGGATGCGCGCTTCGAAGCCTTGCAGGGCTGGGACACGCTCGGCATGCGCGGGACCTGCTCCAACGGCTTCCATCTCAAGGCCGAGGGCGAGGTGGGGCAAATCATGCCCGTGCCGTACGCCGATATCTCGGCGCAGACCATGCTGCCGACCTCGCATCTCGTGTGGAGCGCGCTGTGGCTCGGCATCGCGACGGACGCGGTGGCGCGAGCGCGGGCGTTCGTGCGGGCCGAGGCGCGCAAGAAGCAGGGGGCGACGCCGCCCGGCGCGCTGCGGCTCGCCGAGGCGACGGGGCAGTTGCAGCTCATGAAGGCCGGCCTCGTGAGTGCGCTGCGGCAATACGAGGCCGCGTTGGGATCGGAAGACGCTCTGTCGGCGCTGCCGTTCGCGATCGCGATGAACACCCTCAAGATCACGTCGTCGCAGATGGTCGTCCAGATCGTGGGGCAGGCGTTGCAGGTCTGCGGGCTCGCAGGTTACCGCAACGATTCGGCCTTCAGTCTCGGCCGCCATCTGCGCGACGCGCATTCGGCGGCGTTGATGGTGAACAACGACCGCATCCTCGCGAACACCGCGCAACTCGTGACGGCGGTGCGCGACGACTCCGGATTGCTCGCATGAGCGACGCGCATCGCGCCTATCGTGACGAGCTGTTGCAGCACGGGCTACTGATCTCCATGGGCGTCGACGGCCTCTATGGCCGCAGCCCTGTGTTCGAGCAGATCGTCGGGGGCATCGACCACGCCTTCTCGCGCGCCGCCGGTGCCGACGGGGCCGAGACGATGCGTTTCCCGCCCGGGATCGGCAAAGCGCAGCTCGAGCAGAGCGGCTACCTCAAGAGCTCGCCGCAACTCGTGGGCACCGTGCACAGCTTCATGGGCCTGGACCGCGACCATCGCGCGATGATCGAGACGCTGGAGAAGGGCGGGGACTGGACGGCGGGCCAGAAGACCACGCAGGTCGCCCTTACGCCGGCCACTTGCTACGCCGTCTACCCCGTCATGGCCGCGCGCGGTCCCCTCGCCGAAGCGGGTGGCCTGGTCGACGTGCGCGGCTACTGCTTCCGCCACGAGCCCTCGATCGACCCGGCGCGCCTTCAGATGTTCCGCCAGCGCGAGCATGTGCGGCTCGGGACCGAAGCGCAGGCGCTCGACTTCCGCGCGCTGTGGATCGAGCGGGCGCAGACGATCATCGGCTCGTTCGGCCTGCCGTTCGAGGTCGACGTGGCCAACGATCCGTTCTTCGGCCGCACCGGCAAGCTCCTGGCCACCAGCCAGCGCGAGGATGCGCTGAAGTTCGAGCTGCTGGTGCCGATCACCTCGAACGAGGCGCCGACGGCGTGCGCCAGCTTCAACTATCACCGCGACCTGTTCGGCCGCACCTGGGGTGTCCGGACCGCGGCGGGCGAGGTCGCGCATACGGCCTGCGTGGGCTTCGGCCTCGAGCGGATCACGCTCGCGCTGCTCAAGCATCATGGCTTCGTGCCGGCCAAGTGGCCGGCGAAGGTGCGCGATGCCCTCGGCCTCTAGCGCGGACGTCCTGAAGCTCGATGCGGCGACGTGGCGGCCGCAGGCGCTGCATGCCGGCGAGCGGATCTGGCTGGAGACCAACTGCTACATCGACGTCTGGGCCGAGCTGCTGCCGGCGCTGGGCCATCCCGCAGAGGCGGCGCTGGGCTTCACCGTGCGCCAGGATTTCGAGGGCGATCACTTCACCTTCTTCAAGTTCCCGCCGGGCGATCTCGAGACCCTGTTCGGCCTGTCGGTGCAGGAACTCGCGATCTACGACTCCCTGGAAGACCATGCGCTGGACCAATTGGCGCGCGGCCGGCCGCTGCTGATCGAGGTCGACAGCCACTGGCTGCCCGACGCCACGCCGTCGTACCGCCAGGGACATGCGAAGACCACGCTGGCGGCGGTCGCGATCGATCCGGCGGCGCGCCGTCTCGGCTACTTCCACAACACCGGCTATCACGTGCTGTCGGACGCCGACTATGACGGGCTGTTCCGGACGCCGAGCGTTCCCGACGGCATGTTTCCCTATGTCGAGTTCGTGAAGCGCGACGGCGCCGCCTTGTCGGGCACGGCGCTGGTCGAGGCCTCGCTCGACTTGCTGCGCGGCCACCTGAAGCACCGGCCGCGGTCCAATCCGATCGCGGCGTGGCGGCAGGAGATGCCGCGCCATCTCGAGCGGCTGGCGGCGCGCGACATGGCGTTCTTCCATCTCTACGCCTTCAATCTGCCGCGCCAGCTCGGCGCCAACTTCGAGATGCTGGCGACGTATCTCGACTGGCTGGGCACTCACGGCCAGGACGGGCTCGCCGAGACGGCCGCCGCCGGCCGGCGCATCGCCGAGGCCGCGAAGGCCGTCCAGTTCCAGCTTGCCCGCATGGTTAATCGCCGCAAGTTCGACGCGGCGGCGATCCAGTTCGCGCCGATGGAAGCGGACTACGACGCGATCCTGTCGACTCTCGCGAAGCGCTTCCCTTGATCGACGGCTGGCGCCTCGCCGTCACGGCTGCCGGCGAAGCCGCCGATCCGGCGGCGCTGCCTCCGGACCTCGAGTGGAGCCCGGCGACCGTGCCGGGCACGGCGGCGCAAGCGTTGATGGCGGCGGGCCGCTGGCGGCTCGATGCGCCGACGCCGCTGCACGACAAGGACGTCTGGTATCGCGCGCGCTTCGCGGGCAGCGGTGCCCGGACACTGCGCTTCGACGGGTTGGCGACGATGGCCGAGGTCTGGCTGAACGGCGTGTCGATCCTGCGCTCGGACAACATGTTCCTCGCGCACGCGGTCGACGTGACCTTGGTCGGCGACAACGAACTGGTGATCGCCTTCCGGTCGCTCGATGCGGCTATCGCGGCGAAGAAGGGCCGGGCGCGCTGGCGCACGCGGCTGGTCGGGAACAATGCGCTGCGCCATGTGCGCACGACCCTGCTGGGGCACATGACGGGCTGGCAGCCGCCGGTCCATGCCGTCGGCCCGTGGCGGAAGATCGGCTTTGCCGGTGACGTGCGCGACCTGTCGCTGCGCAGCGCGCTCGATGGCGACGACGGCGTGGTGACCGTGTCGCTGCGTCTCGCGGATGCACAGGATGTGGCACTGGCCGCGGCTGGCCAAAGCGTGGCGCTGGCGCGGAAAGAGGGCGATCGCTTCACGGGCACGTTGCGGCTGCCGGAGGTCGAGAAGTGGTGGCCGCACACGCATGGCACGCCGACGTTGCACGAGGTGCGGCTGACGGTGGACGGGCGCGGGATCGCGCTTGGCCGCACCGGCTTCCGCTCGATCGCCGTCGATCGCGGTGTCGACGGCAAGGGCTTCGCGCTGGTCGTCAACGGCCAGTCGATCTTCGCGCGCGGCGCCTGCTGGAGCGCCTCCGACCTCGTCTCGCTGGCGGGGAACCGCGCGAGCCTGAAGCCCTGGCTCGACCAGGCGCGTGCCGCGCACATGAACATGCTGCGCGTCGCCGGCTCGATGATCTACGAGGGCGACGCCTTCTTCGAGCTGTGCGACGAGCTCGGCATCCTCGTGTGGCACGACTTCATGTTCGCCAACATGGACTATCCCTTGGCCGACGCCGCGTTCCGCGCGAGCGTCGAGGCGGAAGCGGCGCAGTTCCTCGGGCGGACCGCCGCTCATCCATCGCTCGCCGTGCTGTGCGGCGGCAGCGAAGTCGCGCAACAGGTGTCGATGATGGGCCTCCCGCCCGAGCTGTGGAGCGGGCCGCTCTACGACGAGCTGCTGCCCGCCGCGGTGGCCGCGCACCGGCCCGATGCGGTCTACGTCGCCAATTCGCCCAGCGGCGGCGACCTGCCGTTCGCGATCGGGGAGGGTGTCTCGCATTACTACGGCGTCGGCGCCTATCTGCGGCCGTTGGACGATGCGCGGCGTGCGGGCGTGCGGTTCGCGACGGAGTGCCTGGGCTTCTCGAACCTGCCGGTGTTCGCGCGCGGCGGGATCTCCTCGAACGTCCCGCAGGATGGCGGCACCGATTGGGACTTCGCCGACGTCACGGCGCATTACACGAAGCTGCTCTACGGCGCCGATACGCCCCGTCTGCGCCGCGCCGCCGTCGCCGAGGTGATGGAAGCCACGATCGCGGAGTGGCGGCGCGCCGGCTCGTCGTGCGCCGGCGCGCTGGTGTGGATGCTGAAGGACTTCATGCCGGGCGCCGGCTGGGGTGTGGTCGATTCGGAGGGGACGCCCAAGCTTTCCTGGCACGCGCTGCGGCGCGCGTTCCGGCCGGTGCAGGTGTCGCTGACCGACGAGGGGCTGGATGGGCTGGCCATCCACCTGATCAACGATACGGCGGCGCCGGTTCGGGCGAAGCTTTCGCTGCGCTGCTACCAGAACGGCGAGACGCTGGTGATGCGCCGCTTGCGGGACGTCGAACTGCCGCCGCGCAGCAACCGCACGATCAGTTCCGCCGAGATGATCGGCGCCTTTTTCGACATCACCTGCGCCTATCGCTTCGGCGTGCCGGCGCTCGATGTCACGGTCGTGACGCTCGACGATGCGGCGACCGGCCAGCGCCTCGCCGAGGCCGCCCACTTTCCGCAGGGGCGCGCCGCGCTGACGGCCGACCCGGGCCTCAGCGTCGAGCCGGCCGGCGGCCGGGCGCTCACGGTTCGCGCGACGCGCTTCGCGCACTGCATCCAGATCGAGGACGCGCACTGGCGGGCGGCGGACGAGGGCTTCAACCTCGAGCCGGGCGAGGAACGCATCGTGGAACTGGTGCGCGTTTCCGACGGATCTGCCGCGGGCGCGGTTTGCGTCGCGAACGGCAAGGGCGAAGTTCGCTACGCCTGCCCTTGAAGCGGTGAAAATCGCCGCCTAGCCTTCCGGCCAACCCACGGGAGGAAATCATGCAGACGATCGACGTCCAGGTGCACTGCTACGAGCGCAACCATCCGGGCCGTCCGTGGCATGCCGTGTTGGCGGGGCCGCCCGAGGTCACGGCCGACGACATGATCAAGGCGATGGACTCGGTCGGCGTCGACGGCGCGCTGCTGGTCTCCGTGCACACGATGTATCGCTGGGACGCGAGCTACGCCGTCGCCGTCCAGAAGAAGCACCCCGACAAGTTCGCGGTCATCAAGCCGGTCGATCCCAACGATCCCAAGGTCGAGGACACGATCGCCGAATGGGCCGCGATGGACGGCACGGTGGCGATCCGCATCATGATGAACGACAGCGTTTCGACCGACCCGGCCGATGCAGGCATCGATCGCGTGCTCAAGGCGGCGGCCAAGCACGACCTGCCGCTCAACCTGATGGCCAAGGACCGCCTGCCGCAGGTCGCGCAGATGGCCGCGCGCCATCCCAACACGCAGATCGTGATCGACCATCTCGGGCTCGAGCAGCCGATGAAGCCGCCGGCGCCGGCCAAGCCGTGGCACGATCTCCCGAACGTGCTGGCGCTCGCCAAGCACAGGAACGTCGCGATCAAGATCAGCGGCGCCTGCACGCTCAGCCATGAGAAGTTCCCGTACAAGGACATCTGGGATCCGCTGGGCAAGATCTTCGACGCCTTCACGCTCGACCGCTGCATGTGGGGCACTGACTGGACGCGCGCCGTGGCGCTGCTGACCTATAAGGAAGGCGTCGAGGCCTTCCGCGTCACCGACCGTCTGTCCGACAGCGACCGTACGACATTGATGGGGGGCAGCCTGAGCAAGATCTACGGCTGGGCGCCGACGAAGAAGAAGTAGGGGCGAGCCCCAGTTCATATCGGGGTGTTCCCAGAAAAAAGCTGAGGCGTCGCGTACGCACCGTACGCGACCGATGTGCTAGAGCAGCGCGCGTTTTCGGTCACGAGGTGCGTGCAATATGCAGGGTTCGGCGAAAAAGATTCCGATGAGGGTGGTGGCCGCGACGGTCGCCGGCAATGCGCTCGAGTTCTTCGACTTCGTGACCTATGCCTTCTTCGCCGTCTATATCGGCCAGACCTTCTTTCCCGCGACCGATCCGTTCAACAGCCTGCTGGCCTCGGTCGCGGTGTTCGGCGTGGGCTTCGTGTTCCGGCCGCTGGGCGGCATCCTGATCGGCGCCTATGCCGACCGCGCCGGCCGTCGTCCGGCGATGCTGCTCACCATCGCCCTCATCACCATCGGCACGATGGGCCTTGCACTGACGCCGTCCTATGCGCAGATCGGCGTGGCCGCGCCGGTGATCGTCATCGTCTGCCGGCTCGTGCAGGGCCTTGCGCTCGGCGGCGAGGTCGGCCCGGCCAGTGTGTTCCTGATCGAGGCGGCGCCGGCCGGCAGGCGCGGCCTCTATTCGAGCTGGCAGCTCGCCAGCCAGGGCCTCGCCGTGCTCGCCGCGGGCCTGCTGGGTCTCGGGCTCTCGCTCGTGTTGACCAAGGCGGAGCTCACCGCCTGGGGCTGGCGCATCCCGTTCGCGCTCTGCCTGCTGCTGGTGCCGGTGGCCTTCTACCTGCGGCGCACGATGCCCGAAACGCTGACCGAGGGCGCACCGGCCGAGCGCGCCCGGCTTTCGGCACACAGCAAGCTCATCGTCCTCGCCGTGCTGGTGATCCTGGGCGGGACGGTCTCGACCTATGTCTCCAACTACATGACCACCTACGCGATCGCGACCCTGCACCTGCCGTCGACGGTGGCGCTGTCGGCGACGGTGATCGGCGGTGTCGCGCTGTTCGGGGGCGCGCTGGTCGGCGGCTGGCTCGCGGACAGATACGGCCGCCGCGGCACCATGATCTGGCCGCGCCTGTTGCTCGCCCTGACGACGTGGCCTCTGTTCATCCTGCTGTCCAGCCATCCGACAGTGGCCAATCTCTACCTCGCCACGATCGTGCTGACGGGGCTGACGGCGATCAGCAGTGCTGCCTCGTTGGTCGTCATTCCCGAGCTGCTGCCGAAGGCGGTCCGGTCGACCGGCCTGTCGATCGCCTACGCCGTGGGCGTGTCGCTGTTCGGCGGCACCACGCAGTACGTCGTGACCTGGCTGATCAAGGCCACGGATAATCCGGTGTCGCCCGCCTGGTATGTGACGCTGACCAGCGTCATCACTCTGGCGGCCATGTGGGTCCTGCCCGAAAGCCGCGACCGCAATCTCGACGCCTAGCGGGCAGCCTCGCGGCGCAGCGCGCTGAGCGTGCCGGCCGTCATGTCGCCGGTTTGCGGCAGGCCCCGCGCCTGCTGGTAGCGCTTGAGGGCGGTCGCGGTCATCGGGCCGCCGATGCCGTCGATGTCGCCCGGCGAAAATCCCAGGCTTTTCAGACGCGCCTGAAGCTCGGCGATATCGCCACCGGCCAGCGGCCTCTCGTCCTTCACCGGGACCGGTGGCGAGGCGGGCGGTGGCAGGGTGCCTTCCACGGTCGAGGCTGGGAGCGTGTCCAGCACGGCCTCGGAAGAGGGCGGCGGCGGGCTGTCGATGGCTGGCGGGATGGTGACCGCTGGAGCAGGCACCTCAACGCGATGGGAGGACAGCGGCAGGCGGCGATAGGCATGGAAGCCGGCCGCGGTTACCGTGGCGATGGCGACGAAGAGCAGAATTGGCCCCGCCCAAGTGGGGGAATGAGCTTCCTCACGGGGCGCAGGGGTTTCGGCGACGAACTCGAAGTCGGGCGGAACAACAGGTTCGCGCTGCGCGAGGGCGCGCTTCAACTCCGCCATGGAGCGTGCAAAGGCCTCGTCCGATTGGGTACGGTATTCCCGCTCCGTGTCCGCAACGTTCATGCGCTTGCCCGATGGCCCGATATCCATGCCGAAGGATGGGGGAAGGCGCGCCCCGCGGCGCGTGATCAATCTGGGGCAAATGACGCACAGGGAGTTGTTCTGCGGCGTCGCCGTTCGTGACAAGCTGGATGCGCGCCCGGTTGGCGCAAGACAGGTGGAAAGTGGAAAACGAACGCAAGTTTGGTGCCGGAACGATCGTGATCCTTGTGATCTTGCTCGGATTGCTCGGCATGGCGATCTACATGGGCTATGTCGGCTGGGGCATGGGCGGCGCGCCCGGCGGCGGCGAGAGCATGTCGACGCGCGGCTACATCGCCATGGGCCTCGGCATCCTGGCGACCCTGGCGCTCGGCATCGGGCTGATGTCGCTGGTCTACTTCTCGAGCAAGAGCGGGCGCGACTAGCGCCCCGCTTTTCGACAGCGGGCTAGAGCGCTTTCAGCGCCTGCTGCACGTCCTCGACGTGCCCCTTCACCTTGACCTTGTGCCAGACGTTGCGGACCACGCCGTCCTTGTCGAGCAGGAAGGTGGCGCGGTCGATGCCCATGTACTTGCGGCCGTACAGGCTCTTCTCGATCCAGGTGCCGTACTTCTCGCAGATCTTGCCGTCCTCGTCGGAGACCAGCGGGAACGGCAACTCGTACTTGGCCTTGAACTTGTCGTGGCGGGCGACGCTGTCCTTGCTGACGCCGATCACCTGCGCCTTGAGCTTCTTGAAGTCGGGCATGGCGTCGCGGAAGCCGCAGGCTTCCATCGTGCAGCCCGGTGTGTCGTCCTTGGGATAGAAGTAGAGCACAACTGGCTTGCCGCGCAGCTCGGAGAGCTTGAGTTTCTTGCCGCCGTCGGTGGGCGCCGTGAAATCCGGCGCCTTCTTGCCCACTTCGACGCTCATTGTCCTCTCCTCGGCTTCCAGCCGGCGGCACGCGCCGGATCCTCGATGATGCGGCTGTATATAGCACGGGCGGCCGCGGCGTCCGCCTCGATCCGCGCGCGCAACGCGGCGATATCCGGCTCGTTCTCGGTGGCCGCGATCAGGCGGCGCTGGCCCTCGGGCGCCTTGGCCTCGTCGAAGGCGGCCTCGTCGCCGTCCAGCGTGAGGCGCAAGAGGCTCTGCACATCCGACAGCAGCAGGCGCGTTGCGACGAGACGCTCGGCGTCGGCCTTGTCGATCAGGCCGGCGGCTGCCGTCCGCCGCAGCATTTCCGACGGATTCGGATCGAGGATCTCGGGCCGCGCCGCGGCATGCCGTAGCGCGAGGTACTGCGCCACGAAGTCGATGTCGAACAGCCCGCCGGACAGATGCTTGAAGTCCCATACGCTCTTGGGCGGCGCATGCTCGGCGATGCGGTCGCGCATGTCCGCGACGTCGCGTACGAGAGTCGCCGGATCGCGCTCCCGGCAGAGCGTCGCCCGCGTGATGCGCTCGAGCTGCTCGGCAAGCGTGCGTGGACCATGGATCACGCGCGTGCGCGTGAGGGCGAGGTGCTCCCACGTCCAGGCCGACTGCGCATGATAGGTTTCGAAGCCCTCGAGCGAATTGGCCAGCGGTCCGGCGCGGCCCGAGGGGCGCAGCCGCATATCGACTTCGTAGAGCGGCCCTTCGTTGGTCAGCGCGGTGAGGGCGGTGACGATCTTGCCACTGAGGCGCGTGTAGTACTGGATCGGCGCCAGCGGCTGGGTACCGTCCGAGGTCTCGAGCCCTGGCGGGATGTCGTAGACGAAGATCAGGTCGAGGTCGGAGGTGGCCGACATCTCGCGGCTGCCGAGCTTGCCGAGGCCGAGAACGGCGAGGCGCTGGCCGCTGAAGCCGCCATGGGTCTCCGCGAAGCGCCGCTCGACCCTGTCGCACAGGGCGGAGATCGTGGCTTCGGCGATGTCGGAATAGTATTCGCCGGCCCGCGCTGGGCTGAGGATGCGCTTGAGCTGCTGGACGCCGACCTGGAAGCGGCGGTCGTTAGCCCAGCGCCGGGCGATGTCGAGGATGTCCTGGTCGTCGTTCGCCGGCGCCAGCAGCTTCATCAGCTCGGCCGTCATGTCGGCGGCCGGCGGCAGCGCCGTGTAGAAGTCCGGCGACAGCACGGAGTCGAGCAGGATGGTGCGGCGGGCGAGATGTGCGGCCAGGCGCGGCGCGCTGCCCATGATCGCCGCGACGAGATCGATCAGCGCCGGATTGGCCTTGAACAGCGAGAAGAGCTGCACGCCCGCGGGCAGGTTGGCCAGGAACAGGTCGAAGTTGAGCAGTGCCTGATCGGGCGCGGCGGTGTCGCCCAGCGCCTTCAGCAAGGTTGGCATCAATTCGGTCAGCAGCTCGCGGGCGCGGGCCGAGGTCGTCGAGCGGTAACGGCCGTGATGCCAGCGCCGCACGATGCCGGCGGCGGCCGAGGCATCCTTGAAGCCGAGGGCCGTCAGCGTTTCGAGCGTGCCGGGATCGTCGTCGGTGCCGGTGAAGACGAGGTTGCCGCCGGGGCCGGCAAGGCTCGGCGCTTCCTCGAACAGATGGGCGTAGTGGCCCTCGACGCAGCGCAGGCGCTGGAGCAGGGCGGCCTCGAAGCTCTTGAAATCCGCGAAGCCCAGGAAGGTGGCGAGCGCGCCGGCGGCTTCCTCCGTGTCGGGTACGCTGTGGGTCTGCTTGTCGTCGATCATCTGCAGCCGGTGCTCGGTCCGGCGCAGGAAGCCATAGGCCTCGATCAGCTCTTCGGTGGCTTGGGGCGCCACGTGGCCCGCGGCGGTGAGGGCGCGCAGGGTCTCGCAGGTATTGCGCGAGCGTAGCGAGGGATCGCGGCCGCCGAAGATCAGCTGCTGGGTCTGGGCGAAGAACTCGATCTCGCGGATGCCGCCGCGGCCGAGCTTCACGTTGTGGCCCAGCACCTTCACGGTGCCGCCGCCGCGATGGGCATCGATCTGCCGCTTGATCGAGTGGATGTCGTGGATTGCCGCGAAGTCGAGATGCTTGCGCCAGATGTAGGGCCGCAGCGAGGCGATGAACTCTTCCCCCACGGCGCGATTGCCGGCGACGGTGTGCGCCTTGATCATCGCCGCGCGTTCCCAGTTCTGTCCGACGCTCTCGTAGTAGAGCTCGGCCGCCTGGACCGACATGGCGAGCGGCGTCGAGCCGGGGTCGGGCCGCAGGCGCAGATCGGTGCGGAAGATGTAGCCGTCGGCCGAGGTCTCCGACATCAGCTGGACCAGCACGCGCGCCCCGCGCACGAGATGGCGCGGCGCCTGCTCGTTGTCGCGCAGGGCCGCGGTCTCGCGGTCGTAGAGGAGGATCAGGTCGATGTCGCTCGAGTAGTTGAGCTCGCCGGCGCCGAGCTTGCCCATGCCGAGCACGGTGAAGGCCGCGGCGTCGGGATCGCTGCCAATGGCCAGGCCCCCCTCGCGTGCGAGCTGGAGAAGGATGGCGTCCGTGAGTGCCTGGAGGCAGCCGCAGGCGAAGCTGCTGAGGGCGCCGGTGATCTTTTCGAGCGGCCAGGCGCCGGCGATGTCGGCGACGGCAACGGTGAGGGCCGCGCGGCGTTTCAACTTGCGCAAGGTCGCCGCGACCGTCGTGGGCGCTTCGCCGCCATGGGCGGCAACCCGCGCGGCGGCGAGAGCGGCGGCAATGTCGGCGAACACCGGGTCCGGCCCGCGCTGCCAGAGATCGGTCATGAACGCCGGATTGAGAAGCGCCGCTTCGCCGAGATACGGGCTGTTGCCGAACAGGGCGTCGAGCAGCGCCACCGCGGCGGGATCGTCAGGCCGGGCGGCCTTCTCGGTCCAGCGGGTCCAGGCCACGGCGAGGCGCGCTCTGTCGTGCGGTTGCGGGAGGTTGGAGGCGGAAAGCCAAGACATGGGCGGCGTCGGCAGGTAAATTGTGGATTATCGCAGGCACGCTGGTCGACCCGTGCCGTCATCGTCAAGAACGCGGAAGTATCGGCTTTGGTGAGAAGAGTCTATCGGGTGCTCGAGCGCGTCGTCATCGGCGTCGTCGTCGCCGTGGCCGTGCTCGTGGCCGTGGTCTCGCTCCGCCTGATGAGTGGCCCGGTGGAGCTCGACTTCCTGAAGACCCGCATCGCCCAGGAATTCGACACGCCGGGCGGCAAAATGAGACTGCACGCCGATCGGGTCTACGTCGAATGGAGCGGCGTCAGCCAGCCGGTGCGGCTGGTCTTCTCGGGCCTCCATGTCACGGATGCCGACAAGAGGGACGTGGCGACGGCGCCCAGCGTCGCCCTGTCGTTCGAGGCGCGCAGTCTCGTCAGCGGCCATTTGCTGCCCAATGCTATCGTGGTCGAGCAGCCCAGCCTCGATGCCGAGATCGCCCGCGAGGGCGGCATGCTGCAACGCATCTTCGCCAGCAAGGACGCCGACTCGCAGAGCGAGGTCGTCGCGCTGCTGATCGAGCAGCTCCTGGCCGAGCCCAATTACAAGACGCTGCTGGGGCAGCTCGATACCGTCCTCGTCGAGCACGCGAAGGTCACCCTGCATGACATTCCGACCGGCATCGTGTGGACGGCGCCCTCCGCGCGCGCCAGCCTGAAGCGGGACGCCAAGGGTGTGATCATCGGCGCCGACGCGCGCTTCACGCGATCGGGCATCGATCAGCCCGTCGACGTCTCGCTGTCCGGCGTCTACACGCGCGACCGCAGCCGCATCTCGATCGAGGCGAAGCTCGACGGCCTCAATCCCCTGATGTTCGCCGACTTCGCGCCGGAGATGAAAGTGCTGAGGGGCGTCGACATCGCGCTGTCCGGCCGCATGAACGTCGAGGCCAGCGGCGAGGGCGACGTGCGCTCGGTCAGGATGGAAGTGAACGGGGGCAGGGGCATGCTCACCCTGCCGGGCGTTCTGTCGACGTCGCATGCCGTGCGTTCGGTGAATGCGCTGGCCTTCCTCGACACCGCGACGAGCGTCGTCACGGTGGATCATGTCGATGTCGACCTCGGCGCGGCGAAGCTCGGCATGACCGGCGTGGGCCGCAAGACGGGGGGCACGCAGTCGTTCAGCGGACGCGCCGACCTGCGGGAGATCCCGGTCGACCGCCTCGGCGAATACTGGCCGCTCGACCTGGCCGATGGTGGCCGTCAGTGGGCGCTCGGGAACTTGAGCGGCGGCACGGTCGATGTCGGCGCGGAGTTTGCGCTGAGTGCGCCGGCCGACGACCTCAGCCAGCTCAAGATCGACCGGGTCGTGGGGCTGCTCGCCTATCGTGGCCTGCGCATCCATTACATGCCGCACATGCCGGAACTCGAGAACGTCTCGGGCAAGGCGCGCTACGAAAACGGCACGCTGCACTTCGACGTTGCGGGCGGCACGTCGGTCGGCCTCGGGGTCACGGGCGCCACCATCGATCTCACCGGCCTCGAGGGGGACGAGCAGTTCGCGGCAATGCGCCTGCCCATCGCCGGGCCGGTGCCGGCGGTCAATGCGCTGCTGGCGCGGCCCAAGCTCGGCCTGCCCAAGGATGCGCTGTTCGATCCCAAGCGGATCGAGGGCGACGCCGCGATCGATCTCACCCTGCGCTTCCCGCTGCTGGCCTCGCTGTCCGTGGCCGACATCGACATCCGGGCCGAGGCGTCGCTGTCGGGCTTCGGTCTCCGGAACGTCCTGGGCGACGTCGATCTGACCGACGCGGTCGGCCGGGTGATCTACGCCAACGACCAGCTCACCGTGTCGGGGCAGGGCAAGCTCGACGGCAACAATGTCGATATCGGCTGGCACCAGATCTACGGGCCGAAGCCCGCATACCGGCAGCGCTACGACCTGAAAGGCACGGTGCCAGCCGCGCTGATGGCCAAGGCAGGCTTTCCGACGCCCGAGCCCTACCTCAGCGGGCCGGTGGGCGTTGTGATGTCGTACCAGACGGCGGTCAACGGCACGAGCGAGGTCCATGCCAAGCTCGATCTGAAGGGCGCGAAGGCCGCGGCATCGCAGCTTGACTGGACCAAGGCGGCCGGCGTGGCGGGCATGCTCAACGTTGGCATCAAGCTGGCCAGTGGCGCCAAGCTCACTTCGATCGACTTCGACGGCCAGGCCAACGGACTCGTGACCAAGGGACAGGTGCGTTTCGCACCGGGCGCCATCGTCGACCAGGTCGAGGTCAAGAAACTGTCGATCGGCCGATCGGACGTCGCCGTCGACTGGAAGCGCGTCGGCAACGGCATCGATATCGCGCTCCAGGGGCCCTCGCTGGAACTCGCGCGCATTCGCCGGGCATTGAAGAGTCGCGACGACAGTGCGGCGGCGGTGCCGGACGGCGCGGCGGCGGCAGGCGTGCAGCACACACGCGTCTCCGTGAAACTCGACCAGCTCATCGTCCAGCGCGGTCTGCTCGGCGCCTTCAACGGCCGCCTCGAGATGGCGGGCGAGCGGCTGGCGTCGGCCGATCTGGCGCTCGGCGCCGGCAAGGGCTCGGCCTTCAAGGTGACGCCGGCCGGCAACGGCCGCACGGTCGCGCTGTTCGTGCCGGACTTCGGCCTGCTGCTGAAGGAGGCCGGCTGGCTCGACGGACTGGTCGGCGGCGACCTCACCTTCCAGGGCCGCTTCGACGATACGACGCCGCAGTCGCGTCTCATCGGCGACCTGCGGCTGGGGCCGTATCACATGGAGAAGGTGACGCCGCGCAAGGGCGTCGGCTCGCTCAACTCGACGATCGAGGGGCTGGGCCGGGCCGGCAACGCCTTGCAGAACTTCGACAGCCTCGACGCGCGGCTGGTCAAGACCGGCGACCGTATCGACGTCAGCAACGGACGCACCAGCGGCAAGTCGATCGGTCTCACGACCGCGGGATGGATCGATCTCGGCAGCGACACGGCGCGGCTCCGCGGCATCGTCGTGCCGGGCTTTGCGCTGAACAACCTGCTGTCGAACGTGCCGCTGCTGGGGCCGCTGCTGACCGGCGGCAAGGACGGCGGGCTGTTCGCGATTTCCTACAAGCTCGAAGGCCCGCTCGACGACCTGAAGTCCGACATCAACATGATGTCGGCTGTGACGCCGGGCGGGTTGCGCGAACTCTTCTCCTCGCCCGTGGACAATACGCCGGTGCCGGAGACGGTGAAGCCGTCCAACCCCTAGCGGGCGCGCACCAGCACGTGGCGCTTGCGGCCGGCCGAGAGCTTCAGCGTGCCCGAGCCGTCGAGGTCTTTCTCGCCCACCATCGCGGTGTCGGACTCGATCGGCTTGTCGTTCAGCCGCCCGCCGCCGCCCTTGATGAGCTTGCGCGCCTCGTTGCGGCTGGCCGCCAGCCCGGCCTCGTGGAAGAGATCGAACGCCGCGATGCCCGCCGCGAACTTCGCGCGCGCGATGTCGACGGTCGGCAGGGCGTCGGCCTTGGCGCCTTCCTCGAAGGTGCGGCGGGCGGTCTCGGCGGCCTGCGCGGCCGCCTCGCGGCCGTGGGCGAGGGTGGTGACTTCGGTCGCCAGGACCTTCTTCGCCTCGTTGATCTCCTGGCCTTGCAGCGCCTCGAGCTTGGCGATCTCGGCGAGCGGCAGGTCGGTGAACAGCTTGAGGAAGCGGCCGACGTCGGCGTCCTCGGTGTTGCGCCAGTATTGCCAGAACTCGTAGGGGCTGAGCCGCGCGGGATTGAGCCACACCGCGCCCGCCGCGGTCTTGCCCATCTTGGCGCCCGACGAGGTCGTGAGCAGCGGCGAGGTCAGCGCGAACAGTTCGGCGCCCTCGACGCGGCGGCCGAGGTCGGCGCCCATGATGATGTTGCCCCACTGGTCCGAGCCGCCCATCTGCACGATGCACTTGTGGCGCCGGTACAGCTCCACATAGTCGTACGATTGCAGGATCATGTAGTTGAATTCGAGGAACGTCAGCGGCTGGTCGCGGTCGAGGCGCAGCTTCACCGAGTCCATGGTCAGCATGCGGTTGACCGAGAAGTGGCGGCCGATGTCGCGCAGCAGCGGAATGTACTGGAGGTTGTCGAGCCAATCGGCGTTGTTGGCCATGATGGCGTCCTTCGGACCGCTGCCGAAGGTGAGGTAGTTGGCGAAGCTCTTCTTGATCTCCGCCATGTTGGCGTTGATCGTCTCGGTGGTGAGGAGCTGGCGGGTCTCGTCGCGCCCCGACGGATCGCCCACCTTGGTCGTGCCGCCGCCCATCAGGGCGATCGGCTGGTGGCCGGTCTTCTGCCACCAGCGCAGCAGCATGATCTGGAGCAGATGTCCGACATGCAGCGAATCGGCAGTGCAGTCGAAGCCGATATAGGCGGTGCGCGTGCCGGTGCTCAGCATCTCGTCGAGACGAGCCGCATCGCTGCATTGATGAATCATGCCGCGCTCGTGCACGATCCGCATGAAATCCGACTTGAACGTAGCCATCTCGCCGCCCGGCCTCTGCTTGAACGATTGTCTGTCGAAGGGCGGCGGGTGTAACACATTCCCGCCATGCCTTCATCTCCTCTCCGTGCTCTGGGTTTGATGAGCGGGACCTCGGTCGACGGCGTCGACGTGGCCCTCATCGAGACCGACGGCGAGACCGTTTCGGCCCAGGGGCCGGCCACGACGCTGGCCTACGAGCCCGCCGTGCGCACGCTGATCCGCGCCGCCTTCGGCGCCGACGCGCCCAACGATGCCACGCGCGCCGCCGAGCGGGCGGTCACCGACAAGCATGTCGAGGCCGTGCGCCTGTGGTCGAAGCGGACCGGCATCGCGCTCGAGTCGTTGGACGTGGTGGGCTTCCACGGCCAGACGATCACGCACCGGCCCGAGCGGCGCTTCACCTGGCAGATCGGCGACGGCGCGGCGCTGGCGAAGGCGCTTGGCGTCAAGGTGGTGAACGACCTGCGCATCGCCGACGTGACAGCGGGCGGCCAGGGCGCGCCGCTGGTGCCGGTCTATCACGCGGCGCTGGCGCACGAGCTGCCCAAGCCGCTCGCGGTGGTGAATGTCGGCGGCGTGGCCAACGTCACCTGGATCGGACCGGCGGGCGAGCTGCTGGCCTTCGACACGGGACCGGGCAACGGCCCGATCGACGACTGGTGCATGCGCCGCGCCGGCCTGCGCTTCGACACCGACGGCGCGCTGGCCGCCTCCGGCACGGTCGATCGCGGCCGGGTCGAGCGCTTCGCCGAGCATCGCTTCTTTCCGCGCACGCCCCCCAAGTCGCTCGACCGCGGCGACTTCAACGACGACTGGTCGGAGGGGCTGAGCGTCGCCGACGGTGCGGCCACGCTGACCCAGGGCACGGCGCGCGCGATCGCGCTGGCGGCCACGCACTTCCCCGCGCCGGTGACGCAATGGGTGATCTCCGGCGGCGGCGCGCGCAATCCGACCTTGATGCGCGCCATCGCGGGCGAAACGCGGGGCAAGGTGGTGCGGGCGGCGGATCTCGGCTGGGACGGCGATGCGCTGGAGGCGCAGGCCTTCGCGTTCCTGGCGGTGCGCTCGCTGCGCGGGCTGCCGATCACCTTTCCCGGAACGACGGGCATCGACCGCCCGCTGACGGGCGGGAGGCTGAACGAGCCTTAGGGCTCCTTGTTCGAGGTCGCGCGGCCCGGCGGCGTGATCAGGCACTTGGCGACGTACTTGTCGACATCGACCGCGAGCTTGTCGAGCGTGTCGTGGAAGAAGTGGTTGGCGCCCTTCACGGTCTTGGACTCGACGGTGATGCCCTTCTGGAGCGACAGACGCGCGACGAGCTTCTGGATGTCGGCGAGCGGCACGACCTCGTCCTTCTCCGCGCCGACGATCAGGCCCGACGAGGGGCAGGGGGCGAGGAAGGCGAAGTCGTAGGAGTTGGCCGGCGGCGCCACCGAGACGAAACAGTCGATCTCCGGGCGGCGCATCAGCAGCTGCATGCCGATCCACGCGCCGAACGAGTAGCCTGCGATCCAGCACGACTTGGCGTCGGCATTCATGGTCTGGAGCCAGTCGAGGGCGGCGGCGGCGTCGGACAACTCGCCCATGCCGTTGTCGAAACGACCCTGGCTGCGGCCCACGCCGCGGGTGTTGAAGCGCAGGACGGAGAAGCCGCGGTTCACGAAGACGTGGAACAGGGAGAAGACCACCTTGTGGTTCATCGTCCCGCCGTACTGCGGGTGCGGGTGGAGGATCAGCGCGATCGGCGCATGCTCTTCCTTGCTCTGGTGATAGCGGCCCTCAAGGCGACCCTCGGGGCCGATGAACATCACGTCAGGCATGAAGACTCCGAATATTCCTCATTATTGGCCAGAACGGCACATTGCGGCAGAATCTTGATACTTGACCCGGGTGGTCGGGTTTACTAAGTCCCAGCCACAAAGTTGGTTTTTCCCAGCGCCCTGCGTCTCAAGGGGCTGGAATATCTTAGCGGCGCCTTGGTTTTCAAGACTTTTAGGCGTCCGGTACCACAGGAGGATGCTGTGAAGCTCAGCACCAAGGGGCGTTATGCGGTGATGGCGATGGTCGATCTGGCCCGTCATGCCCAGGCAAAGCCGGTTTCCCTGTCCGATATCGCCGCGCGCCAGGAGATTTCGCTGTCCTATCTCGAACAGCTGTTCGCGCGCCTGCGCCGCGCCGAGCTGGTGAGGAGCGTGCGCGGCCCCGGCGGCGGCTATCGCCTCGCCCGCGCCTCGACCGACACGCGCGTCTCCGAAATCATCCTCGCCGTCGACGAGCCGATCAAGGCGACCCGCTGCACCGAGATGGGCGCGAGCGGCTGCCGTGCCGACCGCAGCAAGTGCCTGACCCACGATCTGTGGGAAGAGCTCGGCAACCAGATCCATCTGTTCCTGAGCTCGGTCAGCCTGAGCGACGTGCTGGAGCGCAAGCTCGCGACGCGTCTCACCGAGGCGCCGACCGAACCGCCGGCGGCCGCCAATTCCGACTCGATGGCCGCGGCAAGCTAGGGCCAGACTTCATGTCGTCCGCCGTCCTCGCGTACCTGGATCACAACGCCACGAGCCCTCTGCGGCCGGTGGCGTTCGACGCCATGGCCGAGGCGCTGAAGGCCGGCGGCAATCCCTCGTCGGTTCATCGTGCCGGCCGCGCGGCGCGCGGGCGCATCGACCAGGCGCGCCGGCAGGTGGCCGCCCTGGTGGGCGCGATGCCGTCGGAAGTGATCTTCACCTCGGGCGGCACCGAAGCGAATAACCTCGCGATTACGGGCACCGGATGCCAGCGTGTGCTGGCCTCTTCGGTCGAGCATGACAGCGTGCTGAAGGCGGCGCCCGATGTCGAACGGATTCCCGTCGACAGCACCGGCGTGATCGTTCTCGGCGAACTCGAGCGGATGCTCGCGGCGTCGCCGGTGCCGACGTTGGTGTCGGTGATGTTCGCCAACAACGAGACCGGCGTGCTCCAGCCGATCGCCGAGGTCGTGCGTCTCGCGCGCAAGACCGGCGCGCTGGTGCATTGCGACGCGGTGCAGGGCGCAGGCAAGGCCGAGGTCGAACTGCACGGGCTCGGCGTCGACTATCTCAGCGTCTCGGCGCACAAGTTCGGCGGACCGACCGGCATCGGCGCGCTCGTCGTGCGCGGCAACGCGCCGTTCGTCACCGATCGCCGTGGCGGCGGGCAGGAAGCCAACCGTCGCGCGGGTACGGAGAACGTGGCGGGCATCGCGGGCTTCGGCGCGGCGGCCTCGGCGGCGCGCAACGGTCTCGACGTGCTGGCGTTGCGCGAGCGGCTCGAAACCGCGCTGCTGAAGACCGCGCCGCAGGCGCAGGTCTTCGGCGCGGATGCGAAGAGGCTCGCCAATACCGTGTGCATTTCGATGCCCGGTGTGCGAGCCGAAACGCAGGTCATGGCGTTGGATCTGGCAGGGGTCTGCGTGAGCGCGGGCGCGGCCTGCTCCTCGGGCAAGGTCACCCGCTCAGCCGTCCTGACGGCCATGGGAGTAGATTCTGCCGTGGCCGATACGGCGGTGAGAATAAGCTTTGGTTGGAACACCGAAGCAGAGGATATCGAACGGTTGATTGCGGCCTGGCAGGACCTATATATCCGAGTGCAGAACTCGGATATTGTCCGCGACCGGGCAGCCTAGTGTTTTCAAGGGGTTAGCATGAGCGCTTTTAACCAGATCCGGCGTAACGACCAGCCGATCTACCTGGACTACCAGGCCACCACGCCGATGGACCCGCGCGTGCTGGAAGCGATGATGCCGTATTTCACCCACAAGTTCGGCAACCCGCACTCGCGCAGCCATGCCTATGGCTGGGAGGCCGAGGAGGGCGTCGAGAAGGCACGCGGCCAGGTCGCCAAGCTGATCGGCGCCGACGACAAGGAAGTGATCTTCACCTCGGGCGCCACCGAGTCGAACAACCTCGCCATCCGCGGCGTCGCCGAGTTCTACAAGGATCGCAAGAACCACGTCGTCACCACCGTGACGGAGCATAAGTGCGTGCTCGATACCTGCCGCCACCTCGAGCAGAACGGCTTCGAGGTCACCTACCTGCCGGTCCAGAAGAACGGGCTGATCGATCTGGAAGAGCTGCGCGCGGCGATCACCGACAAGACGGTCGTCGTGTCGATCATGGCCGTGAACAACGAGATCGGCGTCATCCAGCCGCTGGCCGAGATCGGCAAGATCTGCCGCGAGAAGAAGGTATTCTTCCACACCGACGCCGCGCAGGCCGCCGGCAAGATCCCGCTCGACGTCGAGGCGATGAACATCGACATGATGAGCATCTCCGGACACAAGATCTACGGCCCCAAGGGCATCGGCGCGCTCTACGTCCGCCGCAAGCCGCGCGTGCGCCTTGTCCCGCTGATCGTGGGCGGTGGCCAGGAGCGTGGCTTCCGCTCGGGCACCCTCCCGACGCCGCTGTGCGTGGGCCTCGGTGAAGCCGCCGAGATCTGCATGAAGGAAATGGACGCCGAGGCCGTGCGCCTGAAGAAGCTTCAGGAGCGCATGCTGAAGGGCCTGCACGCCAAGCTGCCGGAAATCTACGTCAACGGCGACCTCGAGCAGCGCATCCCGGGCAACCTCAACATCAGCTTCGCCCATGTCGAGGGCGAGTCGCTGATGATGGGCATCAAGGGCTTGTCGGTCTCGTCGGGCTCGGCCTGCACCTCGGCCTCGCTGGAGCCCAGCTACGTGCTGCGCGCGCTGGGAGTCGAGGAAGAGATGGCGCACACTTCGCTGCGCATCGGCCTCGGCCGCTTCACGACCGAGCAGGAAGTCGACACCGCGGTGGCCGACCTGGTGCACCATGTGACCAAGCTGCGCGAGATGAGCCCGCTCTGGGAAATGTCCCAGGAGGGCGTGGACATCAAGTCGATTGAATGGGCGGCTCATTGAGCCGCGCACGTGAATGGGCGGCCGTTAGGCCGTAGAGGAATTTCAGGAGAGCGTCATGGCCTATAGCGACAAGCTGATCGATCACTACGAGAACCCGCGCAATATCGGTTCGCTCGACAAGGCAGCCGACGACGTCGGCACCGGCCTCGTGGGCGCGCCCGCCTGCGGCGACGTCATGAAGTTGCAGATCAAGGTCGGCGCGGACGGCCTCATCGAGGACGCCAAGTTCAAGACCTTCGGCTGCGGTTCGGCGATCGCATCGTCGTCGCTCGTCACCGAGTGGGTGAAGGGCAAGACGATCGACGAGGCCGAGACGATCAAGAACACCGACATCGCCAAGCACCTGGCGCTGCCGCCGGTGAAGATCCATTGCTCCGTACTCGCCGAGGACGCGATCAAGGCCGCCATTGCGGACTATCGCGCCAAGGCTGCCAAGAAGGACGAGGCCGCGGAGTAGAGAGTCATGAGCACGCCTGCCACCACGACCGCCCCGACCGAGGCTGCCAAGCCCGCCGCTCCCCGCGCGCGCCGTCCGCGCCCGCAGGTGATGAGCGTGACGCCGCTTGCCGTGGAGAAGGTGAAGGCGCTGATCGACGGCCGCGGCAAGCCGACCGCCGGCATCCGCATCGGCGTGCGCAGCAAGGGCTGCTCGGGCCTCAGCTACACGCTGGAGTTCGCCGACAAGCAGGAGCCGATGGACGAGGTGATCGAGACCGGCGGCATCAAGCTGCTGATCGATCCCAAGGCCTCGCTGTTCCTGATCGGCACCGAGATGGACTACGAGGAAGAGAAGCTGAAGTCGGGATTCGTGTTTAAGAACCCCAACGAGAAAGGCCGCTGCGGCTGCGGCGAATCCTTCCACGTCTGAAGTGTAGCTCATGGATCATTTCGCGCGGCTGGGCCTGCCGGCGGCGCTCGACCTCGACACGGGCGCGCTCGACAAGGCGTATTTCGCCGGCCAGCGGCAGTGGCATCCGGACCGGTTCGTGGCCAAGCCGCCGGCCGACCGGGCCAAGGCTTCGGCCGAGGCCGCGGCGCTCAACGACGCCTATCGTACGCTCAAGGACCCGATCGGCCGCGCCATCTACCTCGCTTCGCTGAAGGGCGTCGACATGCCGGCAGACGGCAAGACCATCGACGATCCCGACCTCCTGATGGAGGCGATGGAAGCACGCGAGGAACTGCATGAAGCCGGCAGCGCCGAGGCCGTCGACGCACTGGCCGCCAAGGCGCGCGACGGCGTCGCGGCGGCACTGAAAATGCTGGGTGATTTGCTCTTGGCAAACGACAAGCCGGCCATCAGAAAGACGCTCCTCCGCCTGCGTTATCTCGACAAGTTTGCCGAGGAAGCGCGGGCGCGGAAGACCAACATCGCAAGAGGCAACGCGTGAGCCTGCTGGAGATCCACGAGCCGGGCGAGACACCCCTGCCGCATGCCGGCGAGGGCACGCTGGCGGTCGGCATCGATCTCGGCACCACCAACTCCGTGGTGGCGATCTCGCGCGAGGGCACGCCGGCGGCCCTGCACGACGAGACCGGCAAGGCGCTGGTGCCGTCGGTCGTGGCCTATCCGGCGGCAGGCGGCGTGCTGGTGGGCGAGGAAGCACGTCTGCTGACAGCGCGCGAGCCGCGCAACGTCGTGGCCTCGATCAAGCGCCTGATGGGGCGCGGGGCGTCCGATCTTCATACGGTCGCGGGCGTGCTGCCCTACGAGATCGAGCCCGGTACCGGCCAGACCGACATGGTGAAGCTGCGCATCGGCGGCAAGCCGCGCTCGCCGGTCGAGATTTCCGCCGAGATCCTGAAGGCGTTGCGCGCCAAGGCCGAGACGGCGCTGGAAAAGAAGGTCGAGCGCGCGGTGATCACCGTGCCGGCCTATTTCGACGATGCCGCGCGCACCGCGACCCGCGATGCCGCGCGCGTGGCCGGCCTCGAAGTGCTGCGCCTGGTGAACGAACCGACGGCGGCGGCGCTGGCCTACGGGCTCGATAAGGGCGCCGAAGGCCTCTACGCGGTCTACGACCTGGGCGGCGGCACCTTCGACTTCTCGTTGCTGCGGCTGGAGAAGGGCGTGTTCCAGGTGCTGGCGACCGGCGGCGACACGGCGCTGGGCGGTGACGATTTCGACCGCGCGCTGGCCGAGCGCATGCTGGGCGAGCGCAAGCGCGACGGGCTGGGCGACACGGTGGACGAGGGCGCGGTGAAGGCGGCGCTGGCGCTGGGGCGCCAGATGAAGGAGCAGCTCTCCGACAAGGACAAGACCTCGGGCCGGCTGGAGCTGGGCGGCGTGCCGTCGTTCCATGCGATCGAGCGCGCGGAGTTCGAGGCGATGATCGCGGCGTTCATCGACAAGTCGATCGCGATCTCCCGGCATGTGCTGGCCGATGCCGGCATGGCGGCCGACGAGATTCACGGCGTGGTGCTGGTCGGCGGCTCGACGCGCGTGCCGCTGGTGCGCGACGCGGTCGCCAGGATGATCGGCAAGCCGCCGCTGACCGACATCGATCCCGACGAGGTCGTGGCGCTGGGCGCGGCCTTGCAGGCCGAGGCGCTGACCGGCGGCTCCGACACCCTGCTGCTCGACGTGACGCCGCTGTCGCTGGGCCTCGAGACGATGGGCGGGCTGGTCGAGAAGGTCGTGCCGCGCAACACGCCGATCCCGGTGCAGCTCGCGCAGGAGTTCACGACCTATCAGGACGGCCAGAACGCGATGGCCATCCATGTCGTCCAAGGCGAGCGCGAGATGGTCGAGGATTGCCGCAGCCTGGCGCGCTTCGAGCTCGCGGGCATTCCGCCGATGACGGCCGGTGCCGCGCGCATCCGGATCACGTTCGCCGTCGACGCCGACGGGCTGCTCACGGTCTCGGCCGAGGAGCGCACGACCGGCGTGGCGCAGCGCATCGAGGTGAAGCCGTCCTATGGCCTCAGCCACGAGGACATGGCGGACATGCTCTACGACAGCCTCGACAACGCCGAGGAGGACATGGCGCGCCGCCTGTTCGCCGAATCGCGCGTCGAGGCGGAACGCAACCTGCTGGCGCTCGATGCGGCCTTGGCCAAGGACGGCAAGCTGCTGACCGCCGACGAGCGCGGCGCCATCGATGCCGCGCGCACGCGTCTCGCCGCGGCGGTGCAGGGAAGCGATCGCGAGGAAGTCGTGGCGGCGTCGGAGGCGCTGGAGACGGCGTCCAAGCCGTTCGCGGAGAAGCGCATGGACAAGGGCATCCGCGATGCCCTGTCGGGAATGTCGGTCCGGGATCTCGAAACCCGGGTCGGCGAGTGAAGAGGTTGAGCTGATATGCCGAAGATGACGTTCGTCCTGAAGGACGGCTCGCGCAAGGAAGTGGACGCGCCGCTCGGCCTGTCCGTGCTCGAGATCGCGCACCGCAATCACATCGACATCGAGGGGGCCTGCGAAGGTTCGCTGGCCTGCTCGACGTGTCATGTCGTGGTCGAGCAGGATTGGTTCGACAAGCTGGCGCCGGCCAGCGAGGACGAGGAGGACATGCTCGACCTCGCCTTCGGTCTCACCCACACCTCGCGGCTGGGCTGCCAGATCCGCATGAGCGAGGCGCTGGACGGGCTAGTGGTGAAGCTGCCGGCGGCCACGCGCAACATGATGGTCGACAAGTAGGAGGCGGCGATGGCCCGCAAGCTGCGCTGGACCGACGTCCAGGACATCGCGATCGAGCTCGAGGAGCGCCATCCCGACGCCGACAACGTCAACCTGCGGTTCACCGACCTGCACAAGTGGGTGCTGGAACTGCCGGATTTCGAGGACTCGCCGCAGAAATCCAACGAGAAGATCCTCGAAGCCATCCAGGCCGCCTGGATCGACGAAAGAAATTAGCGGCCGCCCCAATTCGGTCAAACTTCTCCTCGTACCAGAGAGGTGAAGGGCCGAATGAGGGGCATGCAAGTGAAGCAGATCAGATTGGCGCTGGTACCGGTGGCTCTGGCCGCGGGCCTGGGCGCGTGTGCGAACGGCAACGGCGTGGCGCCGGGCTACGTGACCGGACCGAGCAGTGCCTCGGCGTCGTCGGGCACCTACGGATCGGGCAACTACACGCCGACCGGCCAGGGTGGGCGCGTTGTATCGGTGAACGAGGTGGCGCTGCGTGGCGGCGGTGGCGGCCGCTCGACCAACGGCATGGTCTCGGGCGGCCTGATCGGCGCGGCCGGCGGCACGGCGATCGGTGCGGTGGCCAGCCGGTCGGTGGGCGGCGCGCTCGTCGGCGCGGTGCTGGGCGCCGTGGGCGGTGCGATCGCCGGCAACATCATGAACAGCCAGGGCGGCATGGGCGGCGGCCGCGGCGTCGAGGTCATGGTTCAGAAGGACGACGGCCAGACCGTGCGGATCGCCCAGCGCGACGACGGCGACATCCAGCTCGGCGACCGCGTGCAGATCGTGCAGGACCGCAACGGCGTGGCCAAGGCGGTGCGCGATACGTCTCCCGCGCCGGACTACGGCTCGCAGCCGCCGCCGCAGGACTACAACGGCCAGTACAACAGCCAGTACAATGGCCCGTATAACAAGCAGTTCGGCGGTCCGCAGGACACCCAGGGCAACGGCCAGCGCTATGTGCCGCGCGGCCAGGACTATCCCCAGGACCAGCGCTACAGCTCGACGTCCTATAACGATCAGGCGCGCTATGCGCCGCAGCCGCAGGACGATCCGCGCTACGGCAATCTGGAATAGAGCGCGCACTCCCCGCTGAGGGGGCTGGACAGGCGCGCCCGCCCGGTCAAAATTCCCTGTCAGAAGGGGATTTTAACCGATGCTCAAGAAGTGGTTTCTCGGCCTGATCCTGCCGCTCGCGCTGGCGACGGGCCTGTCGGCGTGCATGGAAGACAATGGCGTTCAGCCGGGCGTCGTCACGGCGTCGTCCAGCGGTTACCGCGGTGAAGCTGGCCGGGTCATGGCGATCCGCGAAGTGCCGCTGCGCAGCACCAAGTCTGGCGTCAGCGACGGCACCCTGATCGGTGGCGGCGTCGGCGCGGCCGGTGGTGCGGTGGCGGGTGCCGCGATCGGCGGCAACGCCGGCAGCGCGATCCTGGGCGGCGTGCTGGGCGCGGTCGGCGGCGCGATCGCCGGCACCGCGATCGACCGCAACGGCAGCACGCGCCGCGGCATCGAGGTCACGGTTCGCAGGGACGATGGGCGGGACGTCACCATCGCGCAGGCCGACGACGGCGACGTCCAGATGGGCGACCGGGTGGTCATCGTCTACGACCGCAACGGCGTGGCCCGCGCGGTCCGCGACACCGGCCGCCGTCGCGACTAGAGCACTATGACTTTCCGTCGAATCGCGCATCGGCCCAGCACGGGCGCCGCTTCGCTGCGGGAGCTGGGCCGATGCGAAAAGGTAAAGTCATAGTGCTTTAGCGCCTTCGGGCTGAAGTGGCGGGGCCGCCGTCCGGAGCCTATATAGGCCCGGCCATGGCCCCGTCCGCCCGCAACTCCCTCGATATCGCCAAGGCGCCCGGCGACACCCGCGTGGTGGTCGCGATGTCGGGCGGCGTCGACTCGTCGGTGACCGCCGCGCTCCTGAAGGAGCAGGGCTACGACGTCGTCGGCGTGACCTTGCAGCTCTACGATCACGGCGTCGCCATCGGCAAGGCGGGCGCCTGCTGCGCGGGTCAGGACATCCAGGACGCGCGCCAGGTGGCCGAGCGCCTCGGCATCCCGCACTATGTGCTCGACTATGAGAGCCGCTTCCGCGACGAGGTGATGGAGTCCTTCGCGGACTCCTACGCGCGCGGCGAGACGCCGGTGCCCTGCATCGCCTGCAATCGCACGGTGAAGTTCCGCGACCTGCTGCGCACCGCGCGCGAGCTCGGCGCCGAGGCTTTGGCGACCGGCCACTACGTCCAGCGCGTGGCGGGCGAGGGCGGGGCGGAGCTGCATCGCGGCGCCGATCCGGCCCGCGACCAGAGCTATTTCCTGTTCGGCACGACGCAGGAGCAGCTCGACTTCCTGCGTTTTCCCCTGGGCGCGCTGCCCAAGAGCGAGACCCGCGCGATCGCCGAGCGCTTCGACCTGGCCGTGGCGGAGAAGCC